>NZ_JBQNBU010000064.1:0-11843 GCF_052169795.1 Catonella sp.
TCAAATCTGGTAGCCTCATCATCTATGATACCGTCTAATAGTGTCTCTGAATAGGCACGGACAACTGTAATAGGGGTACGGAGTTCATGAGAAACATTTGCGAAAAAGTCAAGTCTCATCTGCTCAAGATTTTTCCTCTCCTCATCTGCCTGCTTAAGTCGGTCGGATAGTGAGTCTATAGCTCCTGCCAGTTCTCCCAGTTCTCCTCCTTCACTTATATTTGTATGAGCCTCATAGTCTGCATCGGCAAGCCTCAGTGCGGTAGCCCTCATTATAGAAAGGGGTCTTGAGAGCCTTCTTGCAAGGAAGACAGCAAAAATAAGAGAAAATAATAGGGCTATCAGAGTACTTATAAATATGATTGTAAAACTTCGGCTTATGACAATTTTTTGAGATTCAGAAACCTGATTTACAAAGACAGCTCCGATTACCTCTTTAGATTTGGATGCCACTATTGGTACAGCAGTAAATATATAGTCTGCACCATAGGTTTCGGAATATACATCCATGGCATCAGCTTTTCCTAAAAACACAGTGTCAAAAAGTGAGGAGATTTCAGGCTGAGTTTCCCTTGAAATATCTATATTTGTGTATTTTTTAGGCATTGGTGACTTTGATTTGGGATTTGAAATTATCCATATATCAGTTGTTTCCAATTCTTCAAGTACTTCAAGAAATGAAGGGTAGGTAATATAGTCATCATCATCAACAAATACGCCTACTCTCTTTGCAATGGAACTTGCCTGTTTAAGCAGAAGTTTTTGATTGGCTTCTATGGCAGACCTTGAGTAGAGCTGTACAAATATAAGCCCTGTAAGGATGGCAAAGGCAACCACAACCAAAGCATAATTCCTGAACATAATAAAGAAAAGACTATGAACTATTTGTTTCAAAGTCCTTTTCTTTATTATGACAGGCTTAACAGAAAGAATATCTTTCATGAAAATACCGCCTTATTTAAATTATTCAAAATTACCGTAAAGTATTTTGGCAAGCTCACTGTCTTTGCCAAGCATCAGTTTTTTCTCACCCTGTCCGCTAAGTGAAACTTTAAGGGCATCAAGACTTCTTATATAATTATAAAATTCAGCCTTGTCCTTGTCATTATAAGCTTGCTGCAAGGTTTCCATGTACTTTGCTTCTCCCTCAGCCTTTAACTTTGCAGAGTTCTTTTCGGCCTGAGCCTTAAGAATGGCAACCTGTTTGTCTGTCTCATTCTGTATTTTTTTTGCCTTGCTTTCACCCTCGGCAGTATAAGAGGCAGCTATATTGTTTCTCTCAGATATCATGCGGTCATACACAGCCTGTTTATTGTCATCAGGTAAATCAAGTGATTTTAACTGAGCCTGAACTATTTCAATACCGTACTTTTTAATATCAGGATTTGCATCAGCAGTAATAGTCTGTGTAAGTTTTTCACCTCTGGCTTCTATTATCTCATCCTGGGTCATAGAGGATATAACCGATTTTACGGAGTTATAAACTGTAATTCCTGTCCTGTCTTTAGCATTGTTTACATTGGCATTCAAGGTCTGATAATAGACGGTAGGGTCAACAATACGCCAAAGAATATACATATCTGCTATCATGGACTTTTTGTCTGCAGTCATAACATCACTTGGACGGATGTCATAGAGTTGGATGGACTTAGGCACTTTTCTTATATTCTGTATGAAAGGTAATTTAAAATAAAGTCCTGCATTATTGTCTACTGCAACTATTTTATTAAACTGTAATCTTATACCGTATTCATTTTCCCTAAGTGAATAGGTTGAGCTGAATCCAAGAAAGCCGGCAAGTATAAGTAATATTAAAAATAACTTTTTTGTCTTCTTCATAACTTCCTCCCCTTAATTATTAAATTTATCAACCGGATAAATAGACTGTGTCTTGCCATCCGTAATAATGATACTTAGTTTAGGCAGGACTTCTTCAAGGGTTTCATAAAACATTCTTTTTTTGGTTATGAGAGGAAACTTCTTATATTCTTTATAGGTTTCGCTGAATCTGGCAACCTGTCCTTCAGCTTCTGCAATACGGTTTTCCTTATATGCTTCTGCTTCTTTAAGTATCTTGTCAGCATCGGCATTTGCAGAGGGGAGTTTTTCACTCTGATATTTATTGGCATTATTTATAGCGGTTTCAGCACCCTGTTTTGCAGTCTCAACTGCCTTAAAAGCCTGAATAACCTGAGCAGTTGGCGGCTCGGCATCCTGTATTGAAATGTTGACTATTTCTATTCCGATGTTTACTTTTTCCATTTCTGAAATCAGCTTATCCTTAACCTCTGATTGAATCTTACCCTTGGCAGTAGTCATTACCTCATCAACAAGATATTTGGAAATGGTTGAGCGGATAGAGGCTTTGGTAAGATTTCTAAGGGTGTTAAGCGGGTCATCAGTATTAAAAAGAAAGTTTTCAGGATTTACCACCTTATATTCAAGATAAAAATCAATGTTTACAAAGTTAAAGTCTTTGGTAATCATCATGCTGTCTTCATAGTCTGAAGTATCTTCAACAGGGTCATTAGTGCCGGATTCTTCATATCCTATCGGCATACCCTGAGTAGTGGTATTCACTGTTGTAAGTTGTTGAATAAATGGAAGTTTAAAATGAAGTCCTGCGGTTTCAACACCGACAACCTTTCCAAACTGAGTGATGACAGCCTGTTCCTGCTCAGATACAGAATAGATACTTGAAAATATTCCAACTGCAACTAAAGCACCCAATATTATTAAGGAACTGAATTTTTTAACAGTATTTATTTGTTTATTAACATTTTCGTCAATGACAACCTTGTCATTTTTATTTTTTAAATCTTTAATTATGCCCATTATAGCCTCCGTAAGTACATTATGATGCGAGTATTAAAAATTTTAAAACCTGTGTCATATCTTAATTTTCAATATTGAATTTATAGCCCATGCCCCAAATAGTTTTAATGCTCCAGTTAGGATGTTCTACAGTATCAAGTTTAGCTCTAAGACGCTTAATATGTGAGTCTACGGTACGAGGGTCACCATAGTAATCAAAACCCCAGAGACTGTCAAGCAGATTATCTCTGGTAAAAACCTTGTTAGGGTTTTCAGCAAGAGTCCACATGGTTTCAATTTCTTTTTTTGTAAGTGCAATTTTTTCTCCACCAATGCTAAGAGAATATTCCTCGAGATTAATTTCGAGATTATCTATTTTGATAAAGTTTTCGCTTGTGATGTTTGAGGCAGTTTCAGGAGCTGTCATCCTTCTAAGGACAGCTCTAAGCCTAGCCATAACCTCGCTTGGACTAAAAGGTTTAACTATATAATCATCGGCTCCTATGTCAAGTCCCATTATTTTTTCAAAACCTTCTCCTCTGGCAGTAACGAGGATGATGGGTACATTTGACTTTGCACGGATTTTACGACAAACCTCATAGCCGTCCATCTTAGGCATCATAACATCTAAAAGTACGGCAGCAGGAGAGTGTTCGTCAAAGAGTTTTAACGCTTCTTCTCCATCGGTTGCAATTATTGGATTGTAGCCTTCTTTGGTAGTATAGGCAGCCAGTACATTTGTAATATCTGCATTATCATCTGCAATCAGTATATTTTGCATAAATTCATACTCCTTTCGCCCACTATAAGTGCTTAAAAGTAATTATAATAATTTTCTATGTCAGTTTCAAGTTAAATAAAGTTTACCAAATGACACGATTATGACAAAAACAAGCTGTATGATGATAAGGTCATAAGACAGACGGAGGTAAAAAGATGAAAAATCTTAGAAAAAAAGTCGCTCTGTCAGTCGTGGTTGTGCTTTGTTTGATTTTGTCCCTCGGTACAAACAGAATAGATTTGTATGCCGGGGAGGTACTGATGAAAGAAAATATAGCAGAACCGAAGTTAAATGTTACTGAATTGTCTTTGGTAACAGATGACAAGTTTGCATTAAAGGTCTACAATTTGACAGAGGACCAGAATTTGTATTTTAAGTCAGATGATGACAGTGTTGCAAGTGTTTCAACCACAGGTGCTATTTCTGCACTTAAGGTAGGTGATACTACTATAACAGTAACACTTAAGGACAAGTCTATTAAGGAAGACAAAGTGTTTAAGTGTAAGGTATATGTAGGACCACCTGCTATAAGCATTAGGCTTACTTTGAGTGAGGTGACTATTGAGGTAGGAAAGAAAAAAACCTTGCAGGCTATTCTTAAGCCTAATACAACAGCAGAGGCTGCAATATTTAAGAGTTATGACCCTGAGATTGTTGCAGTGAGTGCGAGTGGAAAGATACTTGCAAAAAAGGTAGGAAAAACAACTATTGTTTCTTCGATTGCAAATGGAAGGTATGATATTTGTACTGTGAATGTAGTCGAAACTATTGAAAAAGTTGCTGAGAAAACTAAATAAGATGTATTAAAAGAGGAAGCTGTACGCTAAGAGATAGTGTATAGTTTCTTCTTTTTTGTTTGTCAGGAAATTATGTTAGAATTTCATAATAAATAAAAATTTTCAGTGTTATGTACAGTTTGCAAAAAATGAGCAGATTACGAATATTTTTGCAAGGATTGCGAGAAACAAAGCTGTAGCAATTCTGTATCAATTGGTGTCAAATACTTTTGACAGCCACATCATTTAATATTATATTTAACATTATAGTTAACATTATACTAATATCTTTGTTGGAAATATATAAAAATACAATATAAATTTAGTGAAAAATCACAGTAATTATTAAAAATTTATTAAACTTATCAAAGCTACTTTGACAAAAAGAATAAATATGTTAAGATAATATTGTAAAAAGTATAGAATTTATTGGAAATCCAAAGTACAATTTATTTTGCAGAAAGGGGAATTGGGAATTTATGAGAAGTAAAAAAAGAAGTTTCAAAAGGCTGTTTTGTGCTGCTTTAGCAGCGGCTACACTATTTTCAGCGGGGGGGGGAGCTGTCAGATTATCAGAGCCTGTAAGGCTTATGGCAGCACCGTCAGACAAGGTAGACCTTAAAATTAAGGAAACTACCGTAAATACCAAGATTGACCTTAAAAGCGATGAAGTAGTGGTTAACAAGGACAAGGTAAGCAAATGGATGCTTTATCATTCGGGAGATACCGGGGCGGAGCATGAGGGAGATATTGACAACATAACCTCTTTTACACCTAAGAACCCGGGTTATATATGGCTTAGAGCAGAGATGCCCGGGAATAAGTACGCATATTTTAAGATTGCAGTTAAGGCAGATGAGAATACACCTGCGCCGAAAGAATATGACGAAGCTTTCCCTAAAGAAAACATGAAACCGCTTAAAACTCCTATCCAGTTGGGATATTTTAGAACCTGGCATGATTACTGGTCATGGGTACCTGATGATGCGTCTCATAAGATTAGTGATGTACCTGCTGAGGTGGATATAGTGGCGGTATTTCATGATTTCACGGAAGACGGCAATCCTTTCTGGGAAAAGTTAAAGATGGAATATGTGCCAAAGCTTAATAAACAGGGAACAAGGGTTATCCGCACAATAGGAATAAAAGACGTAGATGGCAGACGTGGTGTTTCCAAATGGTTTGACTATACTAAGGATGAAGCGGGATATAAGGCTCTTGCAGCAGAGATAGTTAAAGAATATGTGACCAAATATAACCTTGATGGTTTGGATATAGACTTTGAATATCACGATTCAGATCATTTGAATGTAGCGCAGGCTAAGGTGGTTATTGAAGAAATATCCAAAATTATAGGGCCTAAAAATCCTGACAGAACACCAAACCTGGTATTTATTTTAGATACTAATAAACCTGCAAATGCTGATGATGGTTTGTTTATGGCTACAAAGGACTGTTATGATTATGTAATCAGGCAGAATTATGGTGGACAGGGTTATTTGACAGGCTATAATTCTTATAAAGATGTACTTTCTAAAGAAAAGTATCTTACAGGATTTAGTTACTATGAAGAGGGAGGAAACATTTGGGGAAATGTTCCAAGTAAGGATTTGGTGGCAGACAGAGCAACAAATAAAACCTTATTAAATAATCCTGATGAACTTTTTACAAAACCTGAATTTAAAAATTGTGTAGCTTACAAACAGGCAGAGTGGGCAGCCAAAGGCGGATATGGCGGAGTATTCTCATATGCTATAGAGAGAGACGGAGTAGCTCATGGAAATAACAAAAAGTTTTTCAAGAATAAAGAAGGTGGACAGCCAAGTAAATATTTCTTCTCAAAGGCACTTAAGCATCTTATGCAGTATGAGAGTGCTAAAAATGTGTTAGATATAAAACTTAACGTAAATGAATTTCAGGCAGGAAATACCTTGGAATTAAATGCGGCTGTAGAACCTGCTGATGCTGTTAAAAAAGATATTACCTGGTCAGTAGTAAATGATCCTCAGAAAACTACGGCTAAAGATGCGATGGTTACAGAGGGAAATAAACTTACAGCCAAAGGAGAGGGTAAAATAACCTTAAAGGCTGTTGTTGTGGGTGGTATAAAAGGAGAAAATATACCTGAATTTGTAAATTATGAAAAAGAAGTTGAAATTAAAGTAAATAAGGCTCCTGAACCACCTTCACCTTCATATTCACCTTCACCTTCACCTTCACCTTCATATTCACCTTCACCTTCATATTCACCTTCGTATCCGGTTGTTCCTACCTTACCTGCTAAGACAGAGAAAGCCGTCAAGGAGGAGAAGAAACCTGAAATAAAAGAAAAAGAGGAGAAGAAGCCTGAAACAAAAGAAAATTCTGTAACAGATATTGCAGTTAATAAAACTCCGCAGGAAAAGGTTGTTGAGAAGGAAGTCTTAATATTGCCTTCTCTAAAGAAAACAGTAAATTCGGGTGCTCTTAAAGGCTTAGACATAAGGACTATAAAGAAAGTTGTTCTCCCACAGAATAAAGCAAAGATAAATGCGGCTATAACAGATACAGCTTTATCCGAACTTGTTTCTAAAAAAATAACTGCATTTGAAGTAAAGGGAAAGAATTTTACCCTGTACTTAAATGCTAAGAATTTGAAATCTTTAAACAAACTTACCAAAAAACAGCTTACTTTTAAGGCTGCCAAACTTAAGACAGGTAAGATTAAGCTCCAAATATTTGTTGATGGCAGGAAGTTAACTGCTAAACAAATTGCTAAGCTTAAAATAAAAGTAAAGTAATTGATTTTACAAAATAAGATAATTAAACGCTGCAGGAGTAATGCTTGCAGCGTTTAATATTGTAATTTAGTAGATTTTTTAAAATTGACATCTGTTTGTGTTGATATTTTCGGTGTGAATTGATTTTATTTTGCACTAAGAGCTGCCATTGTAATATAGTTATATGGTTTGTTAAAATGTGGAAGGAAGAAAATATCGAGAAGTTTTAACTTATCAATAGTAACCCCTTCTTCAATAGCAAGTGAGAACATATGTATCGCCATTGAGATGTCTTCTTTAGATGAAAGCTGTGCACCAACAACTCTTCTTGAAGATTTCTCATATACTATACGGATTTTTACATCTTCATTTTCACGCATAAATCCGGGACGCTGAGTATCCTCGAAGTCTGTATATTCTACTTCCATGCCTGCTTTTTCAGCAGCAGCTACTGAAAGACCTGTAGAAGCAAGTTTTCTGCCAAATACACAGATGGCGTTAGAACCCTGTACACCTGAGCCTTCAAGCTTAGTTCCACCTATGTTATGTCCGGCAACTATTCCTGTACGAACTGCATTTGAAGCAAGAGCTATATATGTTCTATCTCTGAGGGCATTTGAATAAATGGTAGCACAGTCTCCAACAGCATATACATCAGGATCACTTGTCTGCTGATACTTATCTACTGCATAAGCACCATTTTTCCAAAGTTCTAAATGATCCTTGCCAAGTGCATTATTTGGAGCAAAACCGATAGCATTTATAACTAAATCAGCAGGATATTCTCCACTCTCTGTTACTATAGAAGAAACTCTGCCGTTTCCTTTATATTCAAGGACTTTTTCGCCAAAATGGGTTTCTATTCCGGCATCTTCTAAAGCTTTGTCCATATCTTCTGTAAACCATTTGTCATAGTAGCTTGCAAGAGAGCTAGGAGCTATATCGAAGAGTCTTACTTTTTTGCCTCTTAAAAGACAAGCTTCAGCAATCTCTACACCTATATAGCCTGCGCCAATTACGGCAACTTCTTTAACTTCAGGGTTACTGATTTCTTTATCTACAGCCTGACCTTCCTGAAAAAGTTTTAAGAATTTAAGGCCTTCTAAGTCATTTCCGGTAAGGGCAGGAGATATTGGAAGAGAACCGGTAGCAAGTACAAGTTTATCATATGATTCTTCAAACTTTTCTCCATTTTTCTTTGTTCCATACACAATTTTTTTGTTGAAGTCAATTTCTTCAACACTTGTCTCGAGGCTGATTTTAGCACCTTTCTTTTCGAAAGCTTCAGCACAGGTATAGAAGAGACCTTCATAAGAATCAATCTGTCTTCCTACCCAAAGAGCAGTACCACAGCCAAGGTAACTAAGATTGGTATTTCTATCAATCATTACAATTTCATTACCCGGATAATTATCAAGTAAGGTATTGGCAGCAGCAATGCCTGCATGATTGGTGCCTATAATTAGAATTTTCATATCGGTTCCTCCGAAGTTTTTAATTTACCATTAGTTTGGTAATAAATCAATTATAGTAAAAATACTTACAAAAATCAAATAAAATTAGTATGAATATTTGTAAGAAAATTTATTTTTCAGCTTTTGCCGATGGGGCAGTTTTAACGTCAGATGTAGATGATGAAAGCTCTATTTTTGCAAGTAATTCTTCAACTGCTACAAGCTTTGTGGAAAGAGCCAGTAGTTCTGTAGCAGTCTTGAGGTCATTTATAGGAGGGAAGGAAGGAGCTATTCTTATGTTAGTGTCCTGTGGATCCTTTCCGCCGGGGAAGGTTGCTCCGGCAGGAGTCATAACTACACCGGCCTTTGCACAGCGTGAAACAACCTTTTTGGCACAGCCTGGAAGAGTATCATAAGAAATGAAGTAGCCGCCCTTTGGAGAAGTCCAAGTAGCAATTCCTGTTCCCTTTAACTCTCTTTCAAGTATTTCTTCGACAGCCTCAAACTTAGGACGAAGAATGTCTGCATGTTTACGCATATGCTCAACCAGTCCATGAATATCTTTGAAAAATCTCACATGGCGAAGCTGATTTACCTTGTCATGACCTATAGTCTGCATAGCAACCTGTCTTTGAATGTCCTCAAGATTGTTCAGGCTGGTAGCAAGAGCTGCTATACCGGATCCCGGAAAACTTACCTTACTTGTAGAGGCAAATTTATATACTAAGTCCGGATTTCCGGCACGCTTACATTCTGCAAGAATTTCAATGAGATGATCCTGCTCATTATCGTAAAGGTGATGTACGGTATAGGCATTGTCCCAGTATATTCTAAAATCCTTGGCAGCAGGCTTAAGTCTTGCAAATCTTCTTACTGTTTCATCAGAGTAAGAATTTCCGGTAGGATTGGAATATTTAGGTACGCACCAAACACCCTTAATACTTTCATCAGAAGCTACAAGTTTCTCAATCATATCCATGTCCGGACCGGTTTTAAGCATAGGTACAGTCACACTTTCTATGCCGAAATACTCTGTTATTGCAAAGTGTCTGTCATAGCCCGGAACAATACATATCCATTTCACCTTATCTAATTTGCACCAAGGAGTGCTCCCCATAACACCATGTGTCATTGAGCGAGAAACTGTATCGTACATTACATTAAGGCTTGAGTTTCCATATATAAGCAGATGGTCATAAGGAACTTCCATCATATCACCAATAAGTTCCTTTGCCTCAGGTATACCGTCAAGAACTCCGTAGTTACGGCAGTCGGTGCCGTCTTCACAAAGTAAATCAGAGTTGCTGTTTAATGAGTCCATCATCCCCATTGATAAATCCAGTTGGTCTACACAGGGTTTACCACGACTCATATTTAGTTCAAGTCCTCTTGCCTGCATTTTTTTATATTCTATTTTTAAGCAATCCTTTAATTCAAGGAGTTCTTCTTTTGTCATTTCAGTATACTTTTTCTTTGCCATAAAACCTCCGCTTATAAACAATTATTTTTAAATGTATTCGTGTATGCAATGTATTTTAGCATTAAAATTCTTATTTATCAAGTAAAAGATATATATGAACAAGGGGATTAAATATTTTGTGTTAATAAGATATGCTAAGAGCATTATTAGATTAAATACAAAAGAATCCTGTGAATATTCAACAGGATTCTCTCTTAATGGATAAGAATTAAATCTTAAACTTATTAATCATAGAAATCATATTTTGTGATAAACTTAAGAGTTGCTCACTGGAAGAAGCAACTGTCTCAGCTAAATCAAGCTGAGAGCTTAATGATTCGGAAGCCTCTTGTGTTGAAGCAGCATTTTCTTCTGACAAAGCAGATAGATTTTCTATTATGCCAACAAGCGAATCTTTTGTAGATTCAAGTTCTTTAACTGAATGGTTGAGGCTGTTAACTTCACTCAAGTTTTTGTCAAGACCGGAAGAAATTAAACGGAATATTTCTTGAGTTTCATTAACTCTATCATTTTGTTCAGCAACTGTACCACCAACTGTTTCCATAATATTTACAGTTTCAGTTACTTTTTCTGTAAGGCCTAATACAATTGCCTGAATTTCCTCAGTGAACTGATTTGACTGTTCAGCCAACTTACGAATTTCTTCTGCAACTACTGCAAATCCCTTACCTGCCTCACCTGCTCTTGCTGCCTCAATAGCAGCATTTAATGCAAGCAGGTTTGTTTGGTCGGAAATGGATTTTATCATACTGCTGGCTGAAGAAATCTGAGCAGCTCTGTCATTTGTATTTAATATAACTGAATATACATTTTCAGCAGAATCCTTCAGTTTTTTTGTAGCAGTAATGAGCTTTGGTATAGTAAGTATACCTTGTTCTTTTGCAGATGACACTTCATGAATGGTAGTATTAAGATTTTCAATAATAATTTCGTTTGTATGAAGTGCGGTATCAACTATCTGCACTGATTCTGCACCCTTTTGCATATCCTCTGCCTGTATTACAGCACCGTTTGATATTTCTTTAACAGTTTTTGATAAGTTTTTAGCTGCATTAGCAGAATGTTCGCTGGAAGCAGCAAGTGCTTCCGATGATGTGGAAACCTGATTAGCAATATCAGAAATTTGTATCATTATTGACTGTATTGTTTTCTTAACAGTTACTAAGGAACGAGATATTTCTCCGATTTCATCTGTATTTTTAGAGTAGATTATAGATGGAGAGGTTTCGGTAAGTGTAAAATCATAATTAACCATTCCTTGGATACAATCACTTAGTTCAGTGATAGGATTAGATATAGAGTTTGTAACAAAATAAATAACTATAAACATTATTATGGCAGATATAATGCCTATAATTGGTAAAGCCTGAACAAAAAAATAAGAAACTGCAGTCATAATTATAATGACCAGTAGCATTGGGACACCGATGAAAAGTAACATTTTGCTTTTAAGTTTCATTATTAAATCCTCCTATAGATTTAATTTTAGCAATTTAAATAAGGATTGTCAATATAATGCCGAATTATTTATGTAATATCTTCTGAAACACATCATCAGAGCTTAAAAGCTATTTGTTATAATGCACTATGTAGAAGTTACAGTTACAGAGCCATAATCTTCTTCTCAGAAATGCCGGTAAGCTTAGCAATTAGACTGTGAGCCAGACCTTCTTTCTTCATATCCTTAGCTATTCTGATTTTTTCTTCATTAGCACCTTCTATTTTACCTTCTATTTTACCTTCTATTTTACCTTCTTTTTTACCTTCTTTTTTGCCACGT
>NZ_JBQNBU010000065.1:0-11671 GCF_052169795.1 Catonella sp.
GGGGGCTTATGCGGGACAGACGCCCTGAGTGTTATAAAGATATTATAAAATAAATCTAAATTTTTGATAAAGATTTTCAACGAGAGTTTGCTTGAACAAAAATTCTCATAAAAAGCCACAGACTATCTGAAATAACAGATTACTGTGGCTTTTCTTACTTTAATTTAATTGTAATTTCAACAGGATTATGGTCTGAATTTTCAAAATCAAGACCTATTGTCCTTTGTGAAAGTACCTCAATATTCTTAGATGCAATGAACCCATCTATTACATAATACTGAAATTTACTATCGTTTTTATCATATGCCCTGTCAAGAGAACGGCAGGTAGGAACAGTTCCATCCATATACAGGTTAAATTTTTCCAAAAACGGCTCCGCATCAATCTTACCCGGTTTCCACAATCCTACACTTCCAACTTCAAACTTGGATACATCTATATTAGAAAAGACCTGGTTAAAATCTCCACCTGCTATTACATAGTTGCCTGCGGCATACTCTTTTTCCATTTCATCAAGCAATGCCTTTGTCTGGGCTATCTTACCCTCACCTGAATCATATGCCTCCAAATGAAGATTAATAGCTACAAGCTTTTTGTCACTCCCACTTATTGGAATTTTCTCCACTAACAGACATCTTTTAAGGTTACAGGTACTGACAGGCCATTTAAATGGCACCGGAAGGCTTACTCTTTCTGCACTTTCCACCTTAAACCTGCTTAAAGACATTATTCCGGCCTCAACATTTCTTAACGGCGGAAAAGGAAACGGCACAAATAAGGATTTAAAATTAACTGCAAAAGCTGAAAGCCTTTCAGAAAATTTATCAGAAATTATCTTTTCCTCATTAACATTATAACTGCGGTAAGATTTCCTGTCTGCTTCCTGTAAAAAGGTTATATCAGCATCAAATTCACTTAATTTTTCAACTATATTTTTGATGTTATTATCCAGTTCTTCCCTAGTCTGGCTTACAACTTTTTTACCGCCATCCATAAAAAAATCTGCCGTAGCTCCCAAATTGCAATATCCAATATTCCAACTTATAAGCTTAATTTCTTTAGAAAACTCCGCTTCATCCACAGCCTGCCCTGTTAATAATAATTTTTCAACATTACCCGGCTTATATTCTGTAACCGTCAATACTGCAAGCAACACTGCAATCCCCACACCAAGAACCGGTATTAGCGAAAGAAACACTTTTAAACAAATCTTAGCAGCTCTACTCATCTTTTATCTTTCCTACTTCCTTTAGTAACATCATCCTTAAAATCTAACAGACCTCTGTCTATCATATTTTCAACTATCGTCTTCTTCACATGGACATCAAAGCATAATGATGCTATAAAAGCAAAGTTGTTGAGATATTTTCTCTTTTTCTCGTCTTCTTCATCTTCAAAGCTTTCTTTTGATCTATTAAATGCTTTTAAAACTGACCTTGAAATATCAGTAGTCGCACTCTTGCAGGTCTCAAAAATCTCATCATAAATATCGCCCAATGAAAAATCATTATCATTTTCGCTAAAAAAATTCTCCGTAAGCGGAGTAAGAATGCTATTAATATCTTTAATTGACAATACATTCTTAAAATAATATATGAAAATCAAAAGTATCATGTGGTTCTTGCCATACTTCTTCTTTTCAGGTGAAGGAAGCAGCTTATTTTTAGTATAATTATTAATCATGGCCTTAGTTAACATCTTGTCCCCCTCATATCTTTTAAGAGATGCAAAATGATCATCCATAAATTTAATAACCTGATCCATATATAACTCAATATCAGGAATCTCATCAATTTTAATATAATCCAGAGACCTTATCCTATCTGCTACTTCCTCCACAAATTCCTTTTTATCTTTTTTATCCATTGCCAATTATTTGGCTTCCTCTACTGCTTCAGCTTCTTCCGGTTCAAACTCTGTAAAGACTTCATCTCCATAAACATCATCAAAATCATCTTCAAAATCTACAAGCTTATCCGGAACAAAAAAGTAATATACAGCATAAGCGATGCCTGCAATGAGGGCAATTGCTCCAACTATTACAAGAGCAACCACATAAGGATTGTCCTTTTTAGGTTCACTATCCTTTACAGGATGAAGCAGCGAATTCATCTTTGCTACACTTAATAACTCTTCAATTTTCTTATCCATAAGTCTACTCCTTTTATTAAATTTGATAAATTCAGTATAACATATTTTTTTTAATAATACTATTATCAGTTTATTTTTTTTAATCCTGCTAAGCCTAATTTAAATTTTCTGACTCCATAAGTATCATTTTTAAATCTTACAGACACTATTCCGTCTCCCTTAGAGACATCTATTACCTCTCCTTCTCCAAATTTAATATGACTTACCATATCTCCAATTTCTACTGAGTCCGATTTATTAGGTACCTGCTTAAATCCCTTGCTTATATACGGATTTTCTGCAAAGAGACCGTTTTTCTCAGATGCTGAGGATGGTGTCTTAAAAATGCTTACAGGTCCTTCATTATTTTGAAACCTCGCTCTCGATAAAAGATGCTCAGGAATTTCACTTATAAATCTGGACGGTTTGTTCCACTGCCTCTCTCCCCTAATCATCCTCATCTTTGCATTGGAGAGATATAACTTTTCCATTGCTCTTGTAATCCCTACATAACAAAGTCTTCTTTCCTCCTCAAGTTCGCTCTCATCCTCTGCATATAAACTCATACGCCCCGGAAAAAGTCCTTCCTCCATACCTACAATAAATACTATCTTAAATTCCAGTCCCTTTGCAGAATGAAGTGTCATAAGGGTAACTTTGTTCATATCCTTATTATCACTGTCCTTATTGTCGGCATCAGTTAAAAGAGATACTTCTGCAAGAAAATCTGCCAATTTTGCACTGCCCTCATCCTGTTTTCCAAGCTCAAATACTGCAACCTTATTTATAAGTTCATAAATATTGTCAATTCTTCCCCTTGCCTCATCAGTATTTTCAAGCCTTAACCCTTCAATATATTCAATTTCTTCTATAAGTGTCTCTATCTCATTTTTTAGATTTTTAGTCTCACTAAATTCCCTTATTTTAGCTTCAACATAGGCTACAAACTTCTCTACTTTTGTCACTGCCCTGCTAAGTCCCGGTATTGCACCGACCCTCATACAAGCTTCAAAGAAAGAAATGTCTTTTTCTACAGCATAATCAGCAATCCTATCTTCGGTTGTACTTCCTATACCCCTTTTAGGTACATTGAGTATCCTCCTTACCTGAGTATCATCTTTGGGATTATTTATAACTTTCAAATATGCCAATATATCTTTTATTTCTCTTCTGCTGTAAAAATTCGTGCCTCCATAGAGCTTGTACGGAATATTATCATATACAAGTTTTTCCTCTACCGCACGAGACTGTGCATTTGTACGGTATAAAACTGCAATATCTGAATAATCCGCTTTTCCGGCCTCAACAGTACGCCGTATAATATTGGTTACTCCCTCTGCCTCTCTATCACCTGTATCATAAGTTTTATAAGAAAGTGATGCTCCACCTTCTTTACTTGTCCACAGCTTCTTATCCTTTCTCATAGTATTATTACTAATTACTCCATTTGCAGCTTCAAGAATATTACCTGTGGAACGGTAATTTTCTTCTAATTTAATAACCAGGCAAGACGGATATATTTTTTCAAAATTCAATATATTTCTTATATCCGCTCCCCTAAATTTATAGATTGACTGGTCATCATCTCCCACTACACAGAGATTATTTTCTATTTCACCATCTTCATTCACAAAGTTGGCAAGCATTTTTAATAATTTAAACTGGACAATATTAGTGTCCTGATACTCATCTACAAGGATATATCGAAATCTTCTTTGATAGTATTCTAAGGTGTCCACATCTGTTTGTAAAAGCTCTACGGTTTTTACCAAAATATCATCAAAGTCTAAGGCATTATTATTTTTCATCCTCTTTTCATATTCCAGATAAACCCTTGCAAAAACATCCTTATCTGCTCCAAATGAAGAATTTGCTGCAAACTTTTCAGCATCTATAAAATCATTTTTTGCATTTGATATGATATTTAGACAGGTCTTTTCAGAAAACTTCTTACTGTCAATATTTAGCGATTTAAGTACCTGTTTTATTACCGCCTTTGTATCATCCGTATCATATATGTTAAATCTCCTGTCATATCCTATCTTGTCTATAAATCTCCTCAACATTTTAACACAGGCTGAGTGGAAGGTTGAAACCCAAATATCTCCCGCTTCTTCATTTAAAAGCTCATTCACCCTCTCCCTCATTTCCTTAGCTGCCTTATTTGTAAAAGTGAGTGCCAAAATATTCCATGGACTCACTCCATATTCCTTAATAAGATATGCTATACGCCTTGTAAGTACTCTTGTCTTACCTGAGCCTGCCCCTGCTAAAATGAGCAGTGGCCCATTTTCATGCACCACTGCTTTTCTTTGTTCAGGATTTAAATTATCTAAAATATTCATATTTTTCCCTTTACACTGACTTAATCAATTCTATCCTTGTTATCTTATCCCCATGCATACTGTCTATTCTAAGTGCGAAATCGCTATACCATACACAAGCACCTATCGCTATAGTTCTTTCTTCATAAGACCCCCTTTACATTTTTCCACTGAGTGCAAGCCCTACATCGCTAGTCTGATAAATTAGCAGAATTCCTTTTTCAAAACTTATAAAAACATTATTCTCCACAATCTCATTACTTATTCCAAGACTGCTGCCTGCTTTTAAAATATAGCCGTCAAGTTCGTACTTAGCTCCCTTTATTTTAAGTCCTCTTACTTCTTCCGTAAAAGGCAACAAAGAAAAATACTCTCCAAAAGACTCATCTTTTTTGAGTACAATATCTTTATCATGAAGGCTTATCACATTATGCTTATCCATAATCCTTGCCTTTATTCCACTTTGCATAATCTTATATAAAAGACCTATATTCGCCATAGTATGGTCAAGTCTCGTTCCTGTTGCTCCTAATATTACTATTTCGGCAGGATTAAGTGAAAGTGAAAGTGATATTGCAATTTCTGTATCCGTTTCATCCTTTTCAGGATTAAATTTCTTTATTATCGGTTTACCATAGATTTCAAACTTAGCTTTAATATTTTCTACAGTTTCTTTATCACTACTGTCAAAGTCGCCAACTGCATAGTCGGGAATTATGCCAAGTTTATTCGCCGTCAAAAGCCCACTGTCTGCTGTAATTACTAAGTTCGGTCTATATTCTTTGTAAACTTCTTCTGCAAAAGCTATATCAGTCTGCCCGCCTGTTATAATCAGTACCTTCTTCATACATTTTCTCCAACAGCTGCCTCGTATTTTCTGCTATATTTCCACCAAACACTGCCGTACCTGCAACCAGGATATTTGCCCCTGCTCTTACAAGTTCACCAATATTATCTTTATTCACTCCTCCATCTACTTCTATGTCTATATTAGGAGAAATTTCTCTTAATTTTCTAATTTTTTCCAAAGAAAACGGTATGAACTTCTGTCCTCCAAATCCGGGATTCACACTCATTATGAGCACCATATCAAGCTCCGGCAGTATCCATTCAAGAGATGAAAGCGGTGTGGCAGGATTAAGGGATACTCCGACCTTAAGTCCCAGTTCCTTAATCTTTGTAACAGTCCTATGTAAATGCTTGGTTGATTCTACATGGACTGTTATTATATCTGCTCCTGCCTCTTTAAAATCTTCTAAATATCTTTCAGGAGCATCTATCATAAGATGTACATCAAAAATCTGGTTACTATATTTCCTAAGACTCTTAATCACCGGCATTCCGAAAGAAATACTTGGTACAAAACTCCCATCCATCACATCTAAATGAAGATATTTCGCACCGCTTTCCTCTGTAATTTTTATCTGATTAGCTAACATTCCAAAGTCTGCCGCCAGTATTGACGGCGAAAGTATATATTCCATTTAGTACTCCCTCTTACTCGCTAATTCCTCATAAATCAACTGATAATTCCTATATCTGCTTTCAGAAATTTCACCATTTTCCAAAGCCTTCTTCACTCCACAATCTCTTTCACCCAAATGAATACAGCCATTAAATTTGCAATTTTCAGTATATTCTGCAAATTCCGGGAAGTAATCCTTAAGCTCTCTCTTATCTGCATCGAACAGTTCAAGACTTCCAAAACCGGGGGTATCACAGATATATCCATCTTCTCCTATGTAAAAAAGTTCTACATGCCTTGTGGTCTGCTTGCCTCTCTCTATCTTTCTACTTATTTCGCCGGTTTCCATATTTGCATCCGGAGCAAGATAATTAGTAAGAGTGGATTTTCCTACCCCCGAAGGTCCTGCAAGTACGGTAAACTTGCCTAACAGATATTCTTTTAGCTCATCCACCCCTTTTTCTTCTTTAATACTTATTTCAAAAACCTTATAATACTTTGAGTATATTTTTTTCAATTCTACCAGTTTCTCTTCTGATACAAGGTCACTTTTACTTATGGCAATGGCAACCGGTATTTTCTTAATTTCCATCATTGTTAAAAATTTATCCAGCAAATTAAGGTTCGGCTCCGGCTTGGCTCCGGCAAAAACTATAAGTACCTGATCGGGATTGGCTACAGCCGGACGGATGAGAAAAGATTTTCTGCCTACTATTTCTACAAGGTTACCTTTCTTATTCTCATCGTCCAAAACTTCAATTTTAACAATGTCACCTACCAAGGGTTTTATTCCCTTATTGCGAAATATCCCCCTTGCTCTGCATTCATATATGCCTGCTTCATTATGTACATAATAGAAACCTGCAATTGCTTTTATTATTCTGCCTTCCATCAATTTTCAGCCTTATTCCAGTTTGTTATACGCCATACTTTTCCATCATAAACCTGACCATCCACTACCATGTAGCATACAGCTTCACTGTCACTTGTACCTGTTATATCATCAATGTGAAGTGGAAAATCATCATAAGTTAAATTATCTGAATAAATAGTCTTTGTTTTGCCATCTTGATCCATTCTTACCTCTATATCTCCACTCTCATCACTGTCTGCAAACGGATTCTCATCTATGGTGAGCGATGTAGAGTATGTGTATGTTACAGGTTTTGGACCTTTACTTATATTTAATCCTATGGTTGTTCCTGTTTCAGCTTCATTACCTCCTGTAACACTTTGGCTTATTACCTTTCCCTTTTCTACTGCATCATCCTCTTTATATGCAATAGATGCTTTAAATCCGGCAGCACTGAGATTGGCAACAGCATCTGCTTCGCTCATTTCCACTACATTTGGTACCAGAACTTTCTTATTTTCAGGTCCTGTACTAACTACAATCGTAATAGTTTCACCCTCTTTTACTTCAGTTCCAACTCCCGGAATAGTATCGATTACCTTACCTGCTTCAACTGTTTCACTTGGCTTTTCCTGTGTTTTTACGGTAATTTTCATACTTTCAAGAGTAGAAACCGCTGTGTCTTTAGAATTATTCCTTACATCAGGAACAACCTGACTGTCTTCACCCTTACTTACAGTTATAACAACCTCATCATCCTTGTTTATTTCAGTACCTTCAGCAGGAGTCACATCCATCACATCTTCTTTCTTGAACTCCCTTGAATTTTTATACTCAAACCTATAATTTGTAATGCCTGTTTCAGAAAGAATTGTAATTGCCTCAGCAAGTGTGTGCCCCTTTACCGCAGGTACAGCTATTACTGATGACTTAGACGAAACTTCAGATACCACCGATGAACCGGATGCAATTTCGCTTGATACCACAGATTCGGATGGAAGTTTTGAGCTGTCACCTCCATTACCAAACAAATTAAATCCTTTTACTAAAAGTGCAATAACCACAGCCGCAAGTATTACAATGGCCGCTATTCCACCAAAAAGAATTAACTTTTCAATCTTAGGATCCATTGCCTCTTCTTCATCCTCCAGAAGTTCTCTAATTTCACGAGGCTCATGTTTTTTTACATTTTCTTTCATCTTATTATTTTCACTATTAAATCTTCCCTTTCTAATAGCCTCCAACTCCTCTCCGGAAATATTAATCGTAGGTGAATCGGTAACAACCGCCTGATTAAAGCTTACATAATCTCCCTCCGGCTCAGCTACCGCCTTTCTTAAATCCGATATCAGTTCTGTAGCAGTCATATATCTTCGCTCAGGTTTTTTCTGCATACATTTCTGAACTATTTTTTCAATACTTACAGGTATATTCTCATCTATCTCTCTTAGAGGGACAGCTTCTTCGTTTATATGTAAGAGTGCAACCGAAACCATATTGTCAGCTGCAAACGGCATCTTTCCGGATATCATCTCATACAGTGTAACACCAAGAGAATATATGTCACTCTTCTCATCCGAATATCCACCCCTTGCCTGCTCCGGCGAAATATAATGCACTGATCCTACAGCCTGTCCTGCCGCTATAGTATTTGAAGTAGCTGCCTTAGCTATTCCAAAATCAGTAACCTTTACCTTACCCTCTTTTGAAATGATAATATTCTGCGGTTTAATATCCCTATGAATAATATGGTTTGCATGAGCAGCTTCCATTCCCTGTGCTATCTGAATGGCTATTCCTACCGCTTCTTTAAGCTCAAGCTTACCCTTTCTCTCTATAAACTTCTTCAGAGTTATGCCCTCTACCAGTTCCATAACAATATAATGGAGTCCTTCATCTTCTCCTACATCATACACATTTACAATATTAGGATGGGAAAGTCCTGCTGCCGACTGTGCTTCAGCCATAAACTTCAGCACGAAATTCTTATCTGAGCCATACTCCTCTTTAAGAACTTTTATTGCTACCTGCCTGTTCAGCCTGTTATCAATCGCATTGTAAACATCAGCCATGCCGCCCGAGCCGACTATGCTGATTATCTCATATCTTTCACCTATCAGTCTGCCTTTATTTAACATATCACACCTCTATCATCACTACTGTTGCATCATCTTTTCCACCATTATTAACAGCAGTCTCTATTAGTATCCTACAAATCTCCGGCAACTCTTTGTCATCACCTATTATCTCTTCCAGAGTCCTTTCATCCATCATATTAGAAACTCCGTCTGAGCACATCATTATTCTATCTCCTTTTTCAAGCTTAACCTCAAAAAAGTCTATTTCAATTTCAGGCTCTGCACCAAGTGCTCTCGTTACCTTATTTTTATTAGAATTGAACCTTGCCTCTTCTTTTCTTAATATTCCTCTCTTAATCATCTCCTCCACTACAGAATGATCTTCCGTAATCTGAGATAATCTACCCTTTTGAAGTACATACAACCTTGAATCTCCTACATTTGCAATATATAAAATATCATCTTTAATGGTTGCCAGTACAACTGTTGTCCCACAGCCTTTAAGTTCTTCATTCATCCTGCTGCTTTCCCTAATTCCCTCATTCGCTGCCTTTATAGCCGACCTGATAGAAGAAATTATCGAATTTCCCTTACCATTAATTATATGATTCTTCACATTTTCTATGCAAAATTTTGAAGCAAAGTCTCCCCCATTGTAGCCCCCCATTCCATCTGCCACTATGAACAGATTTGGCAAGTCGCCTACTGCCTCTTCTTCACATAAAAAACAATCCTGATTTACTTTTCTGTTTATTCCAGCCCTAGTTTCAGAAAATGTTTTCATCTATGTGTTCTCCCTTCTATACATTTATTACTGCTTGTCCATATATTCCTTACGAAGCTGCCCACAGGCAGCATCTATATCCCGTCCCATTTCTTCCCTAATAGTAACATTTATCCCTTTATTTTCAAGTACTTTTTTAAATCTTATTACTCCTTTGGGTGTTGAACTTTTATATGCTCTTTCTTTTATAGGGTTGATTGGAATTAAATTCACATGACAGTTTTTTCCTTTTAATAAAGCTGCCAGTTTTTCTGCATTAATTGTACTGTCATTTTCTCCATCAATCAAGCCATATTCATAAGAAATTCTTCTTCCTGTCTTTTCAAAATAATAATCTGTCGCCTCTAAAATTTCAGATATGGTATATTTGTTGGCTATCGGCATTATTCTTTTTCTTTCATCATCCTCAGGTGCATGTAAAGAAATTGCCAAAGTAATACCAAATTTTTTATCAGCCAATTTTTTTATATTCTCTGTAAGTCCACAGGTCGAAACCGTAATATTCCTCTGACTTATATTTAAGCCATTCTCATCTGTTACAAGTTCTATGAACTTTATAAGATTATCAAAGTTATCAAGCGGTTCTCCTGTTCCCATCACTACTATATTGCTAACTCTTTCGCCTGTTTCCCTCTGTATTGTATATATCTGGGAAAGCATTTCAGAGGGTGCAAGCTGTCTTGAAAGTCCCATTAGAGTAGAAGCACAAAATTTACAGCCCATCCTGCATCCTACCTGAGATGAAATACAGACTGAATTACCATATCTATATTTCATAAGTACACTTTCAATCACATAACCATCGTAAAGTTTGAAAACAAACTTAGATGTATCTCCTGAAGCTGAATCTCTTCTTGCCACTTCCACAATCTCAGGAAAAGGCAGGCTCTCTGCAAGCTTCGTCTTAAGTTTTAGTGGAACATTTGTCATCTCGTCATAGTCTCGTACCAGCTTTTTATGTATCCACTCATAAATTTGCTTTGCCCTAAATGCAGGCTCTCCACATTCCTTTATTAAATCTGTCAGTTCTTGATAATTCAGACTTACAATATCATCTCTTGCATTAGTCAACTTATTCTTCCCTCATAAATTCTGATATAAAAAAACCATCTGTCCCAAGTTCTCCTGGAATCAGCCTTATATAACCCTTTTTAGCCTCTTTTAAAAGTCTGTCGCAAACCTCGTATCCTGACAGGCTCTCTTTTATTTTATCTGAAAAATCCACCGGTGAAAAGCCATGAAAGCCTGAAATAAAATTAAAATTTTCCTCATTTTCTATCTTACTCATTGTACAGGTCGAAAATATCAAATAACCGCCCTTTTTCACATACTGTCTTGCATTTTCTAAAATACTCCTCTGCAACTTTGCAAGTGCTGTCATCTTCTCCCTTGTAATATTGTATTTTATGTCTCTCTTCCTACCAATAACTCCCAGCCCTGAACAAGGCAGATCACAGATAACCAAGTCAAAAACATCCTTAAATTCGGGATTAAATACCGTTGCATCATTTATCACAGCCTTAATCTTATCTGCTTTTGTACGATTTATATTATCTTCTATCAAAGCTATCTTTGCCTCTGACACATCACAGGATATGACTTCCTTTGTTTCAGGTCTTTCTGCAATCAAAAGACTCTTCCCTCCCGGTGCTGCACAAAGGTCAAGTACCGAAGCATTTTTAAATATTTCAGCTATCTTTCCTATAAACTGCGAACTTTCATCCTGAATAACAAAGTCACCTTCTTCAAAACTTTCCAAAAAATTCAAACTGTCAAGTTCAAGTATCTTGATACTTTCCGGAAACACTGTATCTGTACTTACCTTAACTTCTTCTCCTGTTAATTTTTTAACTATTTCATCTTTTGAGTTTTTATAAATATTCACTCTTGCCGTTATAGGCTGCTTCTTCTCAAACACTTCAAATATTTCTTCAGCCTTATCCTCTCCGTATTCATCTATGAAATGTTTAACAAGTTCACCGGGCATAGAATATTTTATCTCAAAATATTTAACTAAATCCTCATCTTTATTCGGTA
>NZ_JBQNBU010000066.1:0-11647 GCF_052169795.1 Catonella sp.
GGCATAGAATATTTTATCTCAAAATATTTAACTAAATCCTCATCTTTATTCGGTAAGCTTATGCTGTCTTTATTTCTGGCTATATTTCTAAGCACTCCATTTACAAAGCCCGAAAGCCCTGTAAAACCTCTTTTTTTAGCTAATTTCACCGCCTCATTTATTGCTGCACTGTCCGGAACTCTATCCATAAAAAATAGCTGATACACTGCGTTCTCAATCAATATCTTAATAATGGGCTTCATCTTCTTAACCGGAGTTTTAGAAAAGCTGTCAATGATATAGTCAAGGTAAATTCTTTTTTCTATTGTTCCTTCATACAGCCTCGTAATAAAACCTCTTGAAGACTTTTCAAGATACAAATATCCATCCAGTGCATCCTTAAGTACAAGATGCCCGGGCTTTCCCTCTTCTAACATGAGAAGCATATCAAGTACAATTTCTCTTTCATTTACTGCCAAATTCGCCTCCAAATTCCTGCCCGGTTTCAAGATGCGTTCCTTTAAGGAAGTCACCGGCAGACATTCTTTTCTTCCCTTCAAGCTGCACTTCAAGCACTTCAAGGGCATCTCTACCACAATATACCACAAAGCTGTCCTTATTTACTCTCGCTATACTTCCTGCCTTTCCTGCCTCCTCTAGAACTTTTGCTTTCCATATTTTTAAAGTCTTTCCTTCAAATACAGTATATGCACTTGGCCAAGGATTCATTCCCCTTACAAAACAGTCAAGCTCATAAGCAGACTTTGTAAAATCTATGAGTCCCATGCTCTTAGTGAGCATCTTTGCATAGTTTGTAGGACTCTCTCCCTGTTTCTCAGGCTCTATCTCACCTTTTTCCAACCCTTTAAGTGTCTCTAAAAGGGTATCCGCACCCAAAGCCATCATCTTTTCAAAAAGACTGCCCGAGGTTTCATCTTCTGCTATGGGGATTACTTTTTTTAGAAGCATATCTCCCGTGTCAAGTCCCTTATCCATAAGCATGGATGTAATTCCTGTTTCTTTTTCACCATCAAGCACAGCCCACTGAATAGGAGCTGCCCCCCTATACTTAGGAAGTAAAGAGCCATGTATGTTCACACAACCATATTTAGGTATATTAAGTATGCTTTCAGGTATAATCTGTCCAAATGCAACTACAACTATTACATCAGGATTATATGCCTTAAGCATTTCTACAAATTCAGGCTCTCTAACCTTCACCGGCTGATGAACCGTTAAGTTATTTTCCAGTGCCAAAATCTTAACCGGAGATGGTGTAAGTTCACCCTTCCTTCCCTTTGGCTTATCAGGCTGAGTTACAACGGCAAGTATTTCATGCTCCGACCCAATCAGTGCAGCCAGAGAAGCCTCTGCAAAATCAGGTGTACCCATAAAAATTATTTTCATTAGTTCTCCTCTTCTACTACAAGCCCTGCTGCTAATGCCGCTGCTCTTTCCGCTTCAGCATCTCCTGCATTATATGTATTTCCTATAACCTTTTCTGTATATATATGTCCATCCAAATGCTCATTCTCATGTATCATGGCTCTTGCAAAAAGTCCCTCACCCTCAATTATATACTCTTCAAAGTTTCTGTTCAATGCCTTCATTTTAACATAGTCAGGGCGTGTAACTATCCCCGCTTTTCCCGGCACACTTAAGCAGCCTTCACTACCTGTCTGCTCACCCTTTGTTTCAAGAATTTCAGGATTAATAAATACAAACGGTGCTTCTCTCTCTTCTGAACAATCAATTACAAAAATTCTTTTAAGTACCCCAATCTGAGGTGCCGCAAGTCCTACACCATCTGCGTCATACATAGTCTCAAGCATATCATCAATTAAAGTCTGTATCTTTTCTGAATTTTCGTTTACTTCCCTAGCTCTTTTGTTAAGGATGTCATCCCCAACAGTTCTTATGTTTCTAAGTGCCATCATTCCTCCATTATATCTTGAATTTATTATTTTACTTTCAACTAAACTTAAATTTTTTATTAAAATTCTTTTAAAATATCAAATAAATATACATCAGCCATACTTAACAATATCCTTAGTATTATACCATCTGCCATAGCCGCTGTAAAGTTTATGAATTACCCTGTGGTTCAAAATCAAACTGAAATCCTATTTTCTTAAATTCCACACTATCCTTTATATAACTTTCCACCAAATCTTTTGCCCTCACAAGTGATTCCCTATCTTCCGACTTTAGATAGATAATCTTTCTGTATGTATCCCTCAGTTTGGCTATAACGGCCCAAACCGGATGGCTTAAATAAAAATTATTCTCATTATTTTTAGCCAGAAACTGATACACCAGTTCGCTTCCCTTATTCACTTCTGATTCATTTACGGATAACAGAATTATTCCAAGCAAATGTTTATAAGGAGGGTATTGCGCTAACTTCCTGTATCTTATCTCTTTCGTATAAAAATCCTTGTAACTGCCTGTTTCTACTGATTTAATTACATAGTGTTCAGGCTTATAGGTTTGAATGATTACATCTCCTCTATATCGTCCTCGTCCTGCCCTTCCTGCCGCCTGAACCAAAAGCTCATATGTAGTTTCTGTAGCCCTGAAATCTCCCATAAAAAGCGATAAATCAGCCGCCAAAATACCAACTAAAGTTACTTTTTCAAAATCATGTCCCTTAACTATCATCTGAGTGCCTATGAGTATGTCTGCTTCTTCCCTCTTAAATTTTACAAGAATATCCTCATGCCCATGCTTTCCCGAGGTAGTATCTCCATCCATCCTAAGTACTCTCGCTGTCGGAAAAGTTTTTTTTACAACTTCCTCCACCTTCTCAGTTCCAAGCCCAAACTTACCTATATAAGGTGAGCTGCACTTAGGACATTTCTCCATCATTGTTTTTTCATAACCGCAATAGTGGCAAATAAGCCTGTCCGGTTTATGAAAAGTTAAAGTAACATCACAATGCGGACATTTCACAACCTCTCCACAGCTCCTACAGGAAATAAACCCCGCATAGCCTCTTCTGTTAATAAAAAGGATAATCTGCTCTTTTTTATTAAGTCTGTCATTTATCAGCTCAGCCAGTCTGTTACTTATAATAGATTTATTCCCATCTTTAAGTTCTTTCCTAAGATCTACCACCTCTATATTGGGTGGCATGGCACCTGCAGGTCTTGCAGTCAGCATAAGTACCTCAATCTTCTTATCTGTTGCCATTTTTACGGCTTCAAGACTCGGTGTGGCAGAACCCAGTATTACTGCAGCATTTTCTTTTTCCGCCCTGTACATTGCCACTTCCCTTGCATGGTACCTCGGTGTTTTAGAACTTTTATAACTCGCCTCATGCTCCTCATCCACTATTATGAGTCCCAACTTACTAAACGGCGTAAAAAGTGCTGACCTCGGCCCTACTATTATATCAATATCACCGTTTTTAGCCCTAAGATACTGGTCATATCTCTCTCCCTGTGACATTCTGGAATTCATAATTGATATTCTTTCACCAAATCTTGCAGAAAGCCTCTCAACCATTTGAAAACTGAGTGCAATTTCCGGAATAAGAAAGATTACCTGCCTGCCTGATTTAATAGTTTCTTCCATTATTTCCATATATACTTCCGTCTTACCGCTTCCCGTTATTCCAAACAGCAGATATCTCCCCATAATACCGGCATTATAGTCATTTATTATTTTAGATGCAGCCTTGTTCTGCTCATCGGTAAGTTCTGCCTTTTCTACAATTTTTTCACCGATTTTAATAGGTTTCCGATATAACAACTCCTCTTTTATTACAATAATTCCATCTTTTACCAGCGAATTAAATGTGGCGGATGAGGCTATTTTATCCCTTATCAAGACCTCATAATTAAAGTCTCCTTCCATTGCCTTTTCAAGAATCCTCGCCTTTGCCACATATTTCTTCTTTTTAAATTCTTCTAACTTTGTTGCCGCAATTTCTCTATCAATTAAAAGGGATACCGTTCTTTCCTTAACCCTCTCTATCTTCTTCGGTACTTGCAACACAGAACGCAAAGCCTCATTGACAGTCCCACCATAGTTACTTTTTAGCCAATAAGCAAGTTCAATTAAGCCTGTTTCCATCTTAATACCATCTTCAGACTTTCTTAAAATATCCTTTATAAGACTTTCATCTACACTGACTTCCTCTTTTAAATCCACTATAAAAGCTTTGGTTTCTCTATTCCCTCTTCCAAAAGGGACTATGACTTCAGTTCCTATAAGTCCTTCAAACCCACCTAAAGTTTCCGGCACTCTGTAGCTAAAAGTCCTATCTAATTTGTCTATTGAGATTCCAATTATGACCTCTGCAAACACTCCGTACTCCTCCCTAACTCTATATAAAGGCAAAGGGCAGTCGCATCGGAATAATCCTTTTCTGCAACAGCCCTTACTTGTACACAGTTAATCTGTGTTAAATGTTATTTTTCTGCTTCCGCCTCTTCTCCTCCGACAATCTTTACTCTTGCCCTGTGGAGTTCTTCAACAGCTATCGAAAGCGGTTTGCTCTTCTCGTCAGCCGCCACATATGGCTCTGAGCCGGATATAATCTGTCTTGCCCTTCTTGCTGTAGCAAGCACTATGGAATAACGGCTATTTACTAATTTGTTTTCTCCCTCTTCCACATCTTTATTAGCAACTTTCATAAGGTCTGAATAAGATGGATGTAGCATCATAATTATTATTCTTCCTTTCTATAAATAAAATTACTCATTAAAACTCTTTTTTAAGTCATCTTTCAAGACATTCAAAAACTCTTCTGTCCTCTCTCTTTTATGTGATGCCGCCTGAATAATATAGTGAATATCATTTACAGCATCATTCAAATCATCATTTACTACTATATATTCATAGTTAGCAATATATTCCGTTTCCTCAGCAGCCCTTTTAAGCCTCTTAGCTATCACTCCCGCTTCTTCAGTACCTCTCCCTACAAGCCTGTTTTCAAGCTCCCCGGCAGTAGGAGGAACAACAAAAATAAGTACTGCTTCCGGATACTGTTCCTTCACTTTCAATGCTCCCTGAGGCTCTATTTCAAGAATGACATCCTGCCCGTTAGCAAGTCTTTCTTCCACATAGGATTTAGGAGTACCATAAAAATTATTTACATATTCTGCCCATTCTATAAGACCGTTACTCTCTATCATACTATGAAACTCATCCCTTGTCAAAAAGAAATATTCCCTTCCATGCACTTCACCTTCTCTCGGAAGCCTAGAAGTAGCTGAAATTGACAAGGCGTAATCCTGTTCGGCTACCAGTTTTTTTACAATAGTTCCCTTACCGACTCCCGAAAAACCCGATATTACTGTAAGCACTCCTAATCTCTTCATATATTAATTTCCTTAATTTATAAAATGATTTATTTCGTAAATATTTATTTTACACCTCTTCGTTTGCCCAGTCAAGTGCAGATTTTACGGCCCTCTTCCAACCCATAAGTTTTTTCTTTCTCTCACTCTCTTCCATTCCGGGGGTAAAAAGTCTGCCTAGTTGCCAGTTCTTTTTTATCTCCTCTTTATCTTTATAATATCCTGTTGCAAGTCCTGCAAGATAAGCTACTCCCAAAGCTGTAGTTTCTATACAGTTGGGACGGCTTACCCCCGTATTCATTATATCCGCCTGAAATTGCATAAGAAAATTATTTGCTGAAGCTCCTCCATCCACCTTAAGTTCCTTTATCTCAACCCCTGCATCCATCTCCATTGCCCTAAACACATCTGATGACTGATACGCAACCGCTTCAAGAGTCGCCCTTATAATATGTTCTTTCTGTGTGCCTCTCGTAATTCCGAAAACAGAACCTCTTACATTCTGATTCCAGTATGGAGCACCAAGTCCTGTAAATGCCGGAACAACATAGACTTCTCCTGCATCTTCTACAGCTGTTGCATATTTTTCAGACTGTTCAGAAGACCTTATTATTCTAAGTCCGTCTCTAAGCCACTGGATAGATGCTCCTGCCACAAACACACTACCTTCAAGAGCATATTCCACCTTATCACTTGTGCTTGCCGCAATCGTAGTAAGCAGCCCTGCTTTAGACTTTATCGCTTCACTTCCCGTATTCATAAGTATGAAACTTCCTGTACCGAAGGTATTCTTTACTTCTCCCTTGTCAAAACAACACTGTCCAAAAAGTGCAGCCTGCTGGTCTCCTGCCGCACCTGCTATAGGTATGCTTCCTCCAAAAAGAACAGGATTAGTACTTCCATAAATATAAGAACTTGGTTTTACATCCGGAAGCATACTTTCAGGGATATTAAATACTTTAAGAATCTTCTTATCCCACTCAAGCTTATGTATATTATAAAGCATAGTTCTTGAAGCATTGCTGTAGTCGGTTACATGCACCTTTTTACCTGTAAGATTCCAAATAAGCCAAGTATCTACTGTCCCAAACAACAGTCTTCCTTCCTCTGCCTTTTCTCGAGCACCTTCCACATTTTCAAGTATCCAGGCTATCTTACTTGCTGAAAAATACGCATCAGGCACTAAGCCGGTAGTCTCCCTTAAATAATATCCATACCCGGCTTTAACAACCTTATCTATAAGAGGAGCCGTACGCCTGCACTGCCATACTATCGCATTGTATACGGGTTCTCCTGTTTCTTTATCCCAAACTACAGTGGTCTCCCTCTGATTAGTTATCCCTATTGCCTCTATATCCTCATCGATTGCCCCTACATTAGCCATTGCCTCTACCGCAGTAGCAAATTGTGAGGACCATATTTCTCTTGGATTATGCTCTACAAAACCCGGTTCAGGGTAAATCTGCGTAAACTCCTTCTGAGCCATAGACACAATATTGCCAAGTTTATCAAACAAAATGCTCCTTGAACTTGTAGTTCCCTGATCAAGTGCCATTAAGTATTTCCCCATACTGCCTCCTTAGTTTAATTGCCACCTTGCCTTGCTTCCATTCTCATCTTTAGTTACAATGAGCTGTTCATCTATTTCTTGTTTTAACTCATTCACATGTGAAATAATTCCTATCAGTTTTGACCCATTTGCCATAGTTTTTAATATTCTTATTGCCTTATTTCTGGAATTATCATCAAGTGTACCAAATCCCTCGTCTACAAACATCATTTCAAGATTTACAGCACCGCTTTTTTCTTGAATCTGATCTGCCATGCCCAAGGCTAAAGAAAGAGCTGCCATAAAAGATTCACCTCCGGAAAGTGTGCCTACATCCCTGCTTTTGCCTGTTACATTGGAATACACCATAAGGTCTAAGCCCCTGTTCTTACCTTCTCCTGCCTTGTCCAGTTCATATGTCCTAAGCTCAAACTGGCCTGCAGACATATCGTTAAATCTCTTATTAGCTGAAACAAGGATTTTCTCCAAATACTTCCTTTGCACAAAGGTTTCTATATCCATTCTTAAACCGGTAATATTTCCTGACATTTTTTTTGCAAGTCCGGTAATAAGCTCATACTCTTTTGCTGTTTTTTCTCTACCTGCCAGTTCTGTATTCAACTTTATTAATATGTCTTCATCTATGCTGCAAACAGTTTTTAGTTTTTCCAGCTCCAAGTTAAGACTTGCATATAATTCTTCACACTTTCTTACCTCTTCCTGTAATAAGGCTATATCGGGTTTATACCTTCCTCTCGTAGCTCCCTCCAGCCTTTTCACAGTCTTTTCTTCTGTATTTTTATCAGATATATACTTATTAAGTATACTCTGTTTTTCATCTTTTTCAAACTTTTTATGTTTTTGCACCAGTTTTTTCCAAGCTTCTTCAGACAGCCCGTCTTCTAATAATAAAGCCATATATTCATTTTTCTTCTTCTCTTCTTCAGCTCTTAAAAAAGGTATATCTTCTTCTAACTTAGATATTAAGGTTTCCGCCTGTTCTTTAATGCTTTTTACTTTTCTACAACCATTAACAGCTTCCTCATATCTCCCTTCTGCTTCTATTTTCTTCTGTTTTTCATCACTTATAGCTTTTTTTGCCTCTTCTTCTGTACGATATTCAAGCCCATCTTTCAGTTCTTTCACTGCCGAGTTTATTCCTGAAAGTTCCCTATCCAATTCCAATTCTTTTTCTTTAGCATCTTCAACTAACTTTCTTAGTTTAATCTTATTTTCTTCAGCCAATGAAAGTTTTTCATCTATGACTCTCACTTCTTTTATTTTTATATTTAACTTCTCTAGCTCAAGCTTTTTTGTACTTAAAAATGTTGCTATCTTTCCATCAATACTTTCCAGATTTTCACTATCTGCAATTTCAAAAAAACTTTCTTTTATGAAATTGATTACTCTATCCTTGGTTGCTTCCAAGTTGTTAGCTCGCTCTTCTAACATAGCCCCGGTTCTTTCAAGCTTATATAATTTCTCATCAACACTTGCCTTAAGCCTGTTAGATTTTTCTGTAAGTTCTTCTATTTCCTCTTCTGTCACTTCCTGTAAACCATCCACAACCCTGCATGGTGAAGGGTGCGATGTCGAGCCACATACAGGGCAAGGTTTACCTTCTTCCAAATTTTTTGCAAGGACTCCGGCTCTCTGCTCATACAGAGTTTTTCGTTTATCCACAACAAGTTTTTCTATCATGTTAAACTTATCAAGTTCATCCTGAAATATTATAGTGAACTTATTTAATTCCTCTTTTTCACTAATTAACTTTTCACTTGCTTTCACTAAATCAATAAGCTCATTTCCTACATTATGAATATCCTGAATCTGATTTTTCACTTCAACCTGATTTTTCTCAAGAGTCGACAGTCCCTTCACTGTCTCCCTCCATTCTTTTTCAGATTCTTCAAACCTTTCAAGCTCTCTTTTTGCATTATCACTATCTTTTATAGCCCTCATCCTAGCTTCTGATTTAGCAGTCTGTTCTAACTTTTTTGCTTCTATCTTAGAAAAACTGTCCAATGCTCTAGCCACCTTTTCAGAAACCTTATTCAATTTTTCTGATTTTAATGAAAACTCTTTCTTTGTTTCACTCTCTTTTTTGCAAAACTCTTCATAAACCAGAACATATTCCGGAATTTTAGTTTTAATTTCCTCTAATTCCTGTTCACTCTTTTTTAATCTTTCTCCTGCCTCACAAAAGTTCTTATAAAGTGCCTCCAATTCATAAGCCAGCTCAATATCTTTAACTAATTTTGTTAAACTGTTTATTTCATCTTTTTGTGATTCAAGATACTTTAACTTTTCCTTAGACTTTTCAAGTTCTACAAACGATTGTAAGAGGAGTTTTCCCTCGGCTAACTCCCCTTTCTTTGTATCTCGTTTAATTAAAATTTCATTATTTTCTATCTCTTTTATTTCTATATTTTCTTTTAATTCTTTACAAAAGTTTTCTAAGATAACTACCTTTTTTTCAATCTCTGTAATACCTGTATCATTCTTTATCTCCGAAAAACCATAGTCTTTCTCTGTACCTTCTACAACCCTTATACCTCTAATATATTGCAAACATCGCAAAGTAAAATCTTTAAATTCTGCATTCTTTTGACTGCTTTTAAATTTTAATACCTCTATCAGTTGCTGATATATCTCAGTCCCAAACAGCTTTCTAAATATCTCCTGTTTATCATCTCCCTTAAGTACCTTCATAAACTCACCCTGAGCTATCATCGATACCTGCATAAACTGAGTTTTAGAAAGCTTAACTAATTCCTCTATTTTTGCATTAGTTTCCTTTATATTCTGAGACCATTCACCATTGTCCTCTAAAAAAAGAGAAACCTTTTCATTCTCTGACTTATATCCGACTCCTCTTTTAAGGGGTCTGATATGCCTCGGAACTCTGCGAATCCTAAACTCCTTTTCAATTGCCCCTTCCGTTTCTGTAAATGTAAACTCTACGAAAGGTTCATTAACATAGTCTGAAAACTGACTTTGAAGTTCCTGTCCCGACTTTTTATTACTTTCCGAACCTGCTTCCCCATAAAGTGCAAATACAATGGCATCAAAAATTGTTGTTTTCCCTGCACCGGTATCCCCTGTAACCAAAAATAAATTCTGCTTAGGTTTTGTAAAATCAATTTCAGTTCTTTTACCATAAGAACCAAAAGCCTGCATAACCAATTTTTTAGGCCTCATTTACCAACCTCTCTTTCAACTCATTTATAAAACTAACCAACAGTGCTTCCTCATCGTCACTCAAATCTTTTAAAAATAATCTGCAATTTTCTATTTCACTCAATTCATCCGAGCTTTCAGTCACTCTTTTGTCATCGTTGCTAAATCTCTCCCTACAAATCTCCAAATAATTAGGAAATTTAGCCCTAATCCTATCTGTAAGGTCAATATCTGACACATTCTCACCGGTAACTATAATTTTTACATAATCTTTAGAACCCTCTTTCAAAACTTCTGTAATACTACCTTTTATTACTCTTATCTCTCTCAACGGTTTTAATGGAATAACCTCAGTATTTACCCTCCCCTTTTCAAACATTTCTACCATAACTATACCTTTTTTCTGTCCTGCTTCACTTACCGAGCAGGCTAGAGGAGTACCTGAGTATCTATGACATTCTCCAAGTACCTTCCATGGTTTATGTATATGCCCAAGAGCAGAATAATCAAAGTGTTCAAGTATGTCCGCCCGAACCATATCTACATTTCCAATTGATATAATTTCAGACTCCATCCTGTCTACTTCATCAGGATTCTTATTAACAGGAACATAATATTGATGACTTACCAAGATATTCCTGTCATTTTTATCTATATCTTCCCTCTCAATTAGTCTGTGCAAGGTCTCATCATAGGAAAGGCTGTTTTCATTCTCAGCAATCCCTAATGTATTTCTTACATAAGATGGCTTGACAAATGGCAAAAGATAAAAATTTATCTTTCCAAACTCATCATTAAACTCAATTTTTTCAATAAACTCATCAGCCATCCTTGGCGGCTGTCCTATCAGAAATATATTATTTTTTGAAAGCAGTTTCCTAAATTGGTTAATTCTTACTGCACTGTCATGATTACCACTAATAATCATAATATTCATCTCCGGTACGGTTTTTGACAATTTTAATATAAATTCATCAAAAATCTCTATCGCATCATTTGACGGCAATGACTTATCATAAACATCCCCCGCTATAACTAAGGCATCCGGTCTTTTTTGTTCTGCCGCTTTTACTATTTCATTTAATATGTAGCGTTGGTCTTCACTTAAATCCTTATTTTCAAGTTTTAACCCAATATGCAAATCTGAGATATGAAAAAACTTCATGTAAACTCCTTTAACCTTTACAAACTCTTATTAGTAAGAATTAAATTTTAATACCATATTTTGACAAATTAACCTTATTCCCTATAACCTCAACTCCATCTTTCCTCAACCTCTTAGCCTGCTCTTCATTTCCTCCAAATGCGAAAGAACCCGAACATTCTCCCTTAGAATTTACTACCCTAAAACATGGAATGTTCTCAGGATCCGGATTTTTATGTAGAGCATTGCCTACAGCTCTTGCCATCTTTCTGTCCCCTGCTATTTCAGCAACCTGTCCATAAGTAGCAACCTTACCTTTGGGAATCTTCTTTACAGCTTCATAAATCCGCTTAGTCGGTGAATCTGTAATTAAGTTATAACTCTCGGCTATCATAGTTTTTATATCTTTTTCAGGAATAGAGCCATCTAAAATAATTGTATTCCAATGCTCTTTATTCTGATGCCAGCCTGCTATAACCGACTTAAAGG
>NZ_JBQNBU010000067.1:0-11625 GCF_052169795.1 Catonella sp.
TGTGAAAGTGCTTTTTTCTTACTAACATTTTTTCATATGTCAGTTGACACTATCAAGGCTATCATACGCTATATCTGCTTTTGATTTTTTTGCGTATTTCTTAATGCTTTGTCCATAATAGATTGCTTCACCTATTTTTACTGTTTGTGGTATTATTGTGTCAAAAACTCTTATTGCTTCACCATAATTTTCTTTGACTTGTTCTATAATTGTTTTTGACAAATTAGTTCTATTGTTACACATAGTAAGTGCTATACCTTTTATTTCTATTGCTGAGTGCAATCTTTTCTTTATTTTGGTTATAGTTTTTATCAAGTCTTGCAATCCTACCATAGCAAACATTTGTGTATCTGCTGTTATTAAAATACTATCTGCTGAACACAAAGCGTTTATTGTTAGAATCCCAAGAGAAGGTGATGTATCTATAAGAATAACATCATAGTTATCTCTTACCTTATCTATTATTTCTGATAAGACTTTCTCACTTCCTGTTCCAGATTTTAACTGAGTTTCAACTACTGATAGATATATGCTTGAAGGAATAAAATCTATTCCATCACAAGTACAAATATATTCATCAGCTTTGTATTCTTCACAATCTAATTCTTCCATCATAAGATGTCCTATCGTTTTTTCTAACTTTGTAGGGTTGTCTATTCCTAAGCACCTTGTTAAATTTGCTTGTGGGTCCATATCCACAAGCAATACATCTATATCTAATGCTTTAAGTGAATATGCTAAATTTAATGTTGTAGTTGTTTTTCCAACTCCACCTTTTTGATTGGCTACTACGATAATTTCTGCCATACTCATATCCTCCATTTTTCCTTTTCCTGTCTTTTGACAATAAAAAAAACACTTTCTTCTTTAAGTGTTCACATTTTTTCTACCTCAATGTATTTGATGAAAAGGTAGTATTTATAAGGTTTTGAGCATATTCCTATTTTTATTTTTTTCTTCCCCTACATTCCAACAGCTATCTCTATTGCAGCGTTCAAGGATAGAAGATTAGTTTGTGCTGCTATTGTTTTTATCATTTCACTTGCTTTTTCTATTTTTTCTGCACTTTGATTTGTTTCTTCTACTATTTCGCTTATCTGTTCAGCCGATTCTGTTGTTTTCGTATTTGCAATTAAAAGATTGCTCAGGCTTTCGTTTCCTTCATCCTTTCTAAGACTTATATAATCATTTTGACTTGTCAGTTTTTCGACTATTTCTATCATCTCAGTTACCGCTACATTGGATTTTTCTATATCTATTGCTAAATTTTGTGCATCTTGAGCTTGGCTTGTTGCTCCTTGTGCCACTCCTTCCACTGCGTTTCCAACTTCTGTCGCTGCCTGAGCTGTGCTTTGTGCTGTTGCTGTAAGTTCTTCTGATGTGGCTGCTGTATTTTGTGCGTGACTCGATATGCTTGATACTATATCTGTTAAGTTTACTCTCAAATCGTGTAAAGCTCTAAATACATTTCCTACTTCATCTTTTCTTTTGATATATCTTTTGGCTTTTTCTGTTTCTTCTTTTAGGTCAAGATTATAGTTTGCAAATTTTTCTATTGACCTTTCCATCAGTCCCATAGGTTTTGATACTCTCAACACTAAAAGAATAACTACAACTATTCCTATAAACAAAGCTATTCCTATATCCAAAATAACACTTTCTATAGCTTCTTTTTTTGCTTCTTTAAGAAAATAGTTTAATGATGTTACTGATTCAAAGCACCAGTTATTTTCCACACCTTCAATATCTACCGGCACATATATTATTTTTCCTTCTATCGTAGTTCCGGCTATTTTTTCATCATTTATTACATAATCGCTGTTTATAGCTTTCATTACGCTATCTTTAGCTTCAGGAATAAGGTCAAAAAGATTTTTTGAAATTAGAGTTTCGTCCATAGCGTTTGCTACAAAGACACCTTCATCTGTAAGTAGTCCTCTAAAGTCCTCTGCTCCATCAGAATTTTCCACCATTTCTTTTTGTATTCCATCTATTCGCAAATCTACAATAACAACTCCTACCGTATTCCCATTATCAGAAATAGGCATAGCATAAGATGTTACCCAATATCCATCTGAACCTTTGTAAGGCTCTATCAATATAGTTTTCGTTGAACTTATTGCTCTTTTATACCAGTCTTTGTCGGTATCTTCATCATTTTCTATAATCAGCTTATCTGAATTTTCTTCTCTATAAATATATTTTGTAAATCTTCCAGTTTTAGAGTCAGAAGATACATAGTCTTTATCTTTTCCATCATAGGCGTTAGGCTCAAAATATATTCCTATACCTGTTGCAGATTTGTTTTGAGAAAACATAGCAGCGATATTATCTATTATCAGTTCTCTTTTTCTATTTTCTTTAGCTATTTTAGACATTGTATTTTGTAGACTTATCTGTACGCTTGATCCTAATTGATGTGCTATCGCAAATCTTTTTTCTAACTTATCTGCAAGATTTTTTGTTTTTTCAAGTTTAAGAGTTTCTCCTTGAGCAATTTTTTCGTGAAATTCATTTTTAATCTGAAATGCTGATTTCGCTCCAAGAATAATAATCAAAACTACTACTATTAAAATTCCAACCTTTACTCCAATGCTGTTTAGACCTTTAAATTTTCTCCTGCTTTTTTCCATGCACACAAATCCTCCTAAATTTCTAAATATATTTTTATTTTCTTGCACCAGCCTATTTTTTCACAATCAAAAAATAGTTTTTCCAATTAGTAAAAAAATAAAGCTACACTTAATCCATATTAGTATTTATTTCCTCCTCTCGCTTATTTTTCTACTCAAAAAAGCATATAAAATTTCTGTAAGTAAGATTTGGTTATCTTATATAGTTTTTTATGCTTTAATTTCACTTTTTTAGTTAGTCTTTTTCTATTGTAAAACCACCAAAAATTATAGTTATTTCTAAGGCATACAACATAATATATCTTATGTTGTATTTATTTATGTAAATATCATATCCATTTTTTCAACTTGTTTTCTATGATTTTTGCCACACTCCATTATATAAATTCTTGTTGTATTTATACTTGAATGTCCTAATACATCTGCAAGTTTTGCTATGTCTTTTTTTATGTTATAAAAAACTATTGCGAATAAATGTCTAAATGCGTGAGGAAATACTTTTTCTGCATCTACTTTTGCTTTTTCGCAAAGTTTTTTCATTTCTCTCCATATATTAGACCTATCTATATTCTTTCCGTTTTTAGTAACAAATATGCTTTGATTTTTATTTTTTAAACCACCTGCATACATTAAAAGTTTTTTACATAACTTCTTATTTAAAAATACCACTCTTACTTTTCCTTTGCAAAATACATCTACTTTCCCATCTCTTATGGCTTTTATCGTTATGTATTTTAGTTCTGATATTCTTATTCCTGTAGATGCTAATGTTTGCAGTATAAGAGATATTCTTGTATCTTTTTTTCTCTCAGCTTCTTCTACAAGTTTTATATAGTCAGATTTCGTAAGCTCTTTTTTTTCATCTAAAAACATCTTTTTTTGAACTCTAAAAGACTTTAACTTAAACTCAGATAAATTCACATAATCTAAAAAATTATTTATGGCTGCTATTTTGCAATTTATGGTTGTTTTTTCATAACTTAAAAGAGAATGTTCTTTCCATTCTATCAATATTTTTTTAGATATATGTCGTCCATCCAAATAAAAAGACAGCATTTTTATTGCAGTAGTATATTGATTTATTGTGTTTTCAGAAAATTCTTGTATCATTAAATTTTTTTCATAGTTTTTAAGAATTTTTTCGTCGATGATGATATCTTTGTTTTTCATAGTTTTTTCTCCTTGAATTTTAGTTTTTAGTAAACCGACAATGCATTAGATGATAGCACATAATTATTCTGATTGACTTGAATTTCTCAATCAAATCATAAAAGTATATTAGCAATATATAACCTTGTCTTGATAGTCTTAAAATAATTTTTACGCTCATTTTAGCATTTAGCCATATCAAATATCTTTTTGCCTTTAAAATGCGAATATGGAGATTATAGTGATTTCGGGATGGTATTTTTTTTGTATATCTATATATTAACAAACTTGAAGTATGCTTATTTTTAAACAAAAAAATTATGCAACACTGAATTTCAGTGCTGCATAATTTTGATAAAAATATATTTTTGGAGTTTTATATTGCTTACTTAGTTATTCATTTATCGTCTTAATCTCTGCTAAAGACAAGCCTGTTAAATCAGCAATTTCTTCTAATTTTAGTTTGCCGGATTTAATTAAGGCTTTTGCTAAATTTCTCTTTTCTTTTTGTTTTGCAACTTCTATTTTTTCTTCTACTTTCTTTTCAACTTTTTCTTCTATAACATCTTCCATCAATTTTTCTAATGCTTGGCACATAGTTTCATTCCTCCTAATCTCTTCATATATTTTTTTGTTTGCTGATATGCTTACTTGTAATACTGCATCAGCATTTTCTTTATCTGCTTTCTTTTTAAGTCCTGATATTTCCATTAAAAAGTATTTTATATCTTCTTCTTTTGCATTTTTTGATAATACTTTTAATGCACTATGTTTTTCGCTAAGTCTATTCATAACTACTATTTGTGCATCAAATCTTACATTTCCTTTTATATAATATATACCCGCATACTTTTCTTCAATTTCTCTATTTGTTTCTTTTAGATATTTAAAAAGCTCGGCAGGATATGTATCTCTAAATAGTGATATTGTTATTTGTTCTTCTGATATTTCATTTACTGTACTTCCTAATGCTTTATATAAACAAGCATATCCTTCTGTTTTGATTAAATCATCTATTGTCAATCCATCATCGGGACTTTTATATTCTATTATGTTATATTTCTTAAATAGCTTTCCAACTTCACTTTCAAGTTTTACATCATCATTTAATACTAATAAATCTATTCTTAGCGGCTCTTTGCTGAGATTATATTCTCTTTCAAATTTTAGATTTGCTTTTTCTAATCTAAATTCAAGCTCTGCTGCTGCATAAAATCCCGGATGAAATTTTATTTTGTCTGGTCTATCGCCCATTTATCATTTCTCCTACACATTTTCTTAATTCATATTATATCAGTTTTTTAGTTTTTTGTATATAAGTTTTGGTCTGCTTTACAGTATATTATTTATTATTCAGCCTGTTTTTCCCTCTATAATTTCTCACATATTAAATTCACACCAAACATTAAAAATCAAAAAAATATCCTAACTGTTCAGCCTTATACACAGCCTCCTGCTTATTATTAACCTCAAGTTTAGAATATATGTTGTTCAAATGATTAAATACCGTTCTTTTACTTATATAGACTTCTTTGGTAATTTCATCTATGCTTTTGCCTTTCCTTGTTAAAGAAAGAATTTTTATTTCAGCAGGAGTTAATTTATCATAAAAAAACTCTTTGGTTTCGATATTCTTAAAATATTTTCCTCCGGCATATATTAATTTTAAAATTTTTATAAGTTCTTCAGGTTCTATATTTTTATCTATAAATCCTTTAGCACCTATTTTACTTGCTTTTTCTTCATACATCAACTTTAAATGTCCTGTCAGTATTGCAATACAAATATTATTATCTTTTTTTATTAATTTTTCAGCAAGTTCTAATCCTGTTTCTTCCGAAATATTATTAAGGTTAATGTCTATTAAATAAATATCATACTGTGCAGTATCTATATTTTCTAAATCTTTTATATCTGACATTATATCAATTTTTTCTATTTCTGTATTTTGTTTCAAAATCATCTGTATACTAAGTGAAAATAGTTTATGGTCATCAATTAACAATATTTTCAAAGCAAATCCTCCTTTCCATCGGTATTATAATATCTACATAATAACAGCCATCTTCGATACAAATATCTATTTTCCCTTTTAAAAATTCAACCTTCTTTTTTAAATTATTAAGTCCATTACCTATTTTTATTTCATCATTTTGAGTAATATTATTTATTTTTATGTAGATATTATCAAATCTAACATCTAAATAAAGTTCAACTACATATCCGTCAGAATATTTTATTGCATTATTTATGAGTTCCTTAATCATTCTATATATGATTGCCGAATAAGGAGAATATATATTTAATTTATCGGTACAATGAAAATTAACTATCTTGTTTGTTTTATATTTCTTACATAAGCTATTTATCAATTCCCTGTAAACCGTTTTTAAATTTACATCTGAATTAATAATTGGCTTTTGGGTATCTACTTCATTTCTAATACTATCCACTAAGCTATTTAATTCACCTACTATTAGTTTCTTATTTTCATTCTCTATGCAAGATATTTGAGTAATGTTTTTTACAGCAATAACACTTTGCAAAATATCATCATGTAAATATTCCGCAAATTGCTCTTTGATTTCTTCCTCTATTTTCAGCATACTTATAAACTTACTATTTTCCAAATTAGAAGCCCTGATATACAATCTATATTCCAAATATATCTTTATGTATAATACAATTATAAACATAAATAGCTCGGTTAATCCTAAATATAATACTATATAATCAAATCTTTTCACATTTTGATATAGTATCAGCATCCATAACACAACAAATAATAATATTATAAAGCTACTAATTAAAGTAATTTTTCCAACAATATTTTTGCTTTTTACTAATAATACTTCTTGAACAAATCTCAAATAAGTAATAACACATATTGTAATTGTAACCGCATACCAGCCTATATTTGAATAAACTAAGCCAATTTTAACAAACTCGTCTACAAAAATTAAGCACAATAAAAACAAAAGAAAAAAAGAAAAAAGAGTACACTCTTTTCTAATTTTTGATAAAATGCTATTAAAATATTTCCTATAAAATACCATTATTAAAAATGGATACAAATGCAATCCGGCAAATAATATAAGGTACATAAAATTAAATATGGTTCTATTTACCAAAAACATCGGCACCATCAACCACAAAACAATGCAAATAAAAGTATCAATTTTCCTCTTAAAATCCGTCTTTCCATATAACAATAAATTGAAACTTCCAATAGTGAAAACATATGTTACTATTGGCTGAAGTATCGCTCCCATTCCATACCAAAAATTATTTTCGTTTAATACAAAAAAGTGCTGCCAACAAATTAATGATACATAAATTATAATTTTTTTTAGAAAAATTTCATTGTTTTTCCTAATATGGCAAGCCAAATAAATATATATTATACTTATCAAATCAAAAATTAAGACCATAGCATCAACAAATAAAATTTCACCGAACAAAATATTTGTTTTTAAATAAAACAGAAAAAGAATTTGCTGTACTATTATAAACATTATCCAACTATATCTATTTATATTTTCTTTAAAAAAAGGAACTATCTCGTACAAACTATTACCACCTCCAATAAATAAATAGGATCAGTATATCCAATCCTACTTATTATAACACATATTATATTTTAATCATTTTTTTTGCTGCTTTTTTTGTCATTTGGTAAAACAAGAAATAAATTCCTATAAAAGAAATTAGGGTTACAGATGTCGTTGTTATCAAATCTTTTGAACCTACTAACTTATCAATCAATATATGGCGAAAAGAAAACAACATAAAACCTCCATTCAAAATTCCTATAATTAGTGGTATTTTATATAGTACACCTACTTCTTTTTTTATGATATTCATAACCTCTACTTTAGAATATCCAATTTTGCCAAGATAATTATATTCTTCTTTATTTTCAATTATTTCAATCAAATTTGTGAAATAGAGAATACTTGCAGTACATATAACAAGCAATATTGCTATAAAAGAAATAAATATAAATGTAGATGAATTATCTCTTACAATAGTATATTTTTTTAAATAACTACTTTGAATATCTTCTATTTCTTTAAAATTTTCATAAAAATCTTTGCTATCTCTTAACCCCTTTCCATTTATAGTAGTTATGTTAATATTTTCTCCGATATTTTCTGTTTTTAATTTTTCATAATAAGCATCATCAACCACAAGAGTTGTTACGCTGTTAGCAAAACTAAAAATATTATTTGTATTTACTTTCTTTATATTGATTTCATCGTCGTTGTAAAGAGCAAATTTGATATATAAAGGTTTCTCAGTAGGATAGTAGTTTATTAACAAATATCCATCTTTTTCTAATTTCTCTATCTTATTTTCTTTATCCTGAGCTTCCATCAACCTCTTATAATCACTAAACTTCACAATATCAAAAAAATCTATTCCCTTATTTCCACTTTCTGTTATAGGAATGCTTGGCGTGGTCTTCACTCTCAATATCGTGGTATTCAACACATCAGCATTATTTGATTTTGCAATTTCTGATAGCTTGTCCTCATTAAATATATCATTTTTAGAATTATACTCAATTACAGACGGATTCAATCTGTCAATCGCTTTCATCGGATATACAAGCGTAAATGTCATTATACCAATCATTGTAACTGTCATTGTTATAAGTAAGCTTAAAACTATCAATAATTTGTTTTTTGATGATATTCTAAAAATTAACTTAGGATATACAATATTACCCAACGGCGTATATAATTTATTCACATTTCGTTTGATTTTGTTTAATATATATGGCACTCCAAATTTTACAAGTATAATTGTTCCAAACCCTATTAAGGCAGCAACCAATACAAAAACAGGTGTAACTCCTATTTTCCATATTCCTTTTATTCCAAAGTAACTTGTCAAACAAATTATATATCCGCTGATAATTAATAAAAACGCCAAAATAGACATCACAGGTCTTATTTTTACAATTCTTTCACTCTTTTTAGAGTAATTAACAAATTCTATCAAAGAATGTTTCATCACTAAAATCAAATTAATAACCATATTCACCATAAATATAACAAAAGCTATCAATAACAGTTCTATCACTGCACCGGAATCAATATATAAATTAGGATATATGCCAAGATTTAATATGCCTATAATAGCCACTTTAATACCTAAATACGCAAATGCTCCCAACACCACACTAAAGATATAGCTTAGTGATAATATTACAATACTCTCATAGCATAAAATTTTTACCAGTTTAGCTTTTGAAAATCCAAGTAATGCAAGTATGCCTATTTCTCTACTTCTATTTTTTAAAAAGAAGTGATTAAAATACATAAGAAAGAACGCAACAAAAATTAGCAGAAAAAAATAAATAGCTTTTGCCATTGCTTCAACTCTACCACTTTCGCTGATTCTTTCTAATATCATACTATCTGATGAAAAATTTAAAAATGCTGAAAATATAGTTAGGATAATTGTAGTTGCCAAAAAATAAACTTTATACAAAAAGAAGTTTGATTTTATATTTGCCTTAGTAATCTTAAATTCCATTTTATTCTCCTAACTTAGATAATGAATTTGTTATATCTTCATAAAATATTCCATTATTTTCTCTGTATATTTCTTTTTCAATTTTTCCATCTTTCAGTAATACAACTCTGTCTGAATAAGAAGATGAAATTGCATCGTGCGTTACCATAACTATAGTTACATTCAGCTCTTTATTTATTTTTTCAAAAATTTTCATTATATCCTTTGATGATTTCAGATCTAAAGCACCTGTAGGTTCATCCGCAAACAGTATAAGAGGTTTTTTGATTATTGCTCTTATAATGCTTGCTCTTTGTTTTTGTCCTCCTGAAAGCTGATATGGATACTTATCCAACTGGTCATAAATTCCAAGCATTTCAGCATATGTATCTATCCTTTTATCTATTTCTTTTTTATTTACTTTTTTAAGAGATAATGCCACAGCGATATTTTCTCTAATTGTTAAACTGTCTAAAAGCATATAGTCTTGAAAAACAAATCCTATTTCATTTTTTCTAAATTCTGATGCCTCTTTATCTGTCAGCTTGGAAATGTCCACATCTCCACATAAAATAGTTCCTTTGTTAATCTTATCAATTGTAGATACGGAATTTAGCAAAGTGGTTTTTCCGCTGCCACTCCTACCCATAATGGATACAAACTCCCCATCTTTAACATTTAGTGAAATGTCATCTAATACATACTTCTCTTGACCATTGTATTTTTTATACACTTTTTTTAATTCTAATTTGTTCATTATTTTTTCTCCTATATTTCTTCATTATTCATATAACAATCAAATATCGCTTTGTAATTTTTGTTATTCATATATAGACTATCATGTGTTCCAACATCAACAATCGTACCTTCATCTAAAATAATTATTTTATCAGATTTTGTTATTGTGTTTAATCTATGAGTAATTAATATTCTTGTGCAATTTAATCTTTCTATATTTCTTTGAATTATTTTTTCGGTAACTATGTCTAATGCTGAAGTAGGCTCATCTAATACCAACACTTTAGGATTTGAAATAAGTTCTCTGGCTAATGCAATTCTCTGTTTTTGACCACCTGATAACTTTGTATTATCTCTTCTTAGTGGGGTGTTAAATTTCATTGGCATTCTTTCTACATCTTCATATAAATTTACGCTTTCAAGTACATTCTTCAAATCTTCTTTATTTATATTTTTTCTATTAAGAGTAACATTATAATCAATACTTCCATCTAATATAGGTGTATCTTGAGTTATTAATGATACTAAGCTTCTAAAATCTTTTTTGTCTACATTCCTTATGTTTACATTATTATAATTAACAACCCCATCTGTTGCTTCTTCATAACCTAATATTATTTTCGCAAGTGTAGATTTTCCACATCCACTTTTACCTATAATAGAAACAAATTCCCCATCCCTTATTTTTAAAGATATATTTTTTAAAACTTCATCACTATTATATTCATATCTATAACTAACATTATCTAATTCTATATCTAACATATTACTTCCCGATAATTTATACATTCCATTTTTTTCACTTTCTAAAGAACAAAATTCTGTTACTTTTTCAAAATACTTTAATTCATAAGCCACTTCATCAATTGAAGCCAATATCTTATTGAGAGGTGTAATAAAATTTAAAGTCATTAAATACAAAAGCAATAAATTTCCACTACTAATATCATGCTGATAATAAACACAATATATAACTACTACAATTGGCAGAAAAGTTGTAAAAAAACTATTAAAACTCATACATTCTGAAAATAGTTTATTTCTTTCATAAATAGCTTTCATATATTTTTCAAATTTTTCAACCCATTTTTCATAAGCCTCTATATGAGCATTATTGCTCTTTAGAACATAAAGACTATCTACAAATGAAAAAACCTTATCCAAAGTACGTTTTTGTTCCAGCACTTCTTTTCCTAATTTTTCTTGTTTTATTTGCATAACAAAAATGTATAAAGATATTTCAAATGTCATAACCAATAGTAATAAAATAAATAATTTAAATGAATATATACCCACAAAAATCATTGCAGATGCAACTAAAATTAAATCAAACCACATCGATACTATCCGCTTTCTTCTTATTTGCTCATATTATACTAACATTTATAAAAAATGTTATGAGTAAAAAGTGCAAAAAAATAAAATTTTCAATTTTGAGTTATACCGACTTTTATACGCTTTAAGAAAAAGTTATACCGACTTTTTGTAAAAATATCTTTTATCTATGCTATACTAAAAACCTAAAAGACGGGAGTTCAACAGTTAATGCCTTTTAATATATAGCTCAAAATCATCAAGTCCA
>NZ_JBQNBU010000068.1:0-11455 GCF_052169795.1 Catonella sp.
CCTTTGCAAAAGCCGTACAGATAGCAGCAAGCACATTATATACGTTAAATAAGCCTACAAGGTTAGTTTCTACCTTGTATATATCACCTAAAAAATGCAAATCGAATCTCATTTTCCAGTCATCAAATAAAATTTCGTCAGCATAAAAATCTGCAGTTTCATCATTTATACCATAGGTAATGACTTCTGCCGGTGTATGTGACATAAACTCCTTAGAATAGTTATCATCTATATTTAATATAGCTGTTTTTAGCTTCCCATTTTTAAGATTATGACCTAACTGTGTGAACAAAAGTTCTTTAGTATGTGCATAATTCTCCATAGTCTTGTGTAAGTCCAAATGCTCATGCGACAGATTGGTAAATACTGCACAGTCAAAATCACAGCCAATAACCCTATCAAGTGCCAGCGCATGAGAAGACACCTCCATAATACAGGCATCACATTTCTCAGCCACCATTTCCTTTAAAAGTCCCTGCAAAGTCGCCGAAACAGGTGTTGTATTTTTGGTAGGGATTATTTTCTTTCCTATCTTATGATGAATAGTTCCAATCAAGCCTGTTTTAAGTTTCATGGTTTCAAATATATGATTAATCAGATAGCTTGTGGTAGTTTTACCGTTAGTTCCTGTTATGCCAACCATAAACAGCTTTTCATCAGGCTTACCATACAGCACATTTGATAAAAGTGCCATCACCTTCAACGTGTCTTTCACGTAGACAACAGGTACATTACCTGCCTTGTCAGTTATATCTTTTGATGCAATAAACAACTTAGCACCGTTATTTTTTGCACCCTCTACGAATAAATGTCCGTCTACCTGACTTCCTTCTATACAGATAAAAGCGGTACCTTCCTTTATATTCCTACTGTCCTCAGAGATATATTTTATATCAATCTTCTCTATATCTCCACAGATTTTTTTAACTTTTATATATGATAATAGTTCGCCTGCTAACATATTAAACTCCTTAAAAGCATTATCTGTTATAGTGTAAATCATTTATTTTGATTTGTCTAGTGCTATTGTTCTTCAGCTAAGAATTTTGGATTTGAAATCTGTACCGCTTTATGTGGTGTTTGCGGTATGATATAGAAGGGCTGGCGCATTAAGAATCAGATACACAAAATACAGTCATAATTTGACAATAGAATCACTATATCTTGTTGTATTTTTACTTATTGCGACAGCCCCTTTATTTACTTCAACTTAACGCTTATATTTCATTTCTTTTGTTTTATATCATTCTTATTTCTGTTTAAACCTTACATTTAGATTATTGAACAAGTATTTTCTGTTAATCAAAAACATATGCCATTTCATATTCAAAAGGAATTAGCTGTTTACCGGTTTTTGTGAAAATGCTTAGCTTACCCGGATATTCCTTTGTTTTAACAATATAATATCCATCACTATAAGCCACATAATAATATTTTTCAGGTATTACTTCATTCATTTTTCCATCAACAAGCTTGAATGAATACATAAATTTATTATCACCTTTATATATTAAAATAGCTAAATCATCCTTAGTTATTCTGGTATTACCCAAGTAATCTTTATCTGTCAGCCGTATTCCCTGACTATTATATAACCAATAAGTATGATTTTCTTTATGTACCAGTATCAGCTCCTTACTACACATTATATGATCCACTTCACTCTGCATGGTATTTCCATTTTTTGTTATAAAAATATATTTTCCATCTTCTATTGCTCGTGCTATACCATATTCATAAAATCTAATTGGCTGCACACTCTTACAAGGATATATTATTTTTCCAGCTTTGTTAATCAAACCATATTTTCTATTTTTTTCTATTACTGCTATTCCATACTGATTTAACAATATTGGACTATCACTATTAAATTCAAATATTTCTTTTCCTTTTCTATTTATCAATCCCCATTCATCATTTTTCATAACGGTAGCATATCCATTTTCAAATTGATTCACATCGTCATATTTAAAATCTATTATTTTCTTTCCTTTTTTATTAATGTATCCCCATTTGCCATTATTTTTAGCTGGTATAAGACCATTGCTTAAATTCCCCATATCCTCATATTTAAAATGAAGAACTTTTTTCCCCTTCTTATTTATATAGGTCCAATCATATTTTTTCCCACTCAAAGCTAGTCCTTCTGAAAACTCACCTAAATAATTGTACTTACAAGGTAATATAACTTTTCCTTTCAGGTCTAGGAATCCAAATTTATTATTTTTTATTACTCTGAAACCATCAGAATCTATAACCATATCATCATACTGTACAGGAATGATCTCTTTACTTGTAGAGTTTATAATACCACACTTTTTATTTTTCACTACTGCTCTATATATCTCTTTCTTGCTGCCTAATGCATATGATTTTATAATATGATCATACTCCAGCTTTTTTTTATTCCTTATATCTGTATATTCTATTTTTTCATCCTTATCTGCTACAGCAATATAGCCATCTATAAAAGTTATATCGTCATATTCACAATTTACAACTTCTTCTCCTAATTTATTAATAACACCCATTTTGTCATTTTTCTTTACAACAAGACTATCCTTCTCACTTTTTTCAAATACTTCTTCATCATATTTATTAATGAATAACCCTTTTTCATTAGTATAAATATAATTTATTGCATTTTCATCATCTCTTGAAGTAAAAACTACAAAATCATAAGCTTTATTCAGCTCAGTACCTCCATATTCCTTATTTCCTTCGCCATCAGCTTTAAAAGCCTTTATATCATATTCCTTACTGCTCAGAGTTTCAATATTTTTTCCATATTTATCAAATATTTTATAAAACCTTTCACCTGTTATATTAGATGGCATTATAAAATAATTTCCTTCATATCCTTTACCAATAGGGTTACTTTCATCACAAAGTGTAGTTGTAGCTGACTCTCCATTTATCTCTATTGAATACAGCTTACCATCCTTCATTGCTGCTCCATACCTAATCTTGCTCTCTGCCGCATATACTACAGGCAAATTAAATGTTCCTATTACTATCGCAAGCAATAGCCCTAAACTCAACTTTATTGATATTCTCTTTAACATAAAATCTCCTTTTACTAATTTTCTTTTACTAATTCTTTCACAATCCTTACAGCCTCTATATTTTTCTTTTGTTCCTCAAGTGAAAGTTCGTCAAACTGTACTAAATCATTATGAATCCTCTCAACATCATTTCTTACTTCTCCATACTTATAATAATTCAAAAAATTAAATCTGCACCATCTTATATGCTCAAGTTCTGCCAGTTCCATCTCATCTTTGTTAAGATCAGCTAAAATATTCCCAAAGTCTGCCGCTGAAATGTTGGATCCACGGAGAAAACCTGAAAGATCTTCCCATTTCTTACCTGTATTATATATTGATTCATAGTAATTATGCAAAGCTTTTGCTTTCTCTATCAGCTTCTCACGCAGTATATTTTCCTCTGTAAATACATCCTTATATCTCCCAAAAGGTACAGGTTTTCTATACTCAATATACGAACTCATATCTCCATCTTCAGGAGAATAATAATATACTTTCGCATTATTGGCACTTAAAACAATTGTCTGTAATAATTCTGCTTTTACCTCATCTGCAACAATTACTTTATCTGCATTCTAAATAATTTCCCAGATATTTTCATCATCTGTAGAATAATATTCAAGCTTATCTGAGTTCATAAGCCGCAGCTTTTTATGCCTTATCGGGTAAAGCTTATTATCTGTAATAAAATGATAGTTTATATGCTGATTCAAAGAAAAAATATTCATCTGCAATCCCGTACTTACTATGTCTCCCGCAAGATTACTGCTACCATAAATTACAATATCAAGTTTTTCCTTCCCCTCTTTCCACATTCCAAGCTTTTTCCAAAATCCTCTGGCTATCATATTGTTAATATCAAATACTACAGCATCCGGTATTGTTTTCAATAAACTTCCTTCTATGTCTATGATGCCGATATAAACCTTTTTATTGCATAGTTCAGATTCATGCTCTTTATAAAATTCAAAAGTCTTTCTATCGGAAGAAAACATTATTATGTGATATTGTGTATAATTTTTAAAACTATCACCCGAATAAATTACTTTTGTACCTATTCCTTCATGAAATTTAATATTGTCATCTGTATATACCGCTACCGTCTTCTTGCCACCAATCAAGTCTAGCCTGTACTTCATAGCCTGCCATACATTATTTATTGCAGAAAGAATAGTCACCGCAGTAACTAACGGAGCTGTCCATCTTGCAATTTCTACAAAAATATTGTACCCATCGGAGGCTTTATTTGTAAAATACAAGGATAATGATGCATACAGTGCATCTGTAAATCTAGATTCACACATACTGTACCCCAGAGTACCTATGATAAATGGTATAAGTGCTAATAATACAATAATTTTTCTCTTATTTTTCATTTGCTCTCCAAGTATTCTACAATGAATCAATTAGGCTCTTAATTGTGATTCCTTCTTCCGTCTTCCAGTAAGAAGGACCATTTAATGTAGTAAGCTTTGTATCTATATTATTATTCTTTCTATATATGTTTACAGCATCTAAACCAGCCTGTGAAGATGCCTTATAAAATCCTATCTTTTCACCTTTCAAATTATAATAAGGCTCTTTTTTCTCGTTTAAAAGAAGCATATAACATTCCTTCTCTTTTTCATCATACTCTGCTACAGCATAATGGAATACTCCTTCATATTCCATCATAAACTCAGTACCGTTTTGAATCTTGCCTGCATTATAAAGATCAGTAAAACTTATAATCTTTCTTTTGACGTTTGACTTTGGTGTCCTTCCATAATGCTTTTCATCAAGCGAAAGGTATATTTCGTCAAAAATACTCTGGTAACGAGAATATACAACACAAGACAATTTGTCATCTTCAGTATAATTAAAGCTTTTCTCCACATCATCGAAAAGTTCATCCAAAAGTTCCTTGTGTAAATCATAAATTTCCTTACATAATGCAGTATTTACTAGAGCCATAGGAGAACCATGGACAGCTTCTCTAAGATTATTTGAATACTGTTCCAACATATATTTTCCATCATTCCCCAGCTGTGGATGTTCTATACATTTCGCAATTACATAATCATACATCTCTTGATATGTAATCTGTGTGTAGTTTCTATCATATGGTTTCTGCTTGGGATCAGGTGTTACAAACAAACATATTACTTTCTGTCCTAATTTTTTATGTCCTTCAACATAATCTCTATAGTCCTTAGTTTGTCCTACATCCGTGCCATTCATATTTTCTCTGGCTTTTACCTTATTTTCTATTACAATTACCAGTTCATCACTTTCTCCATATACATCTATGGAGCGTTTTTTTCCATCTGTTGTAAAAAATGTCCTCTCAGTTTCGAAATGAATGTTATCTAGTTTCATATTAAATACCGATTTTAAAGTAAGTTCTTCATCTCCACTTTTTATCATATAGAGCGACAAAAGTCTTACCAAGGGATAGTGACCAAGCCTCAAGCTAGAGTTAGGATCAAAAAGCCAGCTCATAAATGAACTATGCCAATGTTCTGTATGTGTCTGGCCGACTATAGTAAATACATTTGTTTTTTCTTGAAAGTACTTAAGCTGTTGGAACTGCTTGCTTGCAAGCAGTTCCTCTATCTGTTCTATATTCAATGGAATACCTCATTTCTTATGGTTTACATAAGTTCTTCTAAACCTTTTTTACCCTCTTTTACATCAATATTTTTAATAAGTTCCCAGGCTTCAAATATTCCTTCATTGTTCTTAGTATGAAATCCTCTTTCTTTAGCCTTATATTTATCTAACACTTCACCTATTGTCATGTCTGAAGATAATTGCTCAAATATAGTACTATATTCTCCAAGTGTCCCGGATTTTACTTTTCCTTTATCATTAAAGAAATTATCCGGCATATCTTCTTTACGCATGGCTTTTCTTGCATTTGACATCCAAGTATACTGACTTGCTCCTAATTTCACATTTTCCAGGTCTACAACTTCAGAAATAGCATATACACAGTAATTAAATGCTCCTTTACGCACTGAAGTATTTTTATCATCCGGAATCTTTTTATCACACCCACCAAGTAAAGATGCCACAAGGAAATCAAAAATCTGCCCTGCTCCATGCTTTTGTTTCCTAGCTGTTCTTAATTTCTGGCAGAAATCTACACTTTCACATAATTTTTCAAACTCAGCAAGGGTTGTGGTTTCGTTTATTATAGCATTACTATTCCTCATTGTAGATTGACTGCTTTTCTCTAATACTTTTGAAACCTCAACTTTATCAGTATATGACTCCGTTTCAGCCTGTGTAACAGTCTCAGATGTCGGTTTCACAGTTTGTGTAACTTCTTCAGATTCGGTATTGTTTTTATTAACTGTTACTTTTCCAGGATCCTCATTAGATTGATTTTTCCAATCTTTTATGAATACTTTATCAAATCCCTTCTTTATCAACTTGTCATGTATTATATCCTCGAAGTTCTTGTTAGACCCATCATTTTCATTCTCTTTTGGTATTACCATTGCCATTAATTTTCTACATTGAGCAACATTAAGATATAATTCTCCTTTAGCAGGTTCTTTATCTGTTTTTTCATAATATAACTCCTTATGTTTATATCCCTTATAAATTTTTTTCAATTCTGGTCTGTCCTCTAAGAGATCCTCAAATTTTTCATTAAATTTTTCCAATTCATTTTCTGCATGAAGATTGATCTTCCCATCACTAAATCTATAAGTTCCTAATCCAGTATTATCATCACTCTTATAGTCTGTAATGGATTCTAAGTTAATAGGTATAAAGTGCAATGACTCGCCAATTTTATTACATCTACTTGACATCATCTCTAATAAACAAGCATAACTGGAAAAATAGACATTAGTTAAAAATGCTATAAACGCTTTACAATGTGAGGATGACATATTATCATAATACTGATTAATCCAAGAATCTGATTTTTCATCAAAGGCTGTGTCAAAATATACCTTAAGTCCATATTTCCTACAAGTTTTATATAAAATATCATCAAGCACTTTCTCAAAATCATCCGACTTGTAACTTATAAAAACATAATCATCTTTTGAATCTTTATCTCTAAGACAGTTATCCTTTATCCAACGAATATTTCCACTTTCAGCTGATTTTTTTCTTGCTTCTCTTTGTTCTGGTGTCATATATCCATCCTCCTAAATTTTATTATTTCTAATACAAAATATATATAATAAATACTTAATTAAACCTATATATCCTCAGCCCGTCAAACATCCTAATCATCGCAAGCATACATTCCATAGGCTCAGTATCCTTATCCTGCTCCACCTTATCAAGCCTTTCATAATTTTTTTCTTGCTTCTCTTTGTTCTGGTGTCATTTTTTCCATCCTCCTTAAATTCCTTTATTTAATCTTCCTTACAACTTTTCCCTTTGTATTAATGATATACCACGTATCTCCCTTGCGGACAGGTACTATGCCTTCATTAAAGTTATTTGCATAGTCATAAGAAAGCTTTATCATTTCTTTTCCTGTTTTATCTACATAGCCCCATTTCTTATTTCTTTGAATAAGAGCAAGCCCATCATTAAAAGCTCCTATATATGTGCATTCTGGCTTTATTACCTGAGTACCGTCTTTTTTGATTAAGCCCCATTTTTTATCTCTATATGCTAATGCAAGCCCGTCATTGAATTCACCTATATATTCGTATTCTCCTAGTTTTAAAACTTCATTACCATTGTTATCAATCATGCCTATCTTTTTATCTTTGCGGACTAACAGGACTCCATCGCTAAAATTATCTTCATTTTCCTCTATATTCTTAATCCAGCTTGAAGTCTTGTCCATATGATAAATCCAGCTATTATCTTTCAATTCCATAGTCATACCACTTACCATTACTTCTTGTGCAAAATTAGTAACTTCAAGCAAATTATCATATTTTCCAAATGGCACAACTGGTTTACCAGTGTTATTGATAATGCCCCATTTATTCCCTTTCTTTACTTTAGCAAGCCCATCATAAAAAACTACATCATTATCATAATATCCAGGTACTACTACTTCATTTCCCTTTTTATCAATATATCCATATTGTTCTCCTTTTTTTACCTTTGCGATGCCTTCTTTAAAATCATAAACACGATCATACTGTCCTGGTTTAAGCTTAAATACAATATTGCCATTTTTATCTATAGCTCCGAATATATTATCCTTCTTTACTATAGACAGTCCGTCAGAAAAAGAGAGTGCATATCCATACTCTAAATTCGGCTTTATTACTTCCACTCCATTTTTGTTGATAAAACCATATGCTTTATCTTTTTCCACTTTAGCTAGGCCTTCAAAGAATCCGCTACTGCTATCATATTCACCTTTTCTAAACATAAGAACTTCATTAAGATTTTTATCAATATATCCAAACTCATCATTCTTTCTTACCCATGCCAAGCCTTCATTAAAGTAATCTATATAGTCATATTTTCCTAACTCTACCACTTCATCAAATTTTTCATTAATAAGACCATACATACCATTTTTTTCAACTGTTGCAAATCCATCTTGGAAGCTATTCACTGAATCATACCATCTCAGCTCCTCTCCCTTTTTATTAATTAAAACATGCTTACCATCTTTTTCTATCCATGCTTTTCCATTTTCACGGATTTCTTTTATGAATTTATTTATGAATTTATCAATGTCCATTAAATAGCCATGATTTTCTACTTTTACTATTTCTTTGCCAGTCTTGTCTATAACCCCCCAATCCTCCGAACCGATTACCTGAACCAGAGCCAAACCTTCATAAAAAAAGGAACATGTTTTACCTTTCAGTTTTTTTATTACCTTACCAGTCTTATCTATAATAGTATATTTTACAACTTTATGTGTTTTATTATCCATAAGCTGAGCTATGCCTTCTACAAACTCATCTGCCCAGTTATGTTTGCCCACTTTCAGCACTTCTTTACCATTTTCATCAATATAACTCCATTTTTCTCCTTTTAGAACCGGTACCATCCTATCACCAAAAAAACCTATATAGTCATATTTTCCAATCTTTATTATTTCCTTTCCTTTACTATTAATCACACCGAATTCATCGTCTTTGCAAAACTTTGCCATGCCATTATCAAAAGCTGAAATCCAATCATACTTTGCTTTTGCATAAGTTTCTTTTCCACCACAAATAGCAAATAGAATTGAGAAAACTAAAAGTACGCATATCTTATTCAGAATTTTTCTTTTCATTACATTACCCTCCTAAATTAAAACCTATATATCCTCAGTCCATCAAACATCCTAATCATCGCAAGCATACATTCCATAGGCTCAGTATCCTTATCCTGCTCCACCTTATCAAGCCTTTCATAATTTTTTCTTGCATCTTCTTCTGTGACTTCAGTTCCATTGAAATCAGGTATCATGTCCTTATGCTTTCTTTCAAATTCCCTCTTTTCTTCTTCAGGATTTCCATAAGTCCATCCCATTTCATAGTGTTCTTTAAGCCATCTCATATGTTCTAAGAAACCTATTTTTAAGAGTTCTTCATTTGAAAATTCATTAACAAGATCAAAATCAACCTGCTTATCTGTATAAAAGCAGCCTATCTCATTCAGGTATTGTGCAAAGGCCTTAGCCTGGTTGATATTTGACAGCTTATATTCTAATGAAAGATTCTTAAAACTTTCTGCAAACTCTGACTTTATAGTCTCATCATTTATAAACTTTTCTTCATGACCTGCCGCCTTTGCTTTCTTCCATTCATCTACCTTTCTCCAGCGTCCATTAAGAATTACTGCAAAATGATAAAGACTAATAAAATTGCTATCTGAAAGATAACTTCTATTGTCTGCATGAATATGTTTAGCAAGTCCTGTTTCAACTTCCAACCCGATATTCGTCAAATCAATAATTCTCTCTATATCCACCTGAAATTCCGACTTATCCTCTTTCTTTATAAACATAGATGAATATGCCTTTAATTTCGGTGTCTTTCCACTTCCTGACTGCAGCCATTCTATATAATCATTTTTAAAATTATCTATTTTAGCTAATTCATTTTCATCATATAAATACCTTACTTTAATATGATTGTTTGAAAAATCAAAGCTTGCTCCCATTGGATGCAACTCTTTCTTTGAATTTCTTCCATAAGCTGTTCTATCCCAGCACTGAAGTTCATCGCAGAGCATGAGAATATAAGCAAGAGGATGTATATTTATTTTAAAAGGCTTATTTCCCTCACTTTTATATTTTGCAACAGAAAACTTATACAGACTGTTATGCATAAGTATTGCAGTAAGTGCATCCAAATGCTCTTTTTTTATATCTAACTGCATTTCTTCAAATAATTTCTTAAATAATACTGTAGCACTAAAATAAGCATGATCCATAAAATGATTAAACTCATTTGGTTTGGTCGGCTTATCAGTCAAGACTTCAATCATCTTTTCTTCTGTAACAGTTTTGTCATAAACTGCTCCAAGTTTCTCTGCTAAAATATATGCAAAGAGTTCATTTGTACTGGTAAATGTTTTATCAGAGAAAATTTTAGACAATTTATTTTTTACATTTTCATTAATCGTTATAAATTTCTCCAAATCCTGATAAGCCACAAAAGGTCTTTCACTCCTCTTACTACCTTCTACCTCAAAATAAGAACATACCTGCTCAAATGGAAGTTCAAAAGGATAGCCTATGTCATGAAACAATGCTGTAAGTCCCCAGTATTCTAAAAAATGGTGTGCCGCTTCATGTTCATCACTAATTTTATAATAATCCTTATAAGCATTTCTAAATATGCTGTTAGACTCAAAAATTGCAAGTCCCAGTGAGAATACATATACAGAATGCGAATAATGGTCCCTATGTTTCATAAGAAGTCCGCTGCCATTTGTTTCAAATTCTGAAAGTAATTCTATCATCCGCCTTGTTTTCTCATAATCTCCTACAAACATTTCTAAATAGCAGAAATATACATCAAAGGCATCTTCTTTCCTGCCTGATTTTAAGAACCTTGATAAAGCATTCTCAAGGCAGAGCCTATCAATGTCCTTTTCCATATTACAAGGAATCTGATTTGGTTTAAGACTCTTTCCTTTACTATCCAGATTATCTGCCTTTACATCTGTCGCCTCGTATTCATTAAATCTAAGTCCTTCACAGCTATTTCTTATAAAAGATAAAGCAGCTCCGTAAAGTGTATAATCGTCTACCGATTTGTCATTCAGCATTTCATTTTTTAGCATAGTATAGCCCATAGTTTATCCTCCAATTTTATTTTTAAACACAAAAAGACACCCATTCTGATTACATCAAAATAAGTGCCTAATTTTCATATACTTAAGCTTTAAATCATATATTAAATTATATTTATAGCCTGTCCTGTCCTGTCCTGTCCTGTCCTGTCCTGTCCTGTCCTGTCCTGTCCTGTCCTGTCCTGTCCTGT
>NZ_JBQNBU010000069.1:0-11289 GCF_052169795.1 Catonella sp.
AGAAGACTTTTCGGAGATGATGTGGTGAATAAGGCTCTTGAAAAGTATAATTTGAACCCTGGACATATTTTTTCGCCACTTGAAGATGTAGATGATAAGATAGCTGTAGGGATGGTTGAGTTTATAGGTCAGAAAGCAGGAAAAAATAGTGAGCAGATTTGGGAGATAATGGGTCAGGAGAATATAAGGACATTTGTCCAGTTTTATCCGGGCTTTTTTAGGCATGAAAATGCATATCATTTTCTTAAATCAATGAATGATGTACATGCTATAGTTATGAAGAGGTTTAAGGGAGCTGTTCCACCGGTACTTGACCTTACTGCAGTTGACTCCAATAAGGCAGAGCTTGTATACAGGTCGAAAAGGCAGATGGGTGGCTATCTTAAAGGTCTTTTAAAAGGAGTGTTTGAACATTTTAAGGAGAACGTGGATGTAAAGATTGTGAGTCAAGCCGGAGCTGAAATTAAGTTGGAGCTGACATTTGAAAGACCGATATCATATACAAAATCGTATAAGCTGAATAAAATTCTTTCCTTAGGCTTTATTAAAAATTCTGTATATAAAACATCTTTATTTACTATGCTTGGAGTAGGAATAACAAGTTTTGTTTCTTTTGGACTAAGCTGGGAGCCGGCAGTAGTTACCTTGGTTTCAGGCATTATTCCATTGTTGTTGGGTATGCTTTTTAATAGTCCTGTTAGAGATGTACAGGCAGAACTTGAAGATTTGAAACAGAGAAGATTTATTACTAATATGATACTTGATAGTGGAGATGAGTATCAGGCTCTTGCAGAGGATATTGCAAAAGTTAAGGAAGTAGTACAGAAAGATTTTATTGATTTTAATGCTGTAGTAGATGAAATGCATGGCTTTAACATGTCTTTAGGAGATATTTCCGGAAATATGAGAAATACTTCTGATAATATAAAGAGCGTGATGGGTAAGGTTACTGATGATACAAGTAGACAGGCTAGTGAGACAGAAAGGCTTGTCAATGTGTTAAATGGAAGTGTGAATAATATAACAGAAATTTCTGAAGAAAGCCAAGAAAATAAGACAAAGATTGAAGAGGCAATGAAGGGCATAAGAGAAAGTTTCTCAGGAGTAAAGAAGACTGCATCAGAGATAAATGGAGTTCTTGATGGACTTGGAACAATTAGAGAAAGTGGAGCTGCTCTTCAGGAAGATGCAGATAAAATGGTTCAGATTGTTTCAATAGTTTCAGGAATTGCAAATCAGATAAATCTTTTAGCACTTAATGCCTCTATTGAGGCTGCAAGAGCAGGTGAGGCAGGTAAGGGTTTTGCAGTTGTAGCAGAGGAAGTAAGAAAGCTTTCTGTAGAAACGGATAATGCTGTAGAAGAAATAAATCAGAACCTTACAGGTTTTGTAGCTAATATGAGAGAAGTTGTATCAGGCATAGATAATCAGTATCAGGTGCTGGCATCGGAAAATGAATCTCTTGATAAGGCAGTTGACACTTCCGAAGTATCTAATAATAATCTTCAGGCTGTATCAGTGCTTATGATTGATAATTCTCAGAAACTGAAAGGTGAGGCAGAGTCTATTTCTGAACTGTTTGAAAATATTAAGACTCTTACAGCTATAGCTGAAGAAAATTCGGGAGCTGTAAGTGAGGTAAATGAAAGTGTAGGTTCTTATATTGAGCAGATACAGGAACTTTCACATCAGATTGGTGTATTTAACACTATGATAGAAGACTTTAAGAAGAGCCTTTCTAAATATCATACCTAATTATAAAGATAACAGATTATCCCTTTAAGGAAATTTATTTCCTTAGAGTATTTATTCCTGTTCTTAGTAATACTGGGAGTGATTACTCTAGCAGTTATTGAAGGGGATTGATGGGAGAATAAAAATGAACCATATACTGAATAGCAGTGTATGGTTCATTTTTTACTAATTTGCCTTGATAAGTTGGCGAATTGATTTAGTATAAACATGATTAAAAAATAAAAATGAAGTTACAAGAGATACAACTTCTGCAATCATAAATGCCCACCATACATTACTTACATTACCTGTTTGTGATAGCAACCAAGCAGCAGGAATTAAAACTACCAGCTGTCTCATTATAGAGACTATAAGTGAATATATACTTTGTGCAAAGGCTTGGAAGATAGAACTTAAAACTATGCCAATAGCAGCAAGAGGAAAGTGGATTGCTATGGTTCTCAGTGCAATTACCCCCATATTCATCATATCGTCAGACGCATTGAACATATTAAGCAGGATTGTAGGTATGAGTTCAAAGGTGATTGTGCCTATTAACATTATACCAAAGGCAAGGTTTAAAGCAAACTTTAATGATTCATCTATTCGTTTTTTATTTTTTGCACCATAATTAAAGGAAAGTACAGGTATGAGTCCGTTGCTAAGTCCAAATACAGGCATAAAGAAAAAGGACTGTAGTTTAAAATATACTCCGAATACAGCTGCGGCAGTAGTTGAAAATGCAATGAGGATGAGGTTCATAGCATAGGTCATAATAGAGCCGATGGATATCATTAAGATGCTAGGAATTGCAATAAGGTAAATTGATTTTATAGTATCGAGGCTAGGTTTAAATATTTGTTTTATGGATATGGTAATTTCAGTGTTGTACTTAAGATTAAGGAAGATACCCATAAATGCACCACAAAACTGCCCTATTACAGTAGCTATTGCAGCTCCTGCAACCCCCATTCTTGGCAAACCTAAAAGACCGAATATCATAATAGGATCTAGGATTATATTTATTACAGCACCTGTTATCTGACTAATCATACTAAGCAGGGTTCTGCCGGTAGACTGAAGCAGGCGTTCCATAGTGACCTGTGTAAATACTCCTATAGCTAAGAAGCTGACTATTTGCAGATATATAATTCCGTCTGTCTGAATGGAAGGATTATCAGTTTGGCTGGTTATAAATGGTGCTGAAGCAAAGGCACCTAATAAAATAAAGATAATGGTATTTACTAAGATAAGAAAGATACCGTTATTTGCGGCTGCATTGGACTTATCCAAGTTTTTCTCGCCGAGTCCATGGGAGAGCAGTACATTAAAACCTACACCCGTTCCTGTTGCAAGGGCTATCATAAAGTTCTGCATAGGAAAGGCCAAAGTCACTGCAGTAAGTGCATCCTCAGAAAGCTTAGCTACGAAGATACTGTCCACAACATTATACAATGCCTGAACGAGCATTGATACTATCATAGGCAGTGACATATTTATTATCAGTTGCTTAACGGGCATTGTACCCATTTTATTTTCTTTTATATTCATTCATTCTTACCTCACTGCTGCTAAGATGGTAGGTTTACAAACTGTTGACGGCAATAAAAAGGAAGATATAATCAATATCAGTAAGAAATAGATTAGTTTGTGGTATATTTTTTTCATTTTTGCCCTCTTTTATTTTTTAGTATTGTAACATAAAATATAATGCTTGTAAAATACATAAATTTAAGCTAAAATGAAGTATACTATATAAAACAGATGGAGAATTCATATGGCAGGTATGAGAAAAAAACGAACCGGCAGAGCAAAAAAACTCTTCTATACTGTGGTGCTGTTTGCAGTTTTAGTAATTGTAAGCATGAGCAAGTTTATGTTAGATGATAAGCTTATTCAAGTAAAAGCCAAGAATGAGTCTGTCAAATGTGATTTAGAGGCTGAGAAGAACAGGGCTGAGGAGCTTGCAAATTTAAAGCTTGAAATAAAGACTAAGAAGTTTATTGAAGAAACTGCAAGGGAGAAGTTCGGTCTCACATATCAGAATGAAATAGTATTTGAACCGGAAAAATAAAAGGGTCTGACAACCAGCAGGGAGTCAGACCTTTGACTATAGTTACAGAGGATGAAATGGACAGTGTAGAAAAAATAAAGTTATTTATAAAAAAAAATAAATTGTTATCTAAGGGAGACAGGGTTGTTGCCGGTATTTCAGGAGGTGCCGATTCGGTCTGCCTTTTGCTCTTATTAAAGGATATTGTAAGTCCGGAGAATATTATTGCCGTCCATATAAACCATGGAATACGGGGAGAAGAGGCGGCAAGAGATGAGGAGTTTGTAAAGAAACTTTGTGAAAAATATAACATACATCTTGAAGTCAGACGGTTGGATGTGCCGTCTTATGCAAAAGAGAATAAGTTTTCGGAAGAAGAGGCAGGGCGGATACTGAGATATGAGGTTTTTGAGGAGATTAGAAAGGGAAATAAGGCAGATAAGATAGCGGTTGCCCATAATATGAATGATGTGGCAGAAACCTTTCTCATCAACCTTTCAAGAGGAAGCGGTATAACCGGACTTACAGGAATAAAAATTAAAAACGGAAATATAATAAGACCCTTGATAAAAACCGACAGAAAAGAGATTGAAGAAATTGTCGCAGGGTACGGAGAGAGTTATGTTACGGACAGTACCAATAAATCACTGATTTATATGAGAAATAGGGTTAGGAATAAGGTACTGCCTGAGCTTTCGACGGTAAATGAGGGAGCGGTAAGACATATAAACGAGGCAGCAGACAGGCTTTACGGTATAGAGAATTACATACTAAAAGAGGTCGAGAAGGCTTATGGAAAATATGTTGATGAGGCCGATGATATTTTTGTAAAAAAAGAGATATTAGAGCTTGATGAGGTTTTAGCGGATGAGGTACTGTACAGGGTATTGGTAAAAAGGGCAGGGAAGGCAAGAGATATAGGTTCAGTGCATGTTGCCGGTGTGAGAGAGTTATTTTTTAAACAGGTGGGCAGAGAGATAAATCTACCCTATGCTGTTAGAGCTGTAAGAGATTATGAGGGAGTAAGATTTTTAAAAGAAGCTGAAACACCGGTTAATTCCGGTAAGAGGTTGGAACCACCTGAATTAAAGCTTGATTTGATAGAAATTGATGAGGTTTCAGATGTTTTGTTGGAAGAAAATAATATTAAGCTGACTTTTTGTGACGGAAGTACAAAAAATCTTGTGCAAAACAGTTGTATCAAATGGTTTGATTATGATAGAATATCAGATAATGTTCTTTTGCGATATAGGCAAGATGGAGATTATCTTATTATTTCTGATGATGGTACTAAGAAAAAACTGAAAAAATATTTTATAGACAGCAAAGTTCCCTCAGAAAAAAGAAATACAATTCCTGTTGTAGCATCCGGCAGTGACATCCTTTGGATAATAGGATATAGAACCGGAGAAGGGGCAAAGATTACCAAAATGACAAGAAAATTGTTAAAAATTGAAGTAATATTAAAATGATGGAGGAAAAAATGGAAACTAAGATTACTACATTGCTCAGTGAAGAAGAGGTAGCAGCTCGTATAAGGGAAATGGCTGAGGAAATCAACAGAGATTATGCGGGAAAAGAAGTGCATTTAATCTGTATTCTTAAAGGAAGTGTATTTTTTACTACAGAGCTTGCAAAGTACATAAAAGTTCCGCTTACAATGGATTTTATGTCGGTATCAAGCTATGGCAACGGCACGGAAAGCAGTGGCAGGGTAAGAATAGTTAAAGACCTTGACGAGGGTATTGACGGTAAAGATGTACTTTTAATAGAAGATATTATAGATTCCGGTAATACACTTAGTTTCCTTAAGGATATGCTTTGGACAAAGAAGCCTAATTCGCTTAAGCTTTGTACCTTACTTGATAAGCCTGACCGCAGGGTTGTTGACGGCATTACTGTGGACTATGTGGGATTTGTAATTCCTGATGAATTTGTAGTAGGCTATGGACTTGATTATATGCAGCGATATAGGAATCTTCCTTATATCGGAGTAGTGCATTTGGACTAAAAAAGACTATTATACATTGAACAGGAGAACAAAGTGAGAAAACAGACAAGGGGATTTGGAACCTATTTTATAATACTTGCAATAATTGTACTGGTAATGTTTTTATCAGAAAATCTTTATAAGATGAGCCATAGCAATTATAACTATGAAAAATTTAAAGCAGATTTTGATAGAAAAACTATAACAGGAGTGGAAATATACCAAAATCAGACAGTACCTACCGGTGAAGTGGAAGTAACCATAGGTTTTCATGAGAATAGGACGACGGAAAGTTTTTACACCTCTGATGTAAACGAGGTAGTTGCACTGTTAAGAGAAAAAGGCTTTGTAAACTATAATCTGCATGATGTGACAAAGCAGAGTTGGCTCATTACACTTATGCCTTATATGCTTATCTTAGTAATGTTCTTTATTATGATGATGGTTATGACGGCTGGAACGGGAGTTTCAGGTGGAGGCGGTGGAGCAGCAGGCTCGAAGATGATGAATTTTGGAAAGAGCAGAGCAAAGATGTCCTCCGAAAAAGATAAAAAGGTTATGTTTAAGGATGTTGCAGGACTGAAAGAAGAGAAAGAAGAGTTGGAAGAAATAGTGGATTTTCTTAAAAATCCTGCAAAGTACAACGGTATTGGTGCAAGAATACCTAAAGGAGTCATACTTACAGGCCCTCCGGGAACGGGTAAGACCCTGCTTGCAAAGGCAGTTGCGGGAGAGGCGGGAGTACCGTTTTTCTCAATCTCAGGTTCTGATTTTGTAGAAATGTTTGTAGGTGTAGGTGCTTCAAGGGTTCGAGATTTATTTGAAGAGGCAAAGAAAAATGCTCCTTGCATAGTCTTTATAGATGAGATAGATGCCGTAGCCAGAAGAAGAGGTACAGGTCTTGGCGGCGGACATGATGAAAGAGAGCAGACTCTGAACCAGATGCTTGTGGAAATGGACGGATTTGGAGTGAATGAGGGTATTATCGTGATGGCTGCTACAAACAGAGTGGACATACTTGACCCGGCTATCCTCCGTCCGGGAAGATTTGACCGCAAAGTGCAGGTAGGCTATCCTGATGTAAGAGGCAGAGAGGAAATCTTAAAGGTACATTCAGCAGGCAAGCCTCTTGGTGATGATGTAAACCTTGAGCAGATTGCTCGTACTACCGCAGGATTTACAGGTGCGGATCTTGAAAATCTTTTGAATGAAGCGGCAATAAAGGCAGCAGCAGAGAACAGACAGTTTATAGTTGCGGAAGATATTAAGAAATCATTTATTAAAGTTGGAATAGGAACTGAGAAAAAGAGCCATATCATTTCTGATAAGGAAAAGAGGATTACGGCTTATCATGAGTCAGGTCATGCAATTCTCTTCCATGTGCTTCCTGATGTAGGTCCAGTGTATACCGTATCTGTAATTCCTACAGGAAATGGAGCGGCAGGCTATACCATGCCTCTTCCTGAAAAGGATGAGATGTTTAAGACAAAGGGTAAGATGAAGCAGGATATTATAGTAACTCTTGGCGGCCGTGTTGCAGAGGAGCTTATTCTTGATGATATTACTACCGGTGCTTCAGGGGATATAAAACACGCAACCAAGGTTGCAAGAGCAATGGTAACTCGTTTTGGTTTCACCAATGAAATAGGGCTTATTAACTATGACAATGACGATGATGAGGTGTTTATCGGAAGAGATTTGGCACATACAAGAGCCTATAGTGAAGAAACGGCAAGCAGGATAGATGAAGAGGTTAAGAAGATAATAGATGAATGCTATGCAGAAGCTAAACGCCTTATTTCAGAAAATATGAATGTGCTTCATGCCAGTGCAAAACTGCTTATGGAAAAGGAAAGAATTACAAGAGAAGAGTTTGAAGAGTTGTTTAATTAGAAAGCGGTTTGATATTTTATAATTGTCACTTATTAATGATTACCAATAAAAATGAGAGTTTATAGTTTAAAATTACAGGGTAAAAATGCACTAATGCAATACATAAGGTAATTATTAATAGAAAAAGGGTTGTAAAAAAAATAAAGTTTGTGCAGACTTATTGGCAATTATCTGCTATAATAATACTCGTAAACCCCAATACATTATATAGTTTTTGCTACACCCCATAAGTAACAAAAATACCTTCTCCGAAGAGTCCGGCTCCCCCAAGCCGGGCTCTTTACTTTGTTGCATAGAATTAATTATAACTTTTATAAAACTCATATATTATTTGATGTAAGGCAGAAGTAAGGAGTATTATGAATATAGATAATAAAGCATTGGGAAAGGCTGTATGGAATAATATATATCAAAATAAATTTGCATTTTATTCAAAGGCTGTGCTCTTACAGCTTATTTTAACTAAGGTAGGGAGCTTCCTGCTTAGATTTGTATTTAGGCTTGTTCTAGCAAGTGCAGGGGAGGACAATCTTACAGCTCATAATATTTTAGACATACTTAGTAAACCTCCAAGCTTCTTACTGCTGATTATATTTGTTATGCTTGTAAGTGGATTCATCTTGCTTGAGTTTTCTGTACTTACAATCATGGTTTACTGTTCATATAAAAAAGTAAGATTTTTGTGGAAAAATAATCTTAAGAGTGCTTTTAGCAAATGGAGAAGTTTTAACTTAAAGCAGATGTTTTTCTTTATCATATATTTCATATTGATGATTCCGCTGTCTAATCTTGGGCTTAGTTCAGTGTTTTCTGAAAAATTTTTCATACCTAAGTTTATTACCTCGGAGCTTATGAAGACTGATAAGGGAGAAGCTCTATATTATATATTTTTGCTAATCTGTGGTTACATAAACTTAAGGCTGATTTTTACCATTCCGCTAACAGTTATTAATAATAATACATTTTCTTCTAATATGAAGAGGAGTTTGGAAATTACTAAAAAAGGCAAGATAAGACTAATAATGCTATGGTTTATGTTTGAATTTGTCTTGTTTATTGTAGGTGGTATTTTATTATGGTTAAATACTCAAATATTTGAATTTTTAGATCCATCAGGTAAGGCGGTAGTTTATAATAGTATGTTTTATACTATAACCAGAATAATACTTTTCTTCTTTATAGTAATTTCAAAATTGATAATTATATCATCAATGGTGAAAATTATAATTGATGATGAGGAAGTATTTTGTTTCAATGTACTGCCCTATGGCGGTTTTGTGCATAAAAAAAGAAAGAGAATTGCGGCTTTGATGAGTATTATACTGATAGTTGTGCTGGGTCATGCAGGATACCAGATGTTTTCTGAGAAGCTAAATAAAAATGTATTTATAGTGGGGCATAGGGGATATGATTCTACAGGAGTAGAAAATTCTATTGAAGCCTTGGAGGGAGCTGCAAAGGCAGGAGCCGATTATGTGGAGTTAGATATAATCTTAACAAAGGATAACAAGTTTGTTGTAATCCATGACTTTAATTTAAAAAGGCTTGCAGGCATAGATAAAAAGGTGCAGGATATGACCTTTGATGAGGTTGTGGGACTTGAGATAAGGCAGGGAGACTTTGTAAGCCATATACCCTCCTTTGAGGAGTTTGTAAAGCGGGCGAAAGAGCTTAATATGAAACTTTTGGTAGAGCTTAAGCCACATGGGAAAGAACCGGATAATTATGCAGATATTTTTATTAATGAGATGAGAAGGCTTGGAGTAGACAAGACTTATAAAACGATGTCCGGCAATTTGGAGATTATGGAAAAGATAGAAGCTAAAGCGCCGGATATAGACACAGGACATATAATAGCAATGCAGTTTGGAGCTTTTGCAGATGAGATGGTGAATTTTTTTGTGATAGAAGACTTTACCTTCAATGATATATTAAATGATGATGCGAAGGCAAAAGGAAAGGATATTTTTGTTTGGACAATTAATGACAGTGAAACAATAATAAAATATCTGCATAAGCCTATAGAAGGTATAATAACAGATTATCCGGATATGGTAAAAGAAGAAATTGAGAATGAAGATAATTCATACTTTTTAAAGCTGTACAGATTACTGTCTCAGGGAGTCAGATAAAAATATTATAAGTTGTAAGTATTGGAGTGATTATGGAAATATTATTTTTTGTTATATGTTTTTTTGCATCTGTAATAGGAGCTATCTGTGGTATCGGCGGAGGGGTAATTATTAAGCCCCTCTTAGATGCATTTAAAATTTTGGATGTGAGTCAAATAAGTTTTTTGTCGGGCTGTACTGTACTGTCTATGTCAGCTTATTCTGTAATTAAATCCCAATTAAGCAGGAAGGAAGAATTGAAGCTTGCTAAAATATTTCCGGTTGCAGTAGGGAGTGCTATAGGAGGAGTGGCAGGAAAATGGCTTTTTTCATTTGTAAAGAGTGTAAGCAGTAATCCTAATAAGGTGGGGGCTGTACAGGCGGGCTGCCTTTTAATTGTGACTTTGTTTACATTATTATTTACTTTGTTTAAAGACAGGATAGCAACCAAAAAGATAAAAAACAGTGGAATATCCCTAATAGTAGGTTTATTTTTAGGTTTGATGTCTTCTTTTTTAGGTATTGGCGGAGGCCCTATCAATCTCGTTATATTGTTCTATTTATTTTCAATGAGTACCAAGGAGGCGGTAATAACTTCCCTCTACATTATTTTTGTTTCGCAGTTTGCCAGCCTGGTGGCTTTGGTATTTACTAATGAGATACCTGATTTTAATTATAGCCTGCTTGTGGTTATGGTGGCCGGAGGTATTCTGGGAGGTGTTGTCGGAAGGATTGTGAATAAGAAGATAGAAGAAAAAATGGTTGAAAAGCTTTTTATTGGGCTTATGGTTGTGATTATGGGGATAAATTTGTATAATATCTTTAGCCTGTGGTAGGAAGAGGGAGGTACTGATATAGGAAAGTGCAGTATTTAGAGCTATAATAAAAGCAGGCGGTTCTCGTTCTATTGCAGCTAACATAGCAAACGTTATCAGAGAAATTTTAGAAGGGACATTATTTTAATGATTAAAGAAAGCGATTATAACTTAACACTTAAAAAACTGTATGAAGAGCATAAATTATTGATTTCTTCCTTATTTGAAATATTTGGAGATGAAATTAAATCAGCTAGTCTCTTTTGTCTTGAAAACGGCATAAGTATTAGGGAAAGAGATAAAATAATTTTATTACTTCATAAATTTTCTGCTAATCACAGTATATACGAATTGGATTTTTGGAAGAATATATTAATAACGAAAATCCCGATATTATCTGAATTGGATGACAAAGAATTTCAAAAAATGCTTATCCTTTTTAGTGATTATTATCTAGCTTAACAAAAGTGACGGTATTTCTGCCGGCACTTTTTCTATCAGAAGAATACTATAATCAGACTTACAAGTGTAGATTTCTTTTGTTTACCACATAGCAAACAGTAGCAACGGATACATTCCGAATTTGGAATAATTAAAATCCATACTAATGTGGACTTTAATTATTCCGATAACAAAATGCTAGATTTTCAAGGTAAGTGCAACACCATGTTGCATTTAAGTTGAAAAACTACA
>NZ_JBQNBU010000070.1:0-11286 GCF_052169795.1 Catonella sp.
AACTAACGAGTATTATTATACTATATTTACCAAAATTTGTAATCAGCATTTTAGACAAAAATATGAGTGAGTAATATACAATATAAACAAAGAAAGGCTGAATAGTCACATCTCAAGTTTTTAATTTTTTACAAAATAGATTAATAGAAATTTTACTTACTATATGATATTATGATACAGACAATAAATATTCCGAATCAGGGGTTATAATAAAGGAGCAAAAATGAGAATATTAGTAGTTGAAGATGAACAGGAGCTCTGCGAATCTATTGCAAAGGGTTTAAGACTTGACGGATATGAAGTAGACACAGCTTTTGACGGAGAAGAAGCTTGGGAAATGACCTCAGTCGAAAGCTATGACCTCATAATCCTAGATTTAAACCTTCCCAAAATGGATGGAATGGAAGTGTTAAAAAACATACGCAAAGAAGATAACGAAACCGGCATACTCATTCTTTCTGCAAGAGGAGGACTGAAAGATAAGATAGACGGACTTGATAACGGAGCAAATGATTATCTTTGCAAACCATTTCATTTCGAGGAACTGGAAGCAAGGGTTAGAAGTCTCACAAGAAGGAGAGTAGTACAAAATAACCTCATTCTTGAATGTGGGGAGATTTCTCTTGATACCAAGGCTCGCACAGTATCTGCAAAAGGCAGCGAACTCTCTCTTACAAGAAAAGAACTTTCAATTCTTGAATACCTTATGCTACACAGAGATTGTCCGGTAAGCCAGGAAGAACTGATAAACCATGTATGGGATGGAAGTGTAGATAGTTTTAGCAACTCTATTCGTGTGCACATCTCCGCTCTCCGTAAAAAACTAAAAGCTGCATTAGGCTACGACCCGATTACCAATCGTATAGGTCAAGGCTATCTTATAGGAGGGGAGTCGGAATGAAAAAAGGCATCTCACTTCAATGGAAACTCACTCTAATGACCGCCTGTATGGTAATAGTTGCCTGCCTTTCCATAAGTTACTTTATAAGCAATTCTGCTGCAGTATATATGAATGAAATAGGTAACTCAGCCATCGCAATACTTCCCAGTGGCAATTTTTCTGAAAGCAAAACCGGTGATTTAGAAGTCCATCTCGACCCAAAAGCCATTCTTTCAGATATGGTTAAAAGTACACAGATAGAGTTTTGGGCAAAAAGCCTGCTTATAACATTGATTATAACATTAGTAGGAAGTTTACTGATGTACTTCATTGTCGGCTATGCTCTTAGCCCACTAAGCCGATTTACCAGACAGATAGAAGATATACAGGCAAAAAATATCCAACAGTCCATACTTCCACAAAGTAAATCCATAGAGATTGTAAGGCTTACTTACGCCTTTAACAGACTTCTAAAAAGACTTGGTGATACCTTTATCGCACAGCGTCAATTCTCAGCAAGTGCAGCCCACGAACTAAGAACCCCCCTTGCTGTAATGCGTACAAAATTTGAAGTTTTTGAAAAGAATAAGAACCTTACCCCCGATGACTGTAAAGATGCTATATGTATGGCAAGGACACAGACTGATCGCCTCTCTCATGTAATAGATATTCTGCTGGAAATGACCGAACTTCAGTCTGCTGAAAAAAATGACCATATAAATTTGGAAGAACTTGTCGAGGAAGTAATATGCGACTTGACAGCTGTAGGCGAAAAGAAAGGCATATCTATTACACAAAATATAGGCAGTGCCAAATTAACAGGCAGTGATACTCTTATATATAGGGCTATTTATAATCTTATAGAAAATGCTATTAAATATAATAAAGATAATGGTAACATCATAGTTTCTATAAAGGAAGAAAATGAATTTGCCAAGGTAATAATTGCCGATAGTGGTTCCGGTATAGTTAGAGAAGACTGGGAAAAAATATTTGAGCCTTTTTATAGAGTAGATAAGTCCAGAAGTCGTGCTATGGGTGGAGCCGGTCTTGGTCTTGCACTAGTAAAAGAAATAGCTATTCAACATGGGGGCAATGTAAAGGTCTTAGAAAGCTCTGAAAATGGGACAAGTATCGAACTTAGCTTATATAAAGGTTAATTCATCTAAATAATGCATACGGTACAACTGTCAAAAATATAAAAATTCTCTTGCAAGCTTGCTTACAAGAGAATTTATTTTTTATACCCATATCATATATATACAATACTACAGTCTGAACTTTGCAACTTCTTCCTGCAATTCTACTGCCACATTTGCAAGATTCTCACTAGCTCCCGAAATCTCTTCCAAAGACTGTACCTGAGTAGATACTGCTGCAGCTGCCTCTTCTGTAGTAGCTGCATTATCTTCAGCCACAGCAGAGAGATTCTCTATAGCCTTCATTATAACTGCATTCTTTTCTTCAATTTCCTTAGAAGACTTATCAAGTGTTTCAACTATGGACTGACTCTTCTCAATAGCCTCAGAAATCTGCTTGAACTTATCACCTGTTTCTGCCATCTTTTCATTCTGACCTTCCATAAGCCCTGCAACACCGTTCATAGTGTTTACTGCTTTTTCTACATCTGATTTAAGAAGATCAATATCTTTTCTTATATCTTCTGTAAATCCGGCACTCTGCTCTGCAAGTTTTCTTATTTCTTCAGCTACAACGGCAAATCCTTTACCCTGCTCTCCGGCTCTTGCCGCCTCGATAGCTGCATTGAGTGCAAGAAGATTTGTTTGATCAGAAATAGACTGAATCATCTCTCTGGCAGCAGAAATTCTTTCAGCACTCTCATTTGTCTTAATTATTATTTCATGTACTTCTCCTGCCGCCTTGTTATTAAGTGCATTGGCTTCTGCAAGGTGTTTAAGACTCTCATCTCCCTCATTCTTCTTATCCATAATAAAATCCATAGAAGATGATAAATCGTCAAGTGTCACAAGCATCTCTCCTAAGAGTCTGCCTGATTCTTCTGCACTAACTACTGCACTCTGAGATTCCTGTGCCTGAACTGTTGCACCTTCTGCAATATTAGTTACTGCATTACCCACTTCTCCTGCTGCATCTGCAGTAGACTGTGCTGTAGCTGTAAGCTCCTCTGCCGTAGCTGCTGTATTCTGAGCATTGGCATTAATATTTTGCATGATAGAAACAAGATTATCTACCATTTTTTCTACAGCCTTTATTATATTGCCTATTTCACTCTTGTCTGAAATATACTTCTCAGCCTCTTTCTTCTCTGATGTAAGATCAAGGTCATATTCAGACATCTTTACTATCATTTTTTCTACGAGCGAAAGTGGTGACATTACCTTCTTTATAAGAAGAACAAAAATAATAGCTCCTATAATTAGGGTAGTAAGAATGCTCACTATGATATTAATTATCATATTTTTATTTGCATCTCTATTTGCATAGCTCACAGAAGTTACAGAGGCAAAGGCCCATTTAACCGAAGTTCCTACACTATCTACCGGAATAAGTACTATCTTCGTATCCTTACCCGTTGAGTCAAGCTTAGTTGTCATAACTGTTTCCTTATAGTCTTGAGCCAGTTTAACAGCCTCCGTAACTTCAGGAAGATTCTCACTTATATTTTTTAGTGTTCTATCTTTATCAGAAGAATCTGCTACATAAGTTCCCTTATCAGTAACAAGTATCTTATAATCCTCATTAGTGCCTTCAAGTCCTTCAAGGTAACTCTTTATGTCATAAAGTGCAACATCTACAATAACAACTCCTATTACCTTATTTTCTTTAAGAATAGGATAAGCATAGGTTGTAGCAAGCTGATGATTATCATGATCTAAATAAGGCTCTAAAATAACAGTCTTACCCGTAGACATAGGCTGTCTATACCACTCTCTATCTGTATCATCAGAGAAATCTACAGTTGCATTTTCTCTGTCACCATAAACATAAGCAGTAAATCTTCCTGATTTTGCTACATCTCTTATATTAAAAGCATCACTTCCATCAAAGGCATTAGGCTCAAAATACACACCCATTCCAAACAAATTATTATTATTCCTAAACATATGAGTCATATTGGATACAATCTCATCTCTGTTTCTTTCCATCATAGTGTCGGTTTCAACAGCACTTTGTACCATTGCCCTCAAATCATTTCCGGTCTGATAAGCTGTTGCAAATCTAAGCTCAAGTTCCTTTGCAAGCCCTCTAGTTTCTTCAAGCTTATTCTTCTCATCTTTTGCAGTCACCGTAGTATAATTATAGATAATTTCTGATGTTGCCTTTAAACCTAAAATAAGAAATAACAATATCGAAATTATTATTCCCACCTTAAATCCTATGCTGTTTATCACCTTTGCCGAGCCATTCTTTTTAACAGATTTGTAATTCTCCATCATCTTCTCCCTTCATTTTTATTTATTTAGATTTATAAATAATTTTATTATCTATCCTTCATTACAGTTTACAATCCCTAACCTAGTTAGTTTACTATAATAATCTTAAATCTTCAATACCTACATCAATTAAAAAATATATTATTTTTTATTTTTTTAGTTAACATATCTTATATATATTGCTTAATTTTTTATTTTTAACAAATTAAAAAAATCTTCTATTTAGAAAAAAAGACTCTCCAACCTACAAAGTAGATTAGAAAGTCTTCTTATTATAATTATATGAAACTACATATTAGAAAGTAAACCTAGAAACTTCGTCCTGAAGATCTGTTGCAATATTGGCAAGGTTCTCACTAGCCTGTGAAATGTCACCAATAGACTGTACCTGAGTATCTACACTAGCTGCTGCCTCTTCTGTGGTAGCTGCATTTTCTTCAGCTATCGCAGAGAGATTCTCAACCATTCTAGTTACATTTTTGTTTTCTGTTTCTATAGTTTTTGATGCACTATTTATCTCATTAACTATAGCCTTGCTGTTCTCTACAGCTGCTGAAATCTCTTCGAACTTCTCGCTGGTTTCAGAAACTTTCTCGCTCTGTTTCTTAACCATCTCGCTAGACTGTTCCATCATACTTACTGCTGATTCAGACTTAGTTTTAAGTTCGTCTATTACCTGCCTGATTTCGCTTGTAAATCCTGCACTCTGCTCTGCGAGTTTCCTTATCTCGTCAGCTACTACAGCAAATCCCTTACCTGCCTCACCGGCTCTTGCCGCCTCTATAGCAGCATTAAGTGCAAGGAGATTGGTCTGATCAGAAATTGACTGAATCATCTCAGATGCACTGGATATCTTTTCAGTAGCCTGACTTGTTTCAGTAATAACATCACTTACCTGAACTGAGATCCTATTATTTTCATCTGTCAGCCTTACAAGTTCCTTAAGTGCAGTATTACCATCATTCTTACAGCTATCTATGGTATTAGTAGCTTTTGCAAGTTCCTCTAAGGTTTCTATCATCTCTCCTAAGAGTCTATTCGATGTTTCTACTGAACCTGCTGCTGTCTGTGTATCCTGTGCCTGACTTGTAGCTCCATCAGCTATATTGGTAACTGCTACTGCTACCTCTCCTGCTGCATCTGATGTAGACTGAGCAGTTGCTGTAAGTTCTTCGGCCGTAGCTGCTGTATTCTGTGCATGAGCATTTATATTTGTAACAATGCCTGTAAGATTGGCAACAAGTGTTCTAACACTCACTACTAAGCTGGCTATCTCATCACCACTCTTATCATACTTGGCACTTTCTTTTACCTCTGCATCAAGATTTAGATTGTAATCAGCAAGCTTGCCAATTGACTTGCTAATAAGTGCAAGAGGAAGTGAAACCATTTTTCTTAATAAAACAAATATTATTGCTGCAATAAGTATTATTACAATCACATTAACTACTATACTTGATACGGCATTCTTTACAGCTGTTTCTGTCATTTTTCTCTTAGTTACTACCGTCTGGAATACCCAGTTTTCAGGAGTACCCTCTGTATTTACAGGTATATAAATAAATATGGAATCTTTACCTGTCGTAAGTGAGGTATGCTCAGATTCAGTTTCTTGTAACTGCTGTGCCGCATCTATATGCGATTTAACATCAGCATTGCTATTTAGATTTTTCATTATAAAGCTATTATCAATTGAATGTGCTACAACAGTTCCCTCTCCTGATGTAAGTACTGTAAAATCATCAGGGCCATTCCCCGGATCTTCAGCAAGCAGCTCAGAAATATTGGTAACATATATATCTGCAGTTAGCATACCTACCATTTTGTCATTTATTTTTAAAGGCATAATATAAGTAGTAAGTATATTATTGCCTTCTTTATATGGCTGTGTAAAGGTAGTCACCCCTTTATCCATACCAATCTTATACCACTCTTCATCAAAATAATCATAGTAGTCGTCTTGGGAAATATTACCATTCTCATCCCTTTTTAGATAAACAGCCATAAGACCTTTTGGATTTTCAGGAGTTATATGCTGTGCATCTTTACCATCAAAAGCATTTGGCTCGAAAAAAGCACCCACTGCATCAATATGTTTGTTATCTTCAATAGCTTTTCTAACTGCTCCTTCTACAAACCCTCGGTGTCTTTCTTCAATAGGTACAGCATTCATGTTGCTCTCAACGGCATTGTCTGTTGCCTTTGCTGTGTAGTATACAGCCATAAACTCCTGCTCAAGCTGCTTAGCAAGTTTTCTTGTCTGTTCACGTTCAAGTTCCTTGTTTGTCTCGATAGCCGTCTTGTAACTTGACACAGCGTCATAGGCAGTTTTCACTCCCAGAACTACAAGAAGAATAATAGAAATAATAATACTTATCTTTAGTCCTACGCTTTTTACTCTTCCGTTGCCTGACTTCATGCCAACTTTTCTCTCTTTCATGGTTTCCCCCTTAACTATAATAAATTAATGTCACACAAAAAACTATACCCCTATTTTATCATTTTTTCAAGACCAATTTGGGATTATTATCGTTAAATATTGTATGAATATCAACAGTATTTTACTTGATTTTGTTTTTTAATGTAATATTGTGTGTCTAAATCTATATATTTTTCTATTATTTTTATATAATATAGCTAATTATCATTATTTTCAGATAAACGCAAATCCGGCACACTGCTTTTACAATGTACCGGATTGATATCCTAAAAAATATTATTATAACTTAACCCTTTACAGCTCCACCCATTCCATTTACATAGAACTTCTGTAAGTAAAGGAAGAGAAGTGCTATAGGTATGGATATACAAACTGCTCCGGCTGCAAATCTGGTATACCAAGAGCCTATATACTCTTTGCTTAACATCTGCCAAAGACCTATTGATACCGTAAAATACTCTGACTCAGCCCTGCAAATAACCTTAGCCGCAATAAAGTCTACCCAAGGTGAAATAAAAGCTGTAAGCACTGTAAATACTATAACCGGTTTAGATAAAGGAATAGTCACCTTAGTAAATACTTCCCACTTAGTAGCACCATCTATCATAGCTGCCTCATCAAGTGCCCTAGGAACTGTATCAAAAAAACCTTTGGCTATATAGAAACCAAGTCCTGCACCTGCTGAGTAGATAAGCACAAGTGCAACCCTTATCATAGGTCCTTCTGAAAGTCCAAGTGACTTAATTATATAATAAACAGCCACTATAGCCATAATTCCGGGGAAAAGTCCGAGTATCATAGCCATGTTCATAAACGGTTTTCTTAAACTAAAACGAAGTCTTGAAAGACAGTAACTTACACAAAGTACAAACACCGTTGATACCATACAAGAAAATATAGCTATAATAAAGGTGTTCATAAACATCTTTGGAAAATTAAGTACGGCTGTGTCTGTAAAAAGTTTTATATAATTTTCAAAACTCAAACTATCCGGAAAAATTCCCACACTTTTCTTAGGTGTAAGACTCTTAAGTACAACCCAAACTACCGGAAGTACCCATATTATTGAAAGTACCGCCAAGAAAACATGAACAAAAATATTAGTAATTATTTGGCGTACCCTGTATGAAGACGACATTTTTGCTTTTGTATCCATTATTTGAACGCCTCCTCATTCTTATAAGAACCACTTCTGTGGTAGGTTACCAGTGCAACTACGGACAGGATAATAAAGGTAATAATACCTATTACTGCACCTGTATTGAAATACTGCTTATCAACTGTCAGCTTATACAGCCAAGTAATAAGAAGATCCGTTTTACCGGCAGTATCACCGACATCAACAGGAGCACCTCCTGAAAGCAGATAGATTACATTAAAGTTATTGATATTACCTGTAAACTGCGTAATAAGATAAGGAGTAGTTACAAACAACATATAAGGAAGTGTTATCTTCCAAAAAATAGTTACTGTATTAGCTCCATCAACCCTAGCAGCCTCATAGAGTTCCTCTGGAATATTCTGTAAGATTCCTGTTACTTGTAAAAGTGTGTATGGAATACCTACCCAAAGGTTGATAACTATTACCGTAATTCTTGCCCACATAGCATCTGTAAAAAACGGAAGTGACTGGTTAGTTTCAAGGAAACCTATTGCCCTAAGTATCCTATTAACATCTCCATCTGCACCGAGCATTGTCCTCATTATCATAAGAGAAACGAACTGAGGAACTGCTACTGAAAGTACAAAGCAGAATCTCCAAAATCCCTTAGCTCTTGTGGCCTTTCTGTTTATGATAAGACCCAAAATCATACCAAGTATATAGTTAAGTGAGGTAGCAAATACTGCCCACACGACTGTCCAAATTAATACTCCCCAAAAAGACTTACCTACCTCACTACCGAGAGTAAGCACATCCTTAAAGTTATCAAGTCCAACCCAGTCAAAAAGCACCAAATGGTCACCCTTAACAGAGTAGCTTGTAAATGCCATACTTATCATATAAATAAGAGGCATAATTGTAAACAATACAATTCCGATAAAAGGAGGTGTCATAAGAAGCTTATGTAAATCCTGATCAAAAAGATTCTTTACATCCTCTCTAAAACTTAAAGGTTTTTTACCTGCCTTTTTCTTAAGTTCAGCCTCATACGAACTCTTAACTGCTGTTACTAAAACAACTATAAAGAAAATAGTTATAACTATTGCAAATATACCATAGAGCAGCATAAGCACTGTATTATCTCCTGCTGTATATTCATATATCTGCTTTTTCTCATTCCAAACCTCTTCTTGAGGAGTGCCTCCAAGGCTTATAAATCTCTGAATATTATAAATTCCGACACTTGCCAGATAATAAATATAGGCTGCCTCTATTCCTAAAAACATAAGCCCCTTTAATATCTGTCCACGCACCAAATTTCCAAGTCCCAGTATTAAAACAGATAGCTTGGTAAATACATCTCCCTTCGACACTGCTTTAAAGAATTTCACATCTTCCATGTTGTATTCCCCACACTCTAATATTATTTGTGTAAACTGTTACCTATCTCAATTTTACCATAGATGCGTGCCCTTTACGAACACGCACCTATTAGTATAAGTTTCTTATTTAGTATTAAATGCAGTATTAAGCGCCTCTGTCTTCTCAGCAGCATTATCAGCTGTAACATCTCCTGAAAGGATTGCCTTTCCCATATTCTCAGCATTTGCCCAGTAATTAGACATACCTGCTACGAACGGCTGCATAATAGATGTATTTGCTACTGTATTTCCCTGTGCTACTGCAAGTGCATCTGCAGCGATTTCAGCATCTGTAAGAAGGCTGTTATCTGTAGGAATGGTCTTTCTTATCTTATAGTGCTCTTTCTGAGCCTCTGTTCCACCAAGGAAAGAAGCAAGAGCAACTGCTACCTGAGGATTCTTTGTGTTAGGATTTACACCGATAGCCTTAGATCCTGCAAAACTTCTAAGCTGTACTTCATTTCCATCAATCTTAGCTGTAGGAAGTTGTGCAATACCTACATTCTCCTCACCAAGAGCATCAACTACATTGTTGTAATCCCAAGCACCTGTAAAGATAGCATTTACACTTCCGTCCTTAAGACCCTTCATACCTGAACCGTTATCATCATTAGAGAAGTTTTTATTCTTTACAAGCTCTACAAGATACTTAGTAACTGCTGTAGCCTTATCTCCACTATAGTCAATACCTGCATTAGCATCGTTGTTTCCACCAAAGAGTGTACAACCGTTTGCTGCATAGAAAGCTACATTATACCAACCATTTGCAAGTGGGAAAGAAACCTTACCCTTTTCAAGCATAGTCTCAAGATTCTTTATATCGTCCTCTTTGAACACTCTCTTATCATAATACATAAACCATGTATTAGATGTAAATGGAACAGCATATACTCCATCTCCATAGGTAACAGTATTTACCATAACTTCTGAATTCTGAGCCTTAACAGCGTCAAGAGCACTTCCACCGAGCTTTGAAATAGCCTTAGCTGCTACAAGATCACCTATATTATCATTTGCAAGCATATATACATCTGCTGCTGCTGTAGGATCCTGTGTTACCTGTGTTCTTGCCTCACCCTCAGGGCAAACGCCATACTTAAATGTAAGTTTCCAGTTTGGATGAGCCTCTGCAAACTTGTTGCACATATTGCCAAGCCAGTTACCGCTCTCTTCAGCCTGATCTTCCTGTGGGCTCCATACTGTAATTGTAGCCTCAACTGCCTCTTCAGCCGCAGGAGCTGAACTTGCCTTGCTTGCTGTAGATGCTGTAGCACTGCTTGTCTTAGCTGCACTGCTTGTCTTAGCTGCACTACTTGTCTTAGCTGCACTACTTGTCTTAGTATCAGCAGGCTTGCTACAAGCTGTAAGTGATGCTGCCATTATTCCTGCCAGCATAAGTGATAAGATTTTCTTTGACTTTCTCATTTGATTATTCCTCCTTTAATCATAAAACGGTTTTTGGCACTCTGCTACCTCTTCTGCTCTTCTTGCCGCCACAATAAAAGCATCTAAAACAGCCTTCAACCATCAACCACAAGAGTTTCGAAACTTTACGAAACTCCCTTTTCGTTTTATATTATCATTATCTTCCAATATTGTCAATATTTTTTTGTGCATTTAGCATATAAAACCTTTTTTATTCTACAACTGTTTCAATATTTTCTCCATTAATCTTGTAGAAAAGTATTATTTATTATTTCCATTTATAAAATCATAAGATTTATTTAGTCTTTTTAAATAGCAGGTAATTTTATTCTTTTGTTTTAATTAGATATTTTTTTGCATTTTTTATATACAATTTGTAAAAATTTATTTTTATTTTATATTTTTGCCTTATTTCTATTGCAACTTGCACAAAATAGGCTTATACTTATTTCGTAAAATTTCGTAAAAGCTAAGGAAGGTTTCACAATGATTACTATCAAAGACATAGCTAAAGAATTAGGAGTTTCTCCCGGCACAATTTCAAAGGGATTAAACAATGCTCCTGATGTCAGTGATGCCCTTAAACATAAAATCATTGACAC
>NZ_JBQNBU010000071.1:0-11002 GCF_052169795.1 Catonella sp.
CCTGTACACTGATCATCAAATGCTTTCTCTGTCATATCATCAAGAGTAGCAAGGAAATCCTCTTCCTTAATACCATAGTCCTTGATACTTCTCTTAATGCCAATCTTAACCTGAAGTTCTCTGATACCTGCAATAAGCTTTTCTACACTGTCTGCATCATTCTTACCCTTAAAGCCGAGAGCTTCTGCAACTTCTGCATACTTTCTCTGTGTCTTAGGATACTGATACTGAGGGAAGGTACCCATCTTTGTAGGCACTTCTGAAGAGTTAAAACGAATAACCTGCTCCATCATAAGTGCGTTTGCAATACCATGTGGTATGTGATGGAAAGCACCAAGCTTATGTGCCATAGAGTGCATTACACCAAGGAATGCATTTGCAAATGCCATACCTGCCATACAAGCTGCATGACCAACTTTCTCTCTTGCTTCAGGATCATTTGCCCCATTATCATAAGCCCTTGGAAGATACTCGAAAAGCATCTGTAAGGACTGCTTAGCAATACCATCTGTAAAGTCGGTAGCCATAACCGATACAAGAGCCTCAAGGTTATGTGAAACTGCATCTATACCTGAAGAGGATGTAAGTCCCTTAGGAGCATTCATCATCATATCAGCATCTATTATAGCCATATTTGGAAGAAGTGCATAGTCTGCAAGCGGATACTTGTTGCCTGTAACTTCATCTGTAATAACTGCAAAAGGTGTAACCTCAGAGCCTGTACCTGCTGAAGTAGGAACAGCTATAAAGTAAGCCTTCTCGCCCATCTTAGGGAAGGTGTATACTCTCTTTCTGATGTCCATAAAGCGCATTGCCATATCGTAGAAATCTACTTCAGGATGCTCATAAAGTACCCACATAATCTTAGCGGCATCCATTGCAGAACCACCACCGATAGCTATAATGCAGTCAGGACCAAAGCTTCTCATAAGGTCTGCACCCTTTTTAGCTGAATTAAGTGTAGGATCAGGAGCTACATCTGAGAATGTCTGGTGTACAATTCCTAACTGATCTAACTTATCTGTAATAGGCTTTGTATAGCCATTCTGGAAAAGGAAGCTATCTGTTACGATAAATACTTTCTTCTTATCCATTACATCTCTTAACTCTTCAAGAGCTACAGGCAGGCAGCCCTTCTTGAAATAAACTTTTTCAGGGGCTCTAAACCAAAGCATATTTTCTCTCCTCTCAGCTACATTCTTGATATTGATTAACTGTTTAATTCCTACATTCTCAGAAACAGAGTTTCCACCCCAAGAACCACAGCCAAGTGTAAGAGAAGGATTGAGCATAAAGTTGTAAATATCACCTATACCACCCTGTGCAGCAGGAGTATTTACAAGAACACGACATGTCTTCATACGCTCACCGAACTCAGCAATCTTTTCCCTCTCAGTAACAGTATTTACATAAAGAGAAGATGTATGACCGTAACCACCATCAGCTACAAGTCTTTCAGCCTTATTGAGTGCATCTGCAAAATCTTTTGACTTATACATAGCAAGTACAGGAGAAAGCTTCTCATGAGCAAATTCCTCACTAAGCTCTACACTTGTAACCTCACCGATAAGTATCTTTGTAGCAGGATCTACTTTAACACCTGCAAGCTCAGCTATGGTAGCAGCCTTCTGACCAACTATCTTAGCATTAAGAGCTCCATTTATAATAATTGTTTTACGAACTTTTTCAATTTCATCTTTTTTAAGGAAATAACAGCCTCTTCTCTTGAACTCAGCCTTAACTTCATCATAAATCTTAGCATCTACGATAGCTGACTGTTCAGAAGCACAAATCATACCATTATCAAAAGTCTTTGAATGGATGATTGAGTTAACTGCCATAAGAATATCTGCTGATTCGTCAATAATAGCAGGAGTATTACCGGCACCTACACCAAGTGCAGGCTTTCCTGACGAATAAGCACTCTTAACCATTGCCGGACCGCCTGTTGCAAGTATGCAGTCACATTCCTTCATAACCATATTTGTCATCTCAAGACTTGGTACATCTATCCAGTCAATAATTCCCTCCGGAGCACCGGCCTTAACTGCTGCTTCAAGTACTACTCTGGCAGCTTCTGCTGTACATTTTTTAGCTCTTGGATGTGGGCTTATAATAATACCATTTCTTGTCTTAAGAGCAATGAGTGTCTTAAAAATAGCGGTTGAAGTAGGGTTGGTAGTAGGAATTACGGCTGCCAGTATACCAAGAGGCTCTGCAACTCTGGTTACACCAAATTCCCTGTCCTCTTCTATAACACCACAGGTCTTAGCATTTTTATATTTATTGTAAATATACTCGGATGCATAATGGTTTTTAATTACCTTATCTTCCACTATACCCATTCCTGTCTCTTCAACTGCCATGTGTGCAAGAGGAAGTCTCTGCTGATTGGCTGCTGTAGCTGCAGCAAAGAATATTTTGTCTACCTGCTCCTGTGAATAGGTAGCAAATTTTTCCTGTGCTTCACGAAGTTTCTTAAGAGCCTTCTCAAGTGCTTCAACACTGTCAATGATGTTACGAGTCTTATTTTCCATCGAAAATCTCCCTTCAATCTACTGGATTAGCATCGGTTTCAACCGAATAAAACAGCTTGTTATTTTTTTAACTAGCTTGTTAAAATTTTATCATTCTTTGTCTGTTCTGTCAACTGTAATTTATAGATACGAGTATCAAAAGTATAACAATTATATGCAATCTTGCCTGCAAAAGAATTTATTATCTTTTGACATCTATATCATTTCTTACAATTATAAATGCAATTTTAAAAGTTTTCAGTTTATTTATTAATAAATATCAAAACTTTATTGATCACTATTCTAACTATATCATTAATTAACTCTAGTTTCTAGTAAAATTTTTAGGTATTTTTTACTAAAATTCTACAACAAAATTTATGCATTATAACATTTGCTTGAATTATTCAAAATCCAATTCCACAGGACAGTGGTCACTTCCCAAAACTGACGAATGAATCTTCGCATCCCTAAGCCTATCTTTAAAATCAACAGAAGTAATAAAATAATCAATACGCCAGCCGGTATTTTTCTCTCTTGCCTTAAACCTATATGACCACCAAGAATATACATTTTCAAGATTTGGATAAAAAAAACGGAAAGTATCTACATATCCCGCCTCCAAAAGTTCGGTCATCTTTCCTCTTTCTTCATCTGTAAATCCCGCACTTCTGTGATTGGTCTTTGGATTCTTAAGATCAATTTCTTTATGTGCCACATTAAGGTCTCCACAAAGAATTACAGACTTTTTTTCTTTTAACTTATTTAAATAATTCCTGAAATCATTTTCCCAAACCATTCTATAGTCCAACCTCTCTAATTCCTGCTTAGAATTAGGAGTGTAGCATACTACCAAAAAATGATCCTCATATTCTGCAGTAATTACCCTGCCCTCATGGTCATGTTCCTCTATCCCCATGTCATAAGTCACACTTATCGGTTCTCTTTTTGTAAATAACGCAGTACCCGAGTAGCCCTTCTTCTCAGCATAATTCCAATACTTATAATATCCCGGTAAATCAAGTTCTAACTGTCCTTCAGAAAGTTTTATTTCCTGAAGTCCAAAAGCATCAGCATCTATTTCATTAAAAAACTCCATAAAACCTTTGGTAAGACAGGCTCTAAGCCCATTTACATTCCAAGATACATATTTCATGCTCTTTCCTTTCTCAATATAAACAACCTCTACTTTACTCATCCAATACAAAATACACATCACTAAATAAAAAAAGTCCCTGAAAACAGGGACTAAATTTATTTTGCATAATCAACAGCTCTGGACTCTCGTATTATACTTACCTTTATCTGACCCGGATACTCTAGCGAAGCTTCAATCTTCTTAGATACATTACGGGCTAGCAACACCATCTCCGAATCTGCAACCTGATCCGGAACAACAACAACTCTTATTTCTCTTCCAGCCTGAATAGCAAATGATTTATCAACACCTTCAAACTCATTAGCTATATCCTCAAGTTCTTTAAGTCGATTAGAATAAGTTTCCAAAGTCTCTCTTCTTGCACCGGGACGTGCCGCTGAAATTGCATCTGCGGTCTGAACCAAATAAGAAATCAGATTATTAGGCTCCACATCTCCATGATGTGATTCAACTGCATTTATAACAGTAGCTGACTCCTTATACTTCCTGCACATTTCAACACCTATCTGTACATGAGAACCTTCCTGCTCTTTATCCACTGACTTTCCAATATCATGAAGAAGACCTGCTCTCTTAGCAAGTTTAACATCACATCCACATTCAGCAGCTAAAAGACCTGATAATTGAGCAACTTCAACGGAGTGCCTAAGCACATTCTGACCATAGCTGGTTCTAAATTTCATTCGACCAAGCAGTTTTATCAGTTCAGGATGTATTCCATGTATACCACATTCAAGCGCTGCAGCTTCTCCCTCTTCTCTTATCTGAACTTCTACTTCTTTCCGTGCTTTTTCAACCATTTCTTCAATTCTTGCAGGATGTATTCTTCCATCCACAATCAGCTTTTCAAGAGCAATCCTTGCAACTTCACGCCTTACCGGATCAAAACCTGAAAGAACAACCGCCTCAGGAGTATCATCAATTATAAGATCCACACCTGTCAATGTTTCCAGTGTTCTTATATTGCGTCCTTCCCTTCCTATAATCCTGCCCTTCATCTCATCATTAGGAAGCTGTACAACAGAAATCGTAGCTTCAGCAATGTGATCGGCAGCACAACGCTGAATGGCGGTAACAACTATTTCCTTTGCCTTTTTATCAGCCTCTTCCTTTGCCTTATTCTCAAGTTCCTTTACCATAACTGCCATTTCATGCTTCACATCATCCTCAACCGACTTGATAATGTAATCTTTTGCCTGTTCGGAGGTAAGTCCCGATATTCTCTCAAGCTCAGCCAGCTGTTTTACATGAAGCTCCTCCACAGCCTTTTTGTCTTTCTCAAGTTCTACTTCACGCTCATTAAGTTTAATTTCCCGTTTTTCAAGCAGCTCACTTTTCCTATCTGTTGCCTCTTCCTTAGATAAAACTCGTTTCTCGTACTTCTGTAGTTCTGCCCTTCTCTCCTTACTTTCCCTCTCAAATTCATTCTTAGCTTTCAGAGATTCCTCTTTGGCTTCGAGCAAGGCCTCACGCTTTTTAGTCTCAGCTTCTAAATTAGCTTTCTCTATTATATCCCTAGCTCTTTCTTCTGCAGTTCCAACCTTAGCTTCGTAATTTTTAACACGATTAGAAATTGCAATCTTCCAAACAGTAGGAGCAGTAACTGCAGCAGTAACCACGACAGCAGCCGCTGCTATGATAATTGGTTCCACTGGAGCACCTCCTTATTTAATTTTCATTGTACAAGAAATCTATGCCAAATTACCTTTACATAATTCAACCGACATATACAACAGTTAAATTCTATACTTTTTAACTAAAAAAGTCAAGTATCAGAGAAATAATCACCGAGCACATGTGATATAAGCTCTGTATTAAATCCCCTTCTATAAAGATATGAATAAAGCTTCCTTTTTTTATCTATATCCATTTCTTTTAAATTTTTAATTTTCTTTTTTATAATATTATGTAAAGCTTCTTCATCACTTCTATCATCTGTAACAAACCGCTCTATAATATCACTATCTATTCCTTTTGAAAACAATTCCATTTTAATCTGCCGCAGGCTCTTTGAACTGCTTTTATAATTAATGTAGTTCTCAGCATATCTTTCATCATTCAAATAATTAAACTTTTTGACATAGGCTATAGCATTATCAATCACTTCAACCTGATAATTTTTTAAAGATAATTTTCTTCTTAAATCAGCTTCTGAACAATCGGCCCTGCTCAAAATATCTAATGCTTTTTTCCTTGCCCTTGGAATCATTGTTTCATTGATAAAATCCTCATACACTTTATCAGACAACTCTGTCGATTCTTTTATTGCATATTTTCTTATGTCACTTTGATATACATAAAACACAATACTATCAGCCTTTACTTTATATCTATATTTCCCTGCCTTTTCAACAGAATCTATAAACATTATAATTTTTCCTATTCTTCAGAATTGTATTCATCATCAAAATTCTCCGAATCCTCTTCATTTTTCTCTAAAACCGGTTCTTCTGAATTTGTTAAAGAATCTTTCTTTGCATGCAGTTCCCTTACTTTTTCTTCAATCTCCTTAAATACAGCAGGATTAGTTTCAAGATAAAGTTTTACATTCTCTCTTCCTTGTCCAATCTTTTCTCCATTATAAGAGAACCATGCCCCTGATTTTACAACTATATTATCATCCACTGCAATATCAAGCACATCTCCTGTACGGCTTATACCTGTTCCAAACATAATATCAAACTGTGCTTCCTTAAAAGGAGGAGCTATTTTATTCTTAACAATTTTTATTTTAGTTCTGCTTCCAATAACATCTCCACCCTGCTTTATTACATCAGCCTTTCTTACATCCATTCTTATAGATGCATAGAATTTTAATGCCCGTCCTCCGGTTGTAGTTTCCGGATTTCCAAACATAACTCCAATTTTTTCACGAAGCTGATTGATAAATACTACTATACAATTAGTTTTACTTATAACTGATGTAAGTTTTCTCAATGCCTGGCTCATAAGCCGTGCCTGTAAACCAACATGAGAATCCCCCATATCTCCATCAATTTCAGCCTTTGGGACAAGTGCAGCTACTGAATCCACAATAACTATATCCATAGCTCCGCTTCTTACCATTGTCTCAGTAATCTCTAAAGCCTGTTCACCACTATCCGGCTGAGAAATATAAAGTTCATCTATATTTACTCCAATTGCCTTGGCATATACCGGATCAAGCGCATGCTCAGCATCTATAAAACCTGCTATTCCTCCTAATTTCTGAACTTCTGCTACCATATGCAGGGCAACTGTAGTTTTACCACTGGACTCAGGACCATAGACTTCTATTATCCTTCCCTTAGGTATGCCGCCAAGCCCCAGTGCCAAGTCAATACTAAGACAGCCTGTAGGAACTACCTCAATATTCATTTTTTCTAACTTAGCTCCCATTTTCATAATAGAGCCTTTTCCAAAATCTTTTTCTATCTGCGCAATTGCAGCTTCCAATGCTTTTTTCTTATCTCCACCTGTATAAACAGTTTTATCTTTAGTATCTTTTGCCATAATTACCTCACTGTAAATTTTATTAACAAACAAATGTTCTTTATAGTATATATTATAAAACATAAGTTCGATAAAGTCAACCAAAACATTCATAGTTAAATTAATTTTAATTGATATAAAGTAATTAAAGTATAATACATTTTTTAAATTCTGTAATCGGCAAATCAAACAATTTTTTAACTTTTTCCTATACAAAATAGACAAAAATCAACTTCCGAGATGTAAATACCACTCTATAATATCATTTCCAAAAAATAGTGACACCAACATTCCTGCGGACAAATACGGCCCCAACGCAAGAATATTATCTGATTTATTTAATTTCATTCTTATAGGATGAATTACCGATGCAAATAGACAACCCAGAAAAAATGCAAGTACCACCTTACCAAAACCCAAAAACAAGCCGGAAGCAGCCATTAGTTTTATGTCACCGCCTCCTATAGCCCTTCCCTTAGTAATTAAATATATCAGCATTAATAATAAACTTATTGAAAAGAAACCTGATACATAGCTCTTTACATTAGGAAAATCAGTTATAATTTTTAATATTCCAATAAAAAATATCAATATATTTATCTTTGGCGGAATCTCGTATGTTATCCAGTCTATAACTGACAACATTATTAAAGATAATATAAATAAAATATTAATACTTATTTTAATAACGGTTAAATCCATTTATTTACCTTCAGTCTGATTGCAATTGTTCTTCATTCCGATGATGAATTTCTTTTTCCCGATACATCCTTTCATCAAGCCTCTTAAGAAAAGCTGATGAAGAACCGTCTGCTTCGCAGTCATATACCGCATATCCCAAACTGAAAGATATTTCAAACGGAAATTTTCCCAAGGCATTAAAGGCATCCAAACTTTTTCTAAGCCTCCTCATAGCCACTTCAATTTCAGCTTCATCACAGATATCTGTAAGGATACAAAACTCATCTCCGCCATATCTGGCAACTACATCTGTCTTTCTAAAATTTTTAATAACTATATCCGAAAACGCCTCTAGAGCATCGTCTCCAGCCTGATGTCCATAAGTATCATTAATATATTTAAATCTGTCAATATCTGCCATGATACCGGAAAACTTAACTTCACTAGCATTATTAACCCTTTTTGTAAGTTCTGCATCAAACTTTCGCCTATTTACCGCTCCTGTCAAAAAATCTGTATTCAAATCTCTACTCTGCACATAAATATAAAGTAAAACTGAATAGAAAAATACATCTACATAATTATGAGTCATGTTTTTCATTGAAAACTGCAAAATTGTAACAACTAATGTATATATAGGAAAAATCCATAAAACTACAGATAAATCCTGTTTGTTCTTTTTATTCAAATATATTATATATACCTGCATACTCATATACTCAATAGCAATTAAAAATATTCTTATATCATAGAGTATACCTTTACCATATGTTGTTCCATCGAATTTATACAGAAGGTCTAATGAAAAAATTTGTGAAATACAAAGTATGATAAAATTGACAGCAGAAAATAATAAACAAATAATCAGTAAAATATTATTTTTATTTTTACCATAATCCATACATTCATTTGAGTATTTTATTATAAAGCATCCTACAAGTGGTGTAAGTGCAAAAAGTAAAAAAGTTCCTGTCAAAGAAATAATATTTGAAATTACACCACATACTGCTACTTCACTCATTAGTTTTGAGATAACTATAATAAATAAGACTACAATTAAGTATTTGTACCACTTTTCTTTTTCTCTATTATTATTTTTACTTATGAATGCAAATATAGCAACAATAAACATCAGATTATATATATCTGATAGCAAACCACTGGAAATTTCCATAACTATCCACCCCCCCCCAAAAAAAAAATACAACTATATTTTTAACAATACATGCGTTGTTATTATAACATAATACGGTTACATTTCGGTTACATTTTCATATTTTTATTACAATATTAGAACCGATATATGCAAAATTTCATATATTGACAAAATTACTTAATTGTGATTTAATCTTTTCTATAAACTGTGACGGGAAGAAGTAAGCTAGATGTTCACTTACAGAGATTAGCCGGTTGGTGAGAGGCAAAAGAAAGAGTCTGACTGAATACATCCCTGAGTTTCACACTGAACGTTTCTACAAGTAGGCTGTGACGGTGGACTTCCGTTATAGGGTCAGGGTATAGATAGATTGTACCTGTAAGAGGCAGATATTCTGCGAAATAAGGTGGTAACACGAAGCTTATGCTCTCGTCCTTTGTAGGATGGGATTTTTTATTTTAAAGGAGGAAAATATGACAGTTTATGAAGAACTTAAGGCAAGAGGATTGATTGCCCAGGTAACTAATGAAGAAGAAATCAGTAAGATGGTAAATGAAGGAAAAGCCGTATTTTATATAGGTTTTGACCCTACTGCAGACAGCCTTCATGTAGGACATTTTATGGCACTCTGTCTGATGAAGAGACTTCAGATGGCAGGTAACAAGCCGATAGCTCTTATGGGTGGCGGAACCGGTATGATAGGTGATCCTTCAGGAAGAACCGATATGAGAACCATGATGACCAAAGAAACTATTGAACACAACTGTGAATGTTTCAAAAAGCAGATGGAAAGATTCATTGATTTCGGTGAAGGTAAAGCGATTATGGTAAATAATGCTGACTGGCTCTTAAACCTAAATTATGTTGAATTCTTAAGAGATATAGGTCCACATTTCTCTGTAAACAGGATGCTTGCCGCAGAGTGCTACAAACAGCGTATGGAGAAGGGACTTAGCTTCTTAGAGTTTAACTATATGCTTATGCAGGGCTTTGACTTCTATATGCTATATCAGAAATACGGCTGTAATATGGAGTTTGGCGGAGATGATCAGTGGAGTAATATGCTTGCAGGCACTGAACTGATAAGAAGAAAGCTGGGAAAAGATGCTCACGCTATGACCATTACTCTTTTGCTTAATTCTGAAGGCAAGAAGATGGGAAAAACTGCAAATGGTGCAGTATGGCTTGATCCGGAAAAGACTACCCCTTATGACTTCTACCAGTACTGGAGAAATGTAGATGACGGTGATGTTCTAAAATGCCTCAAGCTGCTTACCTTCCTGCCTATAGAAGAAATACTTGCCATGGAGTCCTGGGAGGGTGCTAAACTTAATGAAGCAAAAGAAATACTTGCTTTTGAACTTACTAAACTGGTTCATGGTGAAGATGAAGCAAATAAGGCTCAGTCTGCTGCTAAGGCTCTTTTTGCAGGCGGCGGAAGCCTTGAAAATATGCCTTCTTTTGCTATAACTATGGAAGATGCAAGAGATGGGGTCTTTGACATAGTTACCATACTCCACAAATCAGGTCTTGTAGCTACCCGTTCAGAAGGCAGAAGGGCTGTAGAACAGGGAGGCGTTGTTGTAAACGATGATAAGGTAACTGACTTTGCTACTACTTTTAAGCCTGAGGAATTGCAAGGAGATGGACTCATTGTGAGAAAAGGCAAGAAGAAATTTTGTAAGGTCATCCTTGACTGAGTTATAGTTATTTTGTGATTTTTAAGGAAATTTAGGCTGTTACATTAAGAATTCAGTATTCTTATTCTTTAATGTGACAGCCCATTATCTTTAGTGATTATTAATGTTATTTATGAGTTCTCTATACCTAGGCCTCTCTTCATCTGCAATACCGACTGCATCAAGTGCCTGTTCCAAATTCAACTTCAAATTTGCCATCAACTTATTAACTGCTAATACTAATGCATCCAGTCTTCCTTTTTCTATTCCTTTTTCTATTCCTCTGTTTTCTATTTTGTCTAAAACCTCTTTTATATCACACATACCATCACAGCTCCTT
>NZ_JBQNBU010000072.1:0-10947 GCF_052169795.1 Catonella sp.
CAAAGGCTTGAAATATTTACCTTATTTGAAAATGCTGAAGTAGATGTAGATGCTTCAAAACTACAAAAGCTTATTAAGGGTGATTGTACGATAACCGAACTCTCCGAATTAGTAAAAACTCTTCCTGAGACTGAGCAAAAAGCATTAACTCCTATAACAAAACAGATAGCTGAATTATTTGGTAAAGAACTCACTGTCTCTAATGGCTTACTTACTGATTTACTTCCTGCAAGTGCAACACTCAGTGAAGCTGCGGAACATATAAAAAATCTCCTTATCACTACCAGTGTGCCGCCGGAAGTTAAAGAAGCTCTGCTTAAATCAGATGATTTTCACAAAACCTTGAAAATGCTTATACATACCGATTGGACTCTTTCTGCAGAAGCACTTAATGAAAAAGATGCCGTGACCAATCTTTACAGAAGAATGGAGGAGCAGATAGATAAACTGAAAGTTCTTGCAGACAACACTTCCGGAAATGCTGCTGCAAAGCTTTCTGCCGATCTTGGACAAACAAAGCAGAATATGAATTTTATGAACGAAATGAATCAGATGTATAACTTCGTGGAATTGCCTATAAGAATGAACGGTCAGACTGCTGCCGGCGATTTATATGTGTATTCCGATAAACATAGGAAAAGATGCGGTAATGAAAACGGAATTTCCTGTCTGCTCCATTTAGATATGGCTAATTTAGGAGGAATGAATATAAGAATCGAACTTAATGGAGGGCAGGTTTCTACCAGATTTTTCCTAAGTGATGACAGTTCAGGAAAACTGATAGCAAGCCATCTTGACGAATTGGATACAGCAATGACCAAACAAGGATTTAATCCACAAAGTGAAGTAGTAAAAACTACAGAAAATGAAGTAGATAAAAAACTTAAATCAGGCGAATTTAACCTGGTCAATGACTTTATTCCTTCCGAAATTGAAAGCAATAATTACAGCCGATATACATTTGATATGAGAGCATAAAAAACAGACTGTACATCTCTTTTGTGTACAGTCTGTTTTAATTTCATTTAAAGCTATTTCCCCATTTTCTCCGCAATTTTTGCTTCAAAATCGTCAAAAATATAATTAAGTACAGGTGGGAAGCCTACAAATTCACATCCATAGGAAAATGTTTTCTCATCAGCCTTAGATTTTCTAACTATCTTTACTACACAGTAAAATGCCGAATGTAAATCATCCGTGACTTGAATTCTCGCATTAAAATAAAAATCAAGCGGCAGATCGCTCTCGCTGTGGAATCCTATTCCTCTTCTTGAAATATCCAACACTTCAATAGGTGCATTTACATTTTTAATAACCTCATTATCCTGCTTAAAAAGTTCAGATACACCAAGGATAAGATCTACCGGAAGCCTCTCCGCCTTCCTTTTTTCCCTATATTCCATAACCTGCCTCCTCTTAATTTTGTTTAGCCTAAGTATATAACAACCTCTATAATTAATCAATAATAATGTTATTTTTCAGTTATACTTTGACATTATCGGCAGACTATACTATTATTATTTATTACTATGATTCTTATATTGCACATTCCTTATCTAAATTATACTGGAGATAAATATGAGCGAAAAACATATGCATAAATCTTATAGAATGGACATGACAGAAGGTCCTCTAACTACAAAAATAATACAGTTTACTATACCTGTTATGCTGTCTGCAATACTTCAGCTTCTGTTTAACACAGCTGATGTAATAGTTGTAGGGAGATTTTCAGGTAAGACTGCACTGGCTGCAGTCGGTTCTACAGGTGCTCTTATAAATATGCTGGTCAGCCTCTTTATGGGACTTTCCATAGGTACAAATGTACTTGTAGCCCGTTATCAGGGAGCAAAAGATGATAAGTCCGCCTCTGAAACAGTACATACTTCCATCGCACTTGGGGTTGTAGGCGGCATCATTCTCCTCATTGCAGGACTCTTTACTGCAAGACCCCTGCTCGAACTTATGGCAACACCGGAAGATGTAATTGACCAGTCCACTCTTTATATGCAAATTATATTCTTAGGCATGCCCCTAAGTCTAATCCTTAACTTTGGAGCAGCCGTGCTAAGAGCTGTGGGAGATACGAAACGCCCTCTTTACTATCTTACAATAGCGGGTATAGTAAATGTAATACTGAATGTCTTTCTCGTTACAGTATTCCACTTAGGAGTTGCCGGTGTAGCCATTGCCACCGTCATATCACAGGCAGTATCCTGTGCACTTATAATTTTCTGTTTAAAACACGAAACAGGCTCTATAAAATTATACTTAAATAAGATAAAAATTACCCCCGACAAATGTATTGATATTATGAAAATAGGGCTTCCTGCCGGGCTTCAAGGATGCATTTTTTCCATTTCAAATGTACTTATACAATCATCCGTCAATTCTTTCGGCTCAACAGTTATGGCAGGAAATACGGCAGCAGGCAATATAGAGGGCTTTGTATATGTATCAATGAACTCACTTCACCAGACTTGCATCAGCTTTACCAGCCAAAACTTTGGTGCAGGCAAATTTAAGCGAATAAAAGCAGTACTTATTAACTGTATCGTTATCGTTACAATAACAGGTCTTGTACTCGGCAATTCTGCATATTTATTCGGAAATACCCTGCTTTCTGCTTACAATAGCGAGCCTGAGGTAATAGGATACGGACTCACAAGACTTTCCATTATAGCCAGATTTTATTTCTTGTGTGGTCTTATGGATGTAATGGTAGGTGCTATGCGTGGCATAGGCTATTCCGTACTTCCTATGATTGTTTCGCTAATAGGAGCCTGTGGGCTCAGGATTGTTTGGATATATACTATTTTTGCAGGATTCAGAAGCCTCCATACCTTATTTCTCTCATACCCTGTGACCTGGACTATAACTTTCCTAACCCATCTTATCTGCTATCTTATTGTTACAAGAAAGTATAAAAAAATGATGGCTACAGCTTAAACTGTGCCATCATTTTTGCGTTTCTCCTGCATCGCCTGAAGTATAATAGATTTTGCGGCTGCTGCCTCTTCTTTAGTTAAACTCGGAACTCCTTCTAAAGGATAAGTCATTCCAAGCTCCGTGTATTTGTTCACTCCCATTGTATGATAAGGAAGCACTTCAAGTCCGACTACATTGGAAAGTCCCGCCATAATCTCTCCTACTCCCCTAAGCTCCTTCTTATTAAAGGTAATACCAGGCACAACCACATGCCTTATAGATATAGGTATCTTATGTGCTTCTAGAGCCTTTGCAAAAGCTAAAACAGGCTCGATTGGATTGGCTGTAAGTTCCTTATGCCCTTCAGGATCTGAATGTTTTATATCTAAAAGGACTAAATCAGTTACCTTAAACAACGCTTCAAATTCAGCCAGTCTTTTTTCATAGCTCTTATAGGCTCCGCTATTTAGATATTCCTCTTCAGTCTTACCATTGTTAACAGGCTTTAGTGGATAATAAATTCCGGAAGTATCCAGGCAGGTGTGTATTCCTTCATCTTTAGCCCTCTTAAATAATGCTGTTACAAACTTAAGCTGCCCTAAAGGCTCTCCTCCTGTACAGGTAATACCGCCCTTCCTATAAAATTCTTTTTTAGAATAATATCCTGCAAATATCTCATCCAATGTCATTTCCGTACCACCTGCAAATTCCCAGGTATCCGGATTGTGGCAGTATTTACAACGCATAGGACATCCTTTTAAGAAAACAACATACCTGGTACCCGGACCATCTACAGTTCCAAAAGTTTCTATCGAATGTATCCTGCCTTTAATCTCTTTATTTTCCATAGTCACCTCTGTAAAAAATGGCTGCTGCACCCCTCTCAATGCAGCAGCCATAAGATTTAATTAAACACCCTCGTGGAATGTTCTTGAAATTACTTCATCCTGCTGCTCCTTTGTAAGCTTTACAAAGTTTACTGCGTAGCCGGATACACGAACTGTAAGCTGTGGATATTTCTCCGGATGAGCCTGTGCATCAAGAAGAGTATCCTTTGTGAATACATTAACATTGAGGTGATGTCCACCCTTTTCTGCATAACCGTCAATAAGGTTTACAAGGTTATCAATCTGAGCTTCACTAACTGCCATAATAAATCTCCTTTCAATTTGCCTATTATAGGCCACTATTTAGTTATTTTTTACTATTTTTATTCATCAACAAATGCTGCAGCATCTGATAGATTGCTTTATTCTCCCTCCGGAATAATTACATTTGGCTCTTCACAAGCACAAGAAATCTTGTTATCAAACTCAATAGAATCACCGAAGAATACTTTATCTCCCTTACCAAGTGCGTCAGGAATAATTGAAAATGTATTTGAAATACCATCCTGTGCATCCTTAAATGGAAGCTTACTTACTGAACTAAGGCTCGCCATAGCACCGTGGGTATCACGTCTGTGCATTGGGTTAGCACCCGGAGCAAAAGCCTCACCCTTTTTACGTCCGTCAGGAGTTGATCCTGTTGCACGTCCATAAACTACATTTGATGTAATTGTAAGAATAGATGTTGTAGGTACACTGTCACGATATGTATGATTACGCTTAATATAGCCCATGAATACATCTACTACATCATAAGCAATAGAGTCTACTCTATCATCATCATTACCATACTTAGGGAAATCTCCCTCTACCTGATAATCAACTGCAAGTCCTGCCTCATTACGGATAACCTTAACCTTAGCATACTTGATAGCAGAAAGTGAATCTGCAACAACTGAAAGACCTGCAATACCGGTTGCAAACCATCTATGTACATTCTTGTCATGGAGAGCCATCTGAATTCTCTCGTAGCAATACTTATCATGCATATAGTGGATTATATTGAGAGAGTTTACATATACTCCTGCAAGCCATTCCATCATGTCATTGAACTTCTCCCAAACCTCATCATACTCAAGGTAATCACCTGTAATAGGGCGGAACTTAGGTCCAACCTGCTTACCGCTAACCTCATCAGCACCACCGTTTATAGCATAAAGGAGGCACTTAGCAAGATTTGCTCTTGCTCCGAAGAACTGCATCTCCTTACCAACCCTCATGGAAGATACGCAGCACGCAATAGCATAATCATCACCATGTGTTACCCTCATAAGATCATCATTCTCATACTGGATTGAAGATGACTGTATAGAGGTCTTAGCACAGAATCTCTTGAAATTCTCCGGAAGCTTTACTGACCAAAGCACTGTAAGGTTAGGCTCAGGTGAGGTGCCAAGGTTTGAAAGAGTGTGAAGATATCTGAAACTCATCTTTGTAACCATGGTTCTGCCGTCTATACCCATACCACCGATAGACTCTGTTACCCAAGTAGGGTCTCCTGAGAAAATCTCATTGTAATCAGGTGTTCTTGCAAACTTAACGCAACGAAGTTTCATTACGAAGTGATCAATGAATTCCTGAATCTGCTCTTCTGTGTACTTACCTGCCTTAAGGTCACGCTCTGCATATATATCAAGGAAGGTTGAGGTACGACCAAGACTCATTGCTGCACCATTCTGCTCCTTAACAGCAGCAAGGTAAGCAAGGTAGAGCCACTGAACAGCTTCCTTTGTATCGTGTGCAGGTCCTGAAATATCAAAACCATAAATCTTACCAAGTTCCTTGAGTTCATTAAGAGCCTTAATCTGCTCAGAAAGTTCCTCACGAAGTCTTGTTATATTGGAATACATTGTAGACCTGGTTGTCTCTTTTTCTTTCTTCTTTTCTTCGATGAGCCTGTCTACACCGTAAAGAGCAACTCTTCTATAATCACCTATGATACGGCCTCTTCCATAAGCATCAGGAAGACCTGTGATGATGTGGCTGCTACGGCAAGCTCTCATCTCTGCTGTATAAGCATCAAATACACCGTCATTATGTGTCTTTCTATATTTTGAATAAAAATCAACTATCTGAGGATCTACTTCATAGCCATTGCTCTCGCAAGCCTTCATAGCCATCTTAAGACCGCCATTTACCTGAAGTGAACGCTTAAAAGGTACATCTGTCTGGAAACCTACAATAGTTTCTTTATCCTTATCAAGATATGCAGGACCATGTGAAGTAATTGTTGATACAATCTTTGTATCCATATCAAGCACTCCGCCCTTAGCACGCTCCTTCATAGTTAAGTCCATTACCTGAGCCCAAAGTTCCTCTGTTCTCTTTGTAGGACCTGCAAGGAAGGTGTCATCACCTTCATATGGTGTGTAGTTTTTCTGGATGAAATCACGCACATTGATTTCTTTCTCCCAGATACCCGGGGTAAAATCTCTCCATTCTTCTCTCATCGTTAACCTCTTTCACTTAGTTAGATTAAGTTTTAATGTTATTTTTTTACTTCTTGAATACAAATATAAATTACACACAATCTAAAGTCAACTAATTTCGATAATGTTTATCTTTTTATACATAAAATAGCTCAAATAGGCTAATATTGTACTTTTTAAGATACAATGTTATTTTTAACACTGTCTTGCCTGAAACTTTATTACATAATATACAAGATTATATTGTAAATATTTACATATTACTTTTCTAAATTCTTATATTATGACAATCTCCCTAAATACTATTTATAGATTAAATAAAATATACAACTATATTTATAGTAATATTCTATTTGATTTATTTTACCATTTATGCTATCCATATAAATTGTCATACTTAATAATTAACAACTAAGAAAAAAAGGAGAGTTTGCAATGAAAAAGACAAGAATTATAGCTTTAGTAGCAGCACTTACACTTACTGTAGGAGCCACAGGTCTTGTAACAGGCTGTGGAAAAAAAGATGAACCCGCTACCGGCAAAGCCGCTGCTTCTACTGCAAGTACCGCTTCACAGGCTATGGATTATCAATATATCTCAGCTGAAGATGTATTAAAGGTAACAGATGCTCACATCCTTGATGTAAGAGAAGAAGACAAATATAAAGCCGGTACCATCGAAGGTGCTGAGTGGCAGCCAATCTTCCCACTTGAGGACACTTCCCTTGAAGCTGCCATGAAGGAGTATGCTACTTCTAAGCTTAATGACGGAAAAAACATCTACATCCTTTGCAATTCAGGTAAGAGAGGTGCTGAAAAGACAACAAAGATTTTACTTGAAAACGGTATTGACAAGAGCAAAATCTTTACTATAGAAGGTGGTGCTAAGGCACTTGCTGAAATCGACGGCGCACTTAAGCCTGTACAGTAAGATAATTTCAAACTGTCAATAATGATTTAACCAATACCAAATAAGACTATCTGCAAAGCAGCTGTTTTCTTTACAGATAGCCTTATTTTTATAATGTAGAAAGGAGAGTTCGATGTTTTACATCTTAATTACCGGTTTGGGACTGCTTACCGGTATACTTTTTGCTTTTTTGCTAAAGAAAAGCAGATTCTGCCCTACCGGTACTATCAGGGATATATATGTGGAAAAAAACTACTATAATATCACCCTAATACTTTCAGTTATATTTACACAAGCCCTATTTTATTATGCAATGGTCTATTTTGAAATTTTAGACAGACCTTTCTTCGATTCATTTTCATTACTTGGAGTTGCTGTCGGAAGCTTGATATTCGGTTTTGGTGCCGTACTTTCAAACGGCTGTGCCGCTGCCTCATTATTAAAGACAGGTGACGGTAGAATAGTTGGAATTCCTTCTATAATCAGCTTTGCAATAGCTGCTTATGTAGCAGATAAAGGGATATTCAAGCTTATAAATAAAAACATTTCGAGTGTAGGTATTGCAAGGGACAGACTCCTTAAGATCCTGCCTATATCCCCATTTTTTATCTGTATTGTTATAGTTCCTGTACTTTATTTTATAATGTATAGGCATTACAAAAACCATAAACCTAAATACAGGCTTCCTTCAAGCTATACAGGAATAAGACATATCCTTTTTGAGAAAATCTGGTCTAAGGAGTTAGCTGTAATACTTATCGGATTGCTTATGGCAAGTGCATTTTACTCAAGCATATTAATTGGCAGAGAAGGCGGATTTGCCATTTCAACCCCTATCGTTTCTTGGCTTACCTATATAACAGGACTTCCTGCCGTAGCCGGTGGCTGAGTGATTATAGAAGAAACCGAGGGTATCGGTTGGTCAAAACTTTTTATAGTCGGTATAATTATAGGCTCATTTTTAACTTCATTTTTTAGTGAAGAGTTTTCTATTGTAAAAGTAAATATTAAAACTCTCATTAAGTCCATAATAGGAAGTTTCCTTATGGGACTTGGAGCTGTGTGGGCAAGCGGCTGTCTGGTTGGTAATGGTCTTGTTGGAACAGCACAATTTTCAGTTAAAAGCTGGTATGGACTGCTTTTCATTGCTATTGGAATCTGGCTTGCTTCCTACATCTTCTTAGTAAGACCTGTGAAAAAAGCTGAAAAATAAAGGTAACTATTAAATAGTTACAAATAAAGGAGAAAAACAATGGATATAATTAAAGTAAACACCAACGGTCTTGATTGACCGCTTCCGCTTATAGAGCTAAAAAAGGCTCTTGCGTCCGCTCAGAGTGAGCAACAGATAGATCTTGAATTCACCTGTCCTGAGGCTACAGTGTCACTTCCTAATTTTTGCGAAAAAGAAGGACATGAGGTTCTTGCTTTTGATAAAGTAGGCAAAAAAGGCTGGAGAATATTAATAAAGAAAAAATAATCTTTTAAAGGAGTCTTTATAGGCTCCTTTTTATATTTATTTTAGATTTATTTTCTGTTTTCCCTTGTAATTAGAATAAAATTGCATTAAAATTTATGAGATAGTTGTAAATACAGTTACAGTTGATTTAGGAGGATATTATGTCAAAAGTTACAGTAATGAATCACCCATTAATCCAGCATAAAATTGGAATTATGCGTGTTAAAGATACTTCAACAAAGGAATTTCGTGATTTAGTTTCAGAGATTGCAATGCTTATCTGCTATGAGGCAACCAGAGAGCTTCACCTTGCGGATAAAGAGATAGAGACACCATTAGAAAAGACTACAGTCAAAGAAATAGCCGGCAAGAAGCTTTGTATTGTTCCAATTCTTCGTGCAGGACTTCATATGGCTGATGGAATTCTTAATCTCATACCAAATGCCAAGGTTGGTCATATAGGTATGTATCGTAACGAAGAAACCTTAGAGCCTGTTGAATATTTCTGTAAGCTTCCTAAAGATGCTGATGAGAGAGATATATTTGTGGTTGATCCTATGCTTGCTACCGGCGGTTCCGCCATTGCAGCCATCAACCGTCTTAAAGCAAGAGGTATAAAGAGCATCCGCTTCCTTTGCCTTATAGCCGCTCCTGAGGGTGTTAAAGCTCTTAGTGAGGCTCATCCTGATATTGATATTTATATCGGCGCTGTAGACAGACAGCTTAACGAAAACGGCTACATCCTTCCGGGACTTGGAGATGCCGGAGATAGAATCTACGGAACAAAATAGAATTGAATAAAATTAAATATAATCTAATTAAAAGGTATATGCTACATTTTGCATATACCTTTTTAGCTATTCTCCTTATTGTAGAACCTTTCTACAAATTGTAGGTTGTCCCTGTCTTTCCTGCTGTATTATAATAGGTATATTAAAAATTTAAGGAGATACAATATGGATACTGAAAAAATCAGCGAATTTATCGCTACAGCAAGAACCAAAACAGGATTTACACAAAAAGAACTTGCAGACAAGATAGGAGTAAGTGATAAAACTATCTCAAAATGGGAAACAGGAAAAAGTCTTCCGGATATTTCTTATTATGAAGCTCTATGTGATGCTCTTAATATTAAAGTTAATGAGCTTCTGTCAGGGGAATATCTTACAGAAGATGTCTACCTGGAAAAGGCTGAAACTAATTTTGTTGATATCATTCGTGAAAATGATATTTCCAGGAAAAAAATTTTTGCAAAATTATTTGCAGGGCTTGCGTTATTTATCTTTGCTTTAATTTTAATCGCAGTTATGTCAAAAATCAGCTTAAGTAATATAGTTATGGGATTTTTAGATGCACCTACTTTTATTATATTTCTTTTTATAAACTTAGGTGCTATAATCATATCGGGAAGGCGGACTTTGGATGATATTCTTACCCTTTTAAGGTGCATTTCCATTCCTACTGGTGTTTTGCTTACTTTTGTGTCATTTTCATTGTTTCCAATGAACATTACCAGCATAAATCTTTTTTGGGGCTGTATTATGGCAAGTCTTATTTCAAGTGTTTATGGTCTGGTTGAGTACTTAATAGTGATAATTTTAAGCAGGAATTTAAAATGATAAAACTGCCGGTATCGTGGATTTGATTACGGTACCGGCAGCTGTTATCTTATTCTGTTTCCAGAAAACTAATTATCAGCCTTCTTGCTTCTTCTGCTATTTCTCCATCACATTTTTCTATAAACTCATAGTTTCTTGCTATTACATCAAGCATTTTAACCTGTTCACAAAGTATCTCACCTTTTATCTGATGGTTGCCTCCAAGCGAAATGTGAAATGGATGTGGCTTTATTTTTGTTGTAATCGGGCAAACCATAACCATATTGCTATGAGAGTTTAAGATATCATTGCTGACCACAAGAGCAGGTCTCCTTCCTGCCTGTTCATGCCCTGACTGTGGCGTGAAATTAAGCCATATTATGTCTCCAAATTTTAGCTCTTTTACCATACTTCCTCTCCGACTGGAACCTCTTCAATTTCTTCAGATCTCACATAAATATCTTCTATATGTTTACCGTAAAAAGCTTCCAGTCTATTTACTAAATAATTTTCTTTTTTCTTAATACTAATACCATTTTCAAGCAAACTAATTTCAATTGTTTCATTTTCTCTAATACCTAATTTTGTTAAATATGATCTAGGAATGCGTATCCCATTACCATTACCCCACTTTACCACATTTACATTTGTTTTTTCCAAAATTTTCATATCTTTATTTTCCATTTTTTCATCAGTTTAATTTTTTCATCAGTTTAATTTTTTCATCAGTTTAATTT
>NZ_JBQNBU010000073.1:0-10864 GCF_052169795.1 Catonella sp.
ATATCAATATTGAAGTCCAAAAAGAAAATGATGATGACCATCTAAAAAGGGTACGCTACAACGGATCTATCCTGACTACAAATATAACTAATCCCGGCACTAAGTTTGAATCTGTACCCGATGTCTGCATTATCTTCATATCTAAGTTTGACATATTTAAAGGTGGGTTTCCGGTCTACCATGTAGATAAAGTGGTTCATGAAACTGGTGAAATCATCAACAATGGGCTTACTGAAATATATGTAACCACAGTTAAAAAGGATGGTTCTAAAGTCTCAAAGCTCATGGAGCTGTTTATAAAAGACGATGCTTATAATATTGAGGATTTTCCTATTACAAGCGAGATTAAAGCTAGGTTTAAAATAAGCGAAGGAGGCAGAAAAGAAATGAATGAAATGTTAGAAAAAATTATTAGAGAAGAAAAAGAAGAAAGTGAAAAGCGTGGAGCTGAAAACGAGAAAATCAGAATGGCCAAAGACATGAAGAAAAAAAGTCTGCCTTTTAGCCTGATTGCAGAAATTACCGGCCTGTCTGAGAAGAAAATTCTGGCTCTGTAACAAATTTAATGATATAGCAACTATCATCCACAAAATTTTGACTTAATACTTTTAAATTCTAATTTTAAAAATATCGGTTTTGTAGATTTAAAAAGGCTCTCTGAATTCAATAATAAATTTACAGAGAAGCCTTTAAATAATTTTAACTAACGCAGGAATCAATCATAAGGTTACACTACCTACTTTAGACATACCTTCGGCTTAAATCACAAATCTGTTATTCTGCCTTTTTAATCATAATCCCAAGCTCATCAAGCTGCTTTGTATCAACCGCATTAGGTGAGCCAAGCATTAAATCCATAGCGTCCTTATTCTTAGGGAAGGCTATTACCTCTCTAATATTCTCAGCACCTGCGAGAAGCATTACAAATCTGTCTACACCATAAGCAAGTCCTGCGTGAGGAGGCACTCCGTACTTAAAGGCATCAAGCAGGAAGCCGAATTTATTATGTGCCTCTTCTTTGGTAAAACCAAGGAGTTCAAACATCTTCTCCTGCACATCATTCTGATAAATTCTCACAGATCCTCCACCAAGCTCATAGCCGTTTAATACTATATCATAAGCCTTAGCTCTTATACTGCCCGGATCTTTATCTGCATTTTCCCAGTCTTCTTCCATAGGTGCTGTAAATGGGTGATGTTCAGCCTGGAATCTATTTTCATCTTCATTCCAGCCAAGCAATGGGAATTCCACTATCCAAAGAAAATTAAATTTAGACTTGTCTATAAGACCAAGTTCTTCACCAAGGTCAAGTCTTAAAGCTCCGAGTACATTCCATACAAGTGAAGTCTTATCTGCCGCAAAGAGAAGCAAGTCTCCCTTTTCACCCTTCATAGTCTGTACGAGTTTGTCAAGTTCTTCCTCTGTCATAAACTTTGAGAAAGAAGACTTATATGTACCGTCTTCATTTACAGTAAGATAGGCAAGTCCCTTTGCACCAAATCCCTTAGCCTTGTCCACAAGGGCATCTATCTTCTTACGAGGCATACCTGCCTGTCCTTTTACATTTATACCTCTTACACTTCCGTTCTTCATTTCAAGGGCTGATGTAAATACTCCAAAACCACAGCCCTTAACTACCTCAGATACATCCACAAGCTTCATTTCAAATCTTGTATCAGGCTTGTCTGAACCGTAGTCATTCATAGCATCCTGCCATTTCATCCTCGGAAGTGGAAGTTCTATATCTATTCCTTTTGTTTCCTTCATTATGTGTTTAATAAGACGTTCATTTACTTCAAGCACATCATCCACATCTACAAAAGAAAGCTCCATATCCGCCTGAGTAAACTCCGGCTGTCTGTCTGCTCTTAAGTCCTCATCTCTAAAGCAGCGTGCAATCTGAAAATATCTGTCAAATCCTGAAAGCATAAGAAGCTGTTTAAGCACCTGTGGAGACTGTGGAAGTGCATAAAAACAACCCTGATTTACACGGCTTGGCACAAGATAATCTCTTGCTCCCTCAGGAGTGGAGTTACACATAATAGGTGTTTCTACCTCAACAAAGCCTTCATCTGCCATAAAGTCACGCATAAGACGGAGAACCTTGCTCTTAAGCATAAGCTTCTCCTGCATATCAGGTCTTCTAAGATCAAGATATCTGTATTTAAGCCTTAATTCTTCCTTGGTCTTAAGGTCGCTTACTATTTCAAAAGGAGTGGTTTCAGCCTCTGAGAGAATCCTTGTTTCCTTAACCCTTATTTCAATATGTCCCGTAGGAATATTCTCATTTATTGCAGCTCTCTCAGTAACTACACCTGTTGCAGCAATTACATACTCATTACGAAGCTTTGCAGCTTTTTCAAAAACTTCACTGCCGCAATCCTGCTCCTCATATACAAGCTGTAAAATACCCGAACGGTCTCTGAGGTCAATAAAAATAAGACCTCCTTTGTTCCTGTACTTCGCAACCCAGCCCATAACGGTAACTGTTTTGCCAATATCTTCCTTATTAAGTTCTGTACATCTGTGGGTTCTGTGCATACCCTTCATTGATTCTGCCATAATACCATCCTCTTATTCTAAAATTATTTAAGCCCCATGTCTCATTGAAAATAACTTATCATACAAATAAGGCATATTGGGAATATTATAGGTCATTCCATCTATAAACACTATCTCCATTCTTTTTCTCCTGTAAAGAAAAACACTCTTTACCTGAGGAAGCCAAGCCATAAAAAGCTGACATTCAATACTATTTTCATGCAATAAATTTGTAAGGATTTCTATCGGTGTAAGTTCATTAAATATCTGCCTCTCTGAATCCCATACCATCACATTTCCATCTCTGCCCATACTTTTTTCTTATCCCTTCCCAATCTTTTCTTCTATCTCTTCTAATTTAATTTCAGTCTCCTCACCTGTTTCCATCTGCTTAAGCCTAACTATTCCACTCTCTATTTCATTTAATCCTATAATAACTGTATAGTCTGCCCCCAGCTTATTTGCATATTTCATCTGTGCCTTTACTGAACGGTCAAGGTAATCGGTTTCTACTATAATTCCTTTATTTCTAAGCTTGGTAACTATTTCAAAAGCTTTTGCCTTAACTTCCTCTCCCATAGTACCTACATAGAGCTTAGGATGTGGCATTTCGCCAAGGCTCACTCCCTCTTTTTCAAGGAAGTAGAGTATTCTCTCAATACCCATTCCAAATCCTACAGCAGGGATATTCTGCTTACCATCTATTTCATTTATAAGACCGTCATATCTTCCACCGCCACAGAGGGTGAATCCATCTTTATCAACAAATTCAAATACGGTCTTAGTGTAATAATCAAGTCCTCTAACTATTCCTGTGTCTATCTCAAATGGAATATTAAGCTCTGTAAGCATTTTCTGTAAGGTATCAAAATGATTTTTGCACTCCTCGTCAAGAAAATCAATAGTTCTTGGTGCTTTCTCAACTATAGCTTTGCAACTTGGCACCTTACAATCTATAACCCTTAAAGGATTTTTCTGCATTCTTACCTTACAATCCTCACAAAGTTCAGACTCATATCCTTTAAGATAGCCTAAAAGTGCATCATTATAATTTTTTCTACAATCTCCATAGCCTATACTATTAATATGAAGCTTTACATCCTTAAGCCCTATTCTCTTTATAAATTCGCTTACAAGTGTAATAAGCTCCACTTCTACCATAGGACTTGGAGAGCCTACAAATTCCACACCAAACTGATGGTGCTGTCTGAGCCTTCCGCTCTGAGGTCTTTCATATCTGAAAGCCTGAGTAAAATAAAACATCTTAATAGGCTGCGGCAGAGCATATAAGTTATTTTCAAGATATGCTCTTATAGTTCCTGCTGTACCTTCAGGTTTAAGGCTTATTTCTCTATTTCCCTTATCCTTAAAAGTATACATTTCCTTTTGTACTACATCTGTAGTATCTCCAACACTCCTGTTAAAAAGTACAGTATGTTCAAAGGCCGGAGTTATAATTTCTCCTATATTATACGCATTACAAAGCTCTCTTGCTATAGCCTCAATCTTTGTACGCTTCCACATATTTTCCCCGAACCAATCCTGTGTACCTCTTGGTCTATTTGTTATCATAATACTCCTCACCACAAATCTAAATTCATCTCTGTTTTTTGATAAATCTTATTACTGCTTTTTTTATTGTCTTCAATTATTCCTGCAAGCTTATCAAACCTCTTGCTATTAACTATCCTCTGAAGAGCTAGAAAACACTCCATGTCAAAATTTTTAATCTCTTTTATCATCAGCCTTATAGCCTTATCAGGTAAAAATGCATCCCTATATGGTCTATGTGCAACCAAAGCTCCGAAAACATCACAGATTCTAAGAATCCTGGCACCTATCGGTATATTCTCACCTTTAAGATTATTCGGATAACCTGAACCATCATAGTTTTCATGATGATAAAGAACTGCATCCAAAATAACATGTTCATAGCCCTGTTTTTTCAGTATACCATAACTTAGCACAGAGTGCATCCTTACATATTTAATCTCTTCTACCTTAAGCTCTCCATTCTGTCTTCCATATAAATAGTTGGCAATTCTTAATTTTCCAATATCATGCAGAAGACCTGCCTGTGCCATCTTATCAATAAAGTCATTTTGAAATCCAAGTTCCCTTGTTACCATTTCGGCTAAATTGCTTACAACTATACCATGTTTTACCAAGTCATCCAAATCAATCTCTAAAATGATTTCATGGGATGTCTTACAACTCATGCCAGCTTTACCCATTACAGCATTTCTCCAAATTCTTCTAAAAATTTTTTCTTACGCTCAATCATTTCATCAATCCGTTCAATATAGTCCATAACAAACTTCACATTCTCCGTCCGTTCTATCCTGTTTCCTTCTCTAAAAACAAACTTACAGGACGAACCCGCTCCCAAGCCGATAATCGGATGTTTTTCTTCCATAATTAATATGTTATACAACCCCTCTTTTCCTGACCTCGCATAACCCACATTTTCCAAGTTATCTGCTATATTCTTTTGCCTGTATAAATAATAAGGCTCATAACCGTTTTCCCTAGCAAACTCATAAGTGAGCCTCTGCTGAAGTGCTGTATCTGTAGGAATCATATCTGACAACTCATTCAGCTTAAGCTTAAGTGCTGCTGCCCTTTTTATAGCAAGAGCATGGACTGTAAGATCATCAGGATTTAATTTTTTTATCTCTGACAAGGTATATTCGGTATCTTTTACTGTCTCTCCCGGAAGCCCCACTATAAGATCCATATTTATATCTTCCATTCCCTCTTCTCTTGCCATAACAAAGGCTCGCCTTACAGATTCGCTATCATGCATCCTTCCTATAAACTTAAGAGTTTTATCAGACATAGTCTGTGGATTTATAGACATTCGCTTAACACCAAGCCTCTTCATCACCTTCAACTTATCCCTTGTTATGCTGTCAGGTCTTCCCGCCTCAACTGTAAATTCCTTTACCGAAGCCATAGGCAATTTAAGGTTAATATATTCTAACAGCATTTCAAGTTCTTCCGCAGAAAGTGCAGTCGGTGTTCCACCTCCTATATAAACAGTTGTAAGTTTTTTATGAGGTAAAATAGTTGTAGCAAAATCTATTTCCTTAAAAAGTGCTTTTAAATATTCTCCCACCTTCTTTTTATAAGTACCTATAGGATATGAAGTAAAGGAACAATAAAGGCAGGTAGTAGGACAAAACGGTATGCCTATATATATGCTGTAACCATTTTTATAATCCATTTCCTTCAACAGTAGATTTTCTTTCTTTGCAATTTCTATGGATAATTCTGTTTTCTCCTCTCCACATAGATACTGCTCATGATAAAATCTTCTTACTTCATCTTCTGTTCTTCCTTCTTCTATATAATCACAAGCTATCTTAGTAGGTCTTATACCCGTAAGTGTCCCCCAAGGCAATTCATTACCGGTATACTCTTTTAAGATATGATACAGTACCTTCTTTAACTCATTTTTATACAGCCTTCTGTCCTCTTCCACTTCATCATATACAAATTTTTTTCTTATATTTCTCTTCTTATCATCCTTGAACCACATATCAATAACAAACTCTGTATTATGCACCGACAATATGCAGTCTGATGGTGAAACTATGACATTTTCAGGCTCTTCAAAATTACAGACTGTAACTTTCATTTCTTCAATGCTAAAAAATGCCCGCACTAATGGTCTTATATCTTGTTCAAAGGCCGTATCTTCAAGCCTTATTTCTATCATCTGATTTTATCTCATCCTTCCTAAATTAAATACGGGTTATGTGACAGTTCTCTTTCTATAGTTGTAGCCATGCCATGTCCTGCTAATACAACTGTATCCTGTGGAATTTTCTTAATCACATCAGTAAGAGTTCTCCTCATAACTGCTTCATTGCCGGTAGGAAAGTCTACCCTTCCTATGCTTCCTGCAAATAATGCATCACCGGTGAATATAACCCTTTTAAAACTTTCATTCTCCTCTAAATCATCTGAATAAAAACTTATACTGCCAACCGTATGCCCGGGAGTGTATATTACTTTCAGCTTAAAGCCTTCAAATTCAAGTTCATCTCCGCCTTTTAAATATTTATCTGCTTCCAAAGTAAAATCTACTCCTAAAAAACTCTTACCCAAATTTAACATAGAATCTTGTAAAAGCTGTCTTTCAGCCTCTCCGGCATAAATTTTTATTCCATATTTTTCCGCAAGCATAGGTGCTGCCATAATGTGGTCAAAATGTCCATGTGTTAAGAGTATAGCTAAGGGTCTTGCTCCCTTTTCCTCTATGAGAGCAATTATTTTCTCTGCCTCATCTGAAGGATCTATAATAATACAATTGCCATTATAAAAAATCAAATAAACATTGGTATTTACTGCACCTAATACCAGCTTTTCAACTTCTATCTTCATCAGCCTGCCGTCCTCTCTATGTCTATTACTCCATCCAGACTCCTAAGCTTAGACACAAGGCTGTTGAGATGGTTTCTTCCTTTTATCTCAAACATTAGGTCAATAGTTGCTATTCCCTGCTTATTAGTCCTTGCTGAAACAGAGGCTATGTCAATATCCGCTTCTGTGAACACTCTTGAAACTTCTATCAAAAGACCGCTTCTGTTATTAGCATATATTTTAATTTCCGTAGTATATAGCTTATCTGTCTGCGTAGTTGCTTCCAGTGACCATTCTGCCTCAATCAACCTGTCTCTGTCCTCTTCAGGAAGATTCATCATATTGATGCAATCAGTCCTATGTATGGAAATACCTCTGCCCCTGGTTACGAAACCAACTATTTCATCTCCCGGTACCGGTGAGCAGCATTTTGAAAAATGCACTGCCACATCATGGATACCTTTTACTAAAATTCCTCCTTTAGAACGGCTTATTTTAGCAGGAGTTACGGACTGGTCTCCATATTTATCTAAAATATCTTCATCTGTAATATCAGAAGCTTCTTTTTTCTTCTTTTCTTCCGCAAGTTTATTTATTATTTGGCCTTCTTTAAGTCCACCCCTGCCTATTGCAGCACAAATAGAATCCCAATCCTTAAAACCATATTTCTGCATACAGGCCTGCATATAATCAGACTTTAACAAGTCACTCAGAACAAGGGAATGTGCCTTACAATAATTAAGCATAAGCTCCTTGCCCCTAATTATATTGTCTTCCTTGAGTTCAGCCTTAAACCACTGATTTATCTTAGACCTTGCCTGTGCACTCTTAACAAGTTTAAGCCAGTCAAAGCTTGGGCCTTTTGAATTCTGGCTAGTTATTATCTCTATCCTGTCACCATTTTGAATGACATAGTCTATAGTCACCAGCTTTCCATTAGCCCTTGCTCCTACCATCTTATGTCCTACCGCAGAATGTATGCTATAAGCAAAGTCTATAGGTGTAGAACCTACCGGTAGATTTTTTACATCTCCCGTAGGTGTAAAACAGTATACACTGTCTGAAAAAATATTTAATTCAGACTTAATTGCACTGAGAAATTCTTTATTATCAGACATATCTGTCTGCCACTCAAGAATCTGTCTCAGCCAGTTATACTTTTCTTCCTCACTAGCTTTATCATTCTTACCATCACTACCTTCTTTATATTTCCAATGTGCGGCAATTCCGTACTCTGCTGTCCTATGCATATCATAGGTACGAATCTGAATTTCAAAAGGCTGTCCTTCAGGTCCTATTACAGTTGTATGCAAAGACTGATACATATTTGACTTTGGCATAGAAATATAGTCCTTAAATCTCCCCGGTATAGGTACATACATCTCGTGAATTACTCCCAAAGAAGCATAACAATCCTTGAGATTATCCACTATTATTCTTACTGCAAATACATCATATATTTGGTCGAAAGTCTTGTTCTGATTAACCATCTTCTTATAAATGCTGAAATAATGCTTAACCCTGCCTCCTATGGTAGCCTCTATACCGGCTGCCTTGATATGATTTGCAACTTCTCTTTCAATGGATTTGATAAACTCGCCTTTTACCATGGCTTTTTTTCTGATTTTTTCATCTAAATCCTTATATACCTCCGGATGAAGGTATTTCAATGATAAATCATCCAGTTCAACCTTAATCTTGCTTATTCCAAGTCTCTGAGCTATAGGAGAATAAATATCCATCGTCTCTCTTGATTTCTCTATCTGTTTATGAGGAGACTGATACTCCATCGTACGCATATTATGCAACCTATCTGCAAGTTTTATAAGTATAACCCTTATATCTTTCGCCATTGCAAGGAACATCTTCCTTAAATTCTCTGCCTGTACATCTACCTTATCCTTGGAGTACTGAAGCTGAGTAAGTTTGGTTACTCCGTCCACCAAGGTCTCTACCTCTTCTCCAAATTCTTTTCTAAGTTCTTCCGGACTGCAGGCAGTATCTTCAACGACATCATGTAAAATTCCTGCAATTATTGTTTCTTTGTCCAGTTCAAGTTCCGCTAAAATTATTGCAACACAGAGAGGATGACATATATATGGCTCTCCTGACTTTCTAAGCTGTCCTTTATGACAGTTATCTGCAAGTTCATATGCTTTCTTTATAAGTGCAATGTCTGTAGATGGGTGATATTCATATATGGTTTTAATTAATTTATCAAACAGTACTTCTTTAGGGGTAAATTCTGCAAACGAATCAAGCTCCTTTTCAGAAGCCATTACCTTTTTCTTTATATTTTCATCAGAAGATATAAAATTAGTAATTTGATTTCTTATATCTTCTTTGCCTTTTATAATATTTTTTTCATTATCTGCCATATTCCACCTAAAGCCTGACAGCCATCCTTTCTTACTGATTGCATATCTATAATTATGTGATGTGGGTGTCAAGTACTTTTGACACTTGTATTATTATATTGCCATTAATAATAAAAATCAAGATTTAACAACTATTGAATATATTATAATAACTATTCCTACTACTATTCTATACCATCCAAACCCCTTAAAATTTTTCTTTTTAATATAATACATCAAATATCCGATTACCCATAGTGAAACTATAAAAGCAGTAATCGTACCTACTACAAGAATACAAACTTCAAGACCTGTAAAGGCTGTACCACCCGATACCATGTATTTAACCGTTTTTAATAAACTTGCTCCAAACATAACCGGAATTGCTAAAAAAAAGGTAAATTCAGCCGCAGTTTTTCTGGAAAGTCCCATTATCAAGCCACCTATAATGGTTGCACCGGATCTTGATGTACCCGGAAAAATTGCTGCTAAGAGCTGAAAAACTCCAATTATTAGTGCATCTTTATATGTTATATCAGAAAGTTTATCCACATTATGATTTTCTGCAATGAGGCTTTCTACTAAAATAAACATAACTCCCACTACTATAAGAGCTGATGCCACTACTCCGGTTTTGTACAAATACTCATCTATCAAGTCATCAAGAGCAATACCTACTACAGCTGCCGGCAGACAGGCAACTATTATCTTAATCCAAAGCTCTATGGTTCCAATCTTCACCTTAAGCCTGCCCGCATCCTGTTTTACAGGCAAAAGCCTGCGCCAGTACAGAAGAACTACAGCCATAATTGCGCCAAGCTGAATAACAACTTCAAATATTTTCCAGAAAGCAGGTGATACATTTAACGGCATCAGATTCTGTAAAATTATCATATGCCCTGTCGAACTCACCGGCAACCATTCTGTCACACCTTCAACTATTCCAAAAATAATAGCTTTTATAATTTCAAATATAGCTTCCATAATCCCCTCATATATACAAAATGGACGCCGCTATAGACGCCCAATATAAACCAGTGTGTGCAGTCCCGCTTTACTTTCCCGGGTACTTAACTATAGAAATCATATTGTAATTCTTAAGTTTATCTCTTCCCTTCAAGCCCTCAAGCTCAATTAGAAAAACAATCTTTACAACTGTTCCGCCAAGTTTTTCAATAAGCTTACAAATAGCCTCGGTTGTTCCGCCTGTTGCGATCAAGTCATCAACTATGACAACCCTGTCACCCGGCTTAATAGCATCTTTATGAACCTCAAGCTCTGCACTACCATATTCAAGGTCATACTCTACTGATACAGTCTCCCCCGGAAGCTTTCCTTTTTTTCTGATAGGTACAAAAGCCTTATGCATATTATAAGCAATAGGCACTCCAAAAATAAAACCTCTGGATTCAGGACCTAACACTATGTCAAAATCCTCATCTCCTAAGGCTGCTGCCATTTGGTCAACAGCCATCCTAAGCCCGTCCTTATCTGAAAGTACAGTGCTTATATCCCTAAACATAACCCCTTCTTCAGGGAAATCAGGTATTGTTCTAATATAGTCTTCGATTTTTTTCATTATATCTCAACTCCATTCA
>NZ_JBQNBU010000074.1:0-10079 GCF_052169795.1 Catonella sp.
TTAACTTCAAGAGCTTTATTATCTAAATTACCAATTTCAAAAAATTCATACATAACAAGCCCCCTTGTTAAATTATTATCAATAAAACAATCTAATAAAAAAGTAAAAGCAAGTTCTTTTGACATCAAAAAAAATTATTTTTTATAAAATTTCTCCCTCGAAATCTCATACACTACAGCTGTACGCCAATTCCCAAGCTGGTCTTTCCAGTTATTTTCAAGAACTTCCTTTTTTACGGCTTTAATTTTGTTTTCATATACATTCTGCGCTCTTTTATTTTCTAACATTGTATCCCATTCAATCCTATTTACCTTACACACAGAATTAATTTCTTTATTGGTAAAAATAAAATCAAACAACATATTTATAATTACTGTACCATAGCCTTTATTCTGGTATTCTTTTTCACATATTTTCCAACCCGAATATGCAGTATCATTACCTGTTATACTATAGTTTAACTCACCTACCGGCTTCCCGTCTATTTCTATTATACAAAGCTGACTGATGCGCCCTTCATTCCTCTTGACACATTCTATTGTTTCTTCCAGGCTCTGTCCCAATCCGTTAGGAAAGCCAGCATGTTCCATAACACTTCCGTCATTCCACCAATGGTTGAGAATTTCTGCATCTTTAAGATTAGCACTTTTGATAACTATATTGTCCTTTTCAATTCTCATTACTATCCCCCTTTAAAACCCAAATTATTCACGCTATAGTTACATACCTCTTATTCTGCATAGCAGAGTAGGATACCAGCTTTTGGTATGTGGCTATGGGGTGATGTTACCAAACATCTGTAAAATTTACAGCATATACAAATTTAGATAGCACTAAAAAGTACTATCTAAATTATAATTATCAATATAATTTTACTCGAACAAATCTCTTCCAATATCTTTAATATTATCTACAAAACTCTTTTTCTTAGAACTCTTGCTATTCTTTCCTTTATCATCATCATTTACATCAAATGAAGTGGATGATTTATCTGCATCTTTTACTTCTTCATGATTTGATTTAGCCCTAAACCTTGTTTCAAAGGTAGCATCAAGCTCTTCAAGTATTCTCTTTTGTTCTTTAGTAAGAGAAGCCGGTGTCTGAACTATAAAGGTAATGTAATGGTCTCCCCTTACCTCTTTATTTCTAAGAGTAGGAACACCTTTGCCTCTAAGTCTTACTCTGGAATCGGTCTGTGTACCCGGTTTTACAGTATAAATAACATCTCCGTCAACTGTATTTATCCTTATGTCTCCGCCAAGTGCTGCCTGCGTAAATGAGATAGGCACTGATGAATATATATCAAAACCATTTCTTTGAAAATTTGGATGCGAACCTACATGAACCTCTACAAGTAAGTCTCCTCTCGGTCCTCCGTTTACACCCGGTTCTCCCTTATCCCTAATTCTGATTGCCTGTTCATCATCAATACCTGCAGGAATATCTACTTCAATTGTCTTGCGTCTGGTAATATATCCTGTTCCACGACAATCATGACATTTGTCCTTAATTATCTTACCTGTACCATGACAATCAGGACAAGACTGCACATTTTTCACCATTCCGAACAAGGACTGCTGAGTATATGTTACCTGACCTGAGCCTCCGCACTTAGTACAGGTTACCGGACTGGTTCCTGCCTTTGCACCACTTCCATGACAGGTACCACATTCTTCTTTCATGTCAAGAGTAATTTCTCTTTTACAGCCTTTTACAGCCTCATCAAAATTAATCCTAAGGCTATATCTTATATTTGCTCCCTTCATAGGACTGTTACTGTTTCTTCTGCTTCCGCCTCCAAAGAAGTCAAAACCTCCTCCGCCTCCAAAGAAACTGCCGAAGATATCACCAAGGTCTATGTCACTAAAATCAAAACCTCCTGCTCCTCCACCGCCTCCATTGCTGAAAGCTGCATGTCCGAACTGGTCATATTGTCTCCTCTTATTATCATCACTAAGTACTGCATAAGCCTCTGAAGCCTCTTTAAACTTTGCCTCAGCCTCTTTATTCCCAGGATTTGCATCCGGGTGATATTTCTTAGCCAGCACCCTATAAGCCTTTTTCAAATCATCAGCAGATGCACTCTTAGCTACACCAAGAACCTCATAATAATCTCTCTTCTGATCTGCCATATTTATCCCACTTTCGTCTTTTTATATTTTAAACTTATACAACTCACCCATATAGCCACAGATAATTATCACATTATAAGAATTATGTTTTAGCTGTAGTAAAGTTTGATTTTATCTATACTTAATGTCAATATGGGGCTGCCACCCAAAGTTTAGTGCGACAGCCCGTTTTTTTATCTCAAATTATTATACTTCTCTATAGTCTCCATCAACAACATCATCATTTCCATTATCGGATGCTGTCTGTCCGGTTGCTCCACCCATGTCAGGACCTGCTCCGGCATTTCCGGCTGCACCCTGTGACTGCTCATAAACCTTAGTAAAGAGACTCTGTGCACTAGCCATAAGCTTTTCTTTAGCAGCTTTAAGCTTATCAATATCTTCATCAGATACATTATCAGCAGGAGTTGCTTCAAGAATATCTTTAAGTGCCTTAAGATCAGCCTCTACAGAGCTCTTGTCTGCCTCAGTAATCTTATCACCTACATCCTTAAGTGCCTTCTCTGTCTGGAATACCATAGCATCAGCATCGTTTCTTGCATCAATGCCTTCTTTACGCTTCTTATCCTGAGCTTCATACTCAGCAGCTTCTTTAACTGCCTTATCTATATCAGCATCACTCATATTAGATCCCGCTGTTATTGTAATATGCTGCTCTCTGCCTGTTCCAAGGTCCTTAGCAGAAACATTTACGATACCGTTAGCATCTATATCAAAAGTAACTTCAATCTGAGGGATTCCTCTTGGAGCAGGAGCAATTCCATCAAGTCTGAACTGTCCAAGACTCTTGTTATCCTTTGCAAACTGTCTCTCACCCTGTACTACATTGATATCAACTGCCGACTGATTATCTGCTGCTGTTGAGAATACCTGACTCTTTCTTGTAGGAATTGTAGTATTTCTCTCAATAAGTCTTGTAGCAACACCACCCATAGTCTCAATAGAAAGTGAAAGTGGAGTTACGTCAAGGAGAAGGATATCACCTGCACCCGCATCACCGGCAAGCTTACCACCCTGAATAGAAGCACCGATAGCTACACACTCATCAGGGTTAAGGCTCTTGCTTGGTTCTTTACCTGTAAGCTGTGCAACCTTAGCCTGTACAGCAGGGATACGGGTAGAACCACCAACCAAAAGCACTTTTCCTATCTCATTTGCATTGAGTCCTGCATCCTTAAGTGCGTTCTGAACAGGAATAGCTGTTCTTTCAACTATATCATGAATAAGCTCTTCAAACTTAGCTCTTGTAAGGTCAAGTTCAAAATGCTTAGGTCCTTCTACCGTAGCTGTAATGAAAGGAAGGTTAATATTTGTTGTTGTAGAAGAAGAAAGTTCCTTCTTAGCCTTCTCAGCAGCCTCTCTAAGTCTCTGAAGAGCCATCTTATCTGTAGAAAGGTCTACTCCTTCTTTATTCTTAAAATCTGAAATAAAGTAATTAGTAATTACATTATCTACATCATCTCCGCCAAGCTTTGTATCACCGTTAGTTGAAAGAACCTCAATAACTCCATCACCGATGTCAATGATAGATACATCGAAAGTACCGCCACCAAGGTCATAAACCATAATCTTCTGTTCTTTTTCATTATCAAGACCATAAGCAAGAGCTGCTGCTGTAGGCTCATTTATAATACGCTTTACATCAAGACCTGCTATCTTACCGGCATCCTTTGTAGCCTGTCTCTGTGCATCATTAAAGTAAGCAGGAACAGTAATAACAGCTTCTGTTACCTTTTCACCAAGATAAGCTTCTGCATCAGCCTTAAGCTTCTGAAGAATCATGGCTGAAATCTCCTGTGGGCTGTATGACTTATCATCAATATTTACCTTGTAATCAGTTCCCATATGTCTCTTAATAGAAGAAATTGTTCTGTCTGCATTGGTTACTGCCTGACGCTTAGCAGTCTCACCTACAAGACGCTCACCGGTTTTTGTAAATGCCACAACAGAAGGAGTTGTACGCATACCCTCTGCATTTGCAATAACTACAGGCTGTCCACCTTCCATAACAGAAACACATGAATTTGTTGTACCTAAATCAATACCAATTATTTTACTCATAATATTTACCTCACTTTTAAAGTTTATATTTAAATTTAGTTAACTACCTTTACCATACTAGGTCTTACTACACTTTCCTTATACATATAGCCTTTTTGCATTTCTTCGGCAACAATGTTTTCACCTAAACTTTCATCCTCGCCATGCATTACCGCATTATGTATTTCAGGATTAAATTCTTTACCGACAGCTTCTATAGGAGTAACTCCTGCATCCATAAGACACTGCATAAGCTGTTTATAAACCTTATCTATGCCCTGTGCAAAAGCTCCTTCCTTTTCTTCATCTGAAAGACTTGCAAGACCTCTTTCAAAATTATCTATAACAGGAAGAATTTTCTCTACAATTCCCTTAGCACCAAAGTCAAACATCTGTGATTTTTCTTTCTCAGTACGCTTTCTGAAATTGTCAAATTCAGCCATCTGGCGCATTACCCTGTCATTTAAATCATCAATTTTCTTTTTATATTCTTCCTCTTTTGACGCTTCTCTTTCTTCTTTTACCTTATTTAATTCTTTTTCATCTAAGGATTCTTTAGAAACTGTTTCACTCTCTTCTACAACCTCAGTATTAACCTTTTCTAACTCTTTTTCTGAATGTTTCTTTTTTTCTTTCACAGTCTCCCACCTTTCCCTATGTATCACTTACATCGTTTATGTCTTTTTTCATATCTATAAGCTTAATTGCTTTAGTACTTGTATCTTTACTCTGATGCTTAAATATGTCATCAAGCTGTTTCATAAGATTCTTAAGCGTACTCACAACCTTTGCATAATCCATACGCTTAGGTCCTACTATACCAATCTTACCGTAGACACCTTCTTCTATCTCATAAGTTGCAGTAACTACCGAGCAGTCTTTAAGACTTTCTACATTTGTATCATTTCCTATATATACCTGAATGCCGTCATCAGTGCCATCTTCCATCTTATCTGTAAGTAAAGCACATAATTCCTTTTTTTCTTCTATGGTATACAAAAGTTTCTGCATATTATCATTGTCATTAAGTTCAGGATATTTAAGAATATTGGTAGCACCACTGGTATATATCTTAAGCGAATCATCATCTGCAAATACTGAACCGATTGCATCTATAATTCTTCCAACCAGATTCACATATTCGCCTGCCTGCTCCTTCATTTTTGCAATAATTCCGATGTTTATCTCTTTCATATTTAATCCTGCAAGAAATGAATTAAGCATTATGTTAAGTTTTAGAAGCAAACTTTTTTCAACAGGTTCATCCAGCCTTATTATTGTATTTTTAACTGCGTTCTTTTCTAGTACAACTACAATGAGAAGATTTACTTCATCAATCTCTGAAAGCTGAATAAATTTTATATTGTTACTCTCATACTTAGGTGCAGATACCATTGTGGTATAATTTGTATTCATAGCAAGTAAATTTGCCACCTGTTGTAAAAGAGTTTCAAGCTTATCTGACTTTTCAATCAAATCTTTCTTAAGATCATCTTCTTCCTTTTCCTTAGTCTGCATCAACGAGTCAACATAAAGTCTGTAAGCCTTATCTGAAGGTATTCTTCCTGCTGAAGTATGAGGTTTTACCAAATACCCCATATCTTCAAGATCTGACATCTCATTTCTGATAGTTGCAGAGCTTAGTTTTAATTCAGAAAACTTGGAAATAGTACGGGAGCCAACAGGTTCCCCTGTCTCAAGATAGTTCTTGATGACAGCTTTAAGTATCTCAAGCTTTCTTTCGTCAAGTTCCATCTCATCACTCCTTTCCTTTTTTCATTGTTAGCACTCATTTGATTAGAGTGCTAACATCTATAAGTAAGATACCACCGTTAAATAAATTTGTCAACAGAAAAATATAATAAATTTTGTGTATTATTTGTGTTCACTCAAATATTTCCTTATCTCATCTCATAAACTTATACTTTAACTTTTCTAAAAACTAAAGGCTAAGATATATTTCTATACCTCAGCCCATATAACTTATTACTATATTAATCCTTACTTATTGTATTCATGTCTCCTTTTTCTCATACTTTTAATTAATGAATTTGCAATCAGCATTCCAAGTGCCAATGCTAAAGCTACAGACAAAGTTTCTACTCCAAGCTGTCCAAATTTCTTCCATTCACCTGTGACAGCAAGCCGCATGGTTCGATAAAGCATACCTCCGGGAACAAGTGGCATAATTGCTGATACTAAAAAAACTGTGGATGGGGCTTTTTCCTTTACAGCCATAAATTCTGCATAGATATTGATAACCAACGCAGCTATAAAATATTTCATCGGCTCCGAAAACATAAAATATCCTGCCATCAGGTAAGAAGCCCATCCGATAAGCCCTCCAAACCCTGCTCCAAACAATCTCTTAATTCCTGTATTAAAGGTAAGGGCATAAGCAATCGAACCAAAAAATGAAGCTATAAGGGCAGTTATTACTGTCACGTAGATTGGCCATTCTCTAACATTCGACATAACCTCTCTTCCAAATATCTCTTCATAAAATTTAGATGATGCTGAAAATCCCACTGCTATCATCACAGCTATCAAGGTTGCCTCTATAAACCTTATGCCCCCTGTAATAGTATCACCACCAAACATATCCCTAAGAGAATTGGTAAGCATAATTCCCGGAATTAAAAGCATTACATCTCCTATACTTACTTTTCCTACCGAATCTGCTATTCCGGCTCTTACTGCCATTATCGCCAAGAATCCTCCAAGGAGTGATGAAGCTACAATAGGAATAAATTTATTAATTTCAATCTTTCTTGCAAATTTATCTATGTACTTAAACAGCACAGCTATCAACGCCGAAACTATTGCATCCTTTATGCTGCCTCCAAAGAAAATGGTAAACGAAAATGCAATCATCATAAAAAACAGTATTTGTGCGGAAAAAGAATAATATTTTTCCAACATTAACTCTGCAAATTTCTTTCTGCCCTCTTCCACCTTTAGGTGATTTTCGCAAATTTCCCTTGACAATTCATTCATCTTCTCAAGCCTGTCCATATTGTATGCAAATTTGTCTACTCGCCTTGTCTGCGTAACCGAGCCATAATCTCCATAATACACAGTGACTATGAGGCTTGTAGTTATAGAAAGAGCTTCCGTCCTTATCGCTCCAAAGCTCTTACATATTCTCCTTATACTATATTCTGTCCTTGCAACCTCTGCTCCTGATATAACCATTTGTTCAGCAATATCAAGTACCAGTGCCAGTCGCTCTTCCCACTCACGCCTCTCACTACCTGCTTCTATTTTATTGTCTATATGTATTTCATTTAATTTCATCATATCCATCCAAAAAACTATGCTTCTTACCACCATATTTATAGGCTATTACAGTTTCAAGATTCACATGAGACATACTGTTAAATATATTGGTGGCTACACTGGGGTTAATCTTTGACATTTCTTTAACAAGCTCCTTCATCTCTGCCCGCTTGGAAGTTCCCTCATCTCCCAACTTTTCCTGTTCTTCCGTAAAACGGCAGGCACATCTGAGAAATCTTAATCCATTATAATTCACCCAAGCCTTTATATACTCTTCTCTTACCATATACATTGGGCGAATAAGTTCCATTCCTTCAAAGTTCATACTATGAAGTTTAGGCATCATTGTTTCATACTTTCCTGCATAAAACATTCCCATTAGCACAGTTTCTATTGCATCATCAAAATGATGACCAAGGGCTATCTTATTACAACCAAGTTCTTTAGCCTTACTGTAAAGATGTCCCCGCCTCATCCTCGCACATAGATAACACGGACTTTTCTCTATATCCACTACCACATCAAATATCTCGCTATGAAATACTTCTATTGGAATTTCAAGAAGTTTTGCATTTTCTTCAATCAGTTTTCTATTTTCAGGATTATAACCCGGATCCATAACAATAAATTTCAGTTCATACTCAAACTTCCTATGTCTTTTCAACTCCTGCATAAGTTTTGCAAGTAAAAAAGAGTCCTTTCCTCCTGAAATACAGACAGCTATACTGTCACCTTCTTTTATAAGATCATATTCTTTTACTGCTTTTACAAAATTGGTCCAAATTTCTTTATGATACTTTTTTACTATACTTCTCTCTATTTCTTTTACTCTGTCTAATTCTTTCATATACACCTTTTCTAAATATTATTCTGCATAGTGCATATGTGCTTCATCTATGCATTCTAAAGTATTTTTAAGATATCTCTCAGCCAGCCATCTTGACATAGGAAGGTTCTGATCTAAATAATTTCCACATTCTATAGGACTTGCTCCGGGTATCTCTCCTTCAAAATCCTTTGCAAAACTAAACATCTCTATAAGAAGAGGAATTATATCTTTTGACTCCAAATCTCCTGCCATAATGAGGTAGCAACCCGTCCTGCAGCCCATAGGACCAAAATATATTATCTTATCTTTGTATATTTTATGATTTCTTAAAAATGTTGCACAAATATGCTCCAGAGTATGAAGCTCAGCGGTATTCATAACCGGCTCTTTATTTGGAGTTGTCATTCTAAGGTCAAATGTAGTAATTATCTCTGCTCCGACCCTATCCTTTCTTGACACATACACTCCCGGTTCAAGTACTAAATGATTCACTGTAAAACTGGCTATCTTATCCATAATTTCTCCTTTATTAAATAACATAAATCTTTCAAAATTTTACTTTAATTTCTCTTCCCACTCCACCTCTTTAAATCCAATAAGAACTGTAGTATCACTTACAACTACAGGGCGTTTTACAAGCATTCCGTTTGTTGCAAGGAGTCTAAGTTGTTCTTCTTCACTCATTCCCGAAAGCTTATCCTTTAACTGCATTTCCTTGTACAACACTCCACTTGTGTTAAAAAACTTCTTAAGCGGAAGCTCGCTTTTAGCAAACCACTCTTTTAACTCATCATAAGAGGGATTTTCTTCCACAATATGACGGGCAGTATATTTTATTCCTTTTTCATCAAGCCACTTTTTAGCTTTAATACAGGTAGAGCATTTTGGGTAGTATGTAAATAACATTTTGTCACCTTCCTTATAAATAATATTTTTTAGTTATCAAGAGTATCATAAACAGCCTTGCAGACTTTATTGTTTCTCATAGAAACACAGTCCCATATATAATTACACTAAAAACATCACTTTTCAAATCTGTTTTAATTATATATCGAATATCACAAAATGCAACGATAAGTTAGTTTCGTTGCATTTTTATATCTTTCAGCATCATTTAAGGTAATATCATCTGTTACTATATCTGTAATACTTGAAATGAAATTCTTTTGCAAATTCATTTGCCAGCCTTTATAAAAATTCGGATTTTGACAATTCCATCCAAGGCAAATAATACGAACAGCTGTTATCATATTGCAACAGCTGTTCTGAAAGCGTTTCCTGTTTTTAATTATTGTATTAACTCTTTGTGATTGACTGAACTCCCTTTATTGCCTGATCGGGTTGAGTCTGTGTTGTACTTGCATTTGCAGCTGACTGAACTGCCGCCTGTGTCTTAAATACAGAAGAACTCTGTGCAGCCATAGCCTGCTCATTAGTCACACCCTTTGAATTGTAGTAATTTTCAAAAAGCTTATTAGCCGCTGCCAGTGTCTTTTTACTAATCTCAGGGAGTTCCCTGCCCCAAGCCTTAGTGGCCTCTTTATAGCCCTTTTCCATAGCAGCCTGCATATCCTTCATCTTGTTCACATCATCCCCTGCAAGAGCTGAAGCATAGTCAAACATTCTTTTTGAAGTCTGCTCAACTCCCCAGTATCCCTTTGCAGAAATTTCTTCTTTGGCTTGTTTCTTAGCAGCTTCACTTACAGTAAAGTTGCCTTTTGCAATCTTCTTCCAAACTTCATCCAGATTATTATCAGCAATAGCAATCTTCTGTCCCTGACCTGAAATAGTCTGAACTA
>NZ_JBQNBU010000075.1:0-9549 GCF_052169795.1 Catonella sp.
AAGTCTGTGGAATATAGGCTATTTTCTTCTGAACCTTTTTAAGCGGCTCTCCCATAATCAAAATTTCACCCGAAAGCTTCTTTTGAAGTCCCAATATTCCCTTTATTAAAGTAGATTTACCGGCTCCGTTAGGTCCTATGACGGCTGTGACGGAGTTCTTTATTATGTTTATGTCATTATCCCTAAGTACAGGCTTGTCGTGGTAGGCTATGGTCAAATCCTCCACCTTTACTATGACTTCTTCCATGCCTGCCACTCCTTTCTTATTTTAAGTTCTCTGTAATTAATTTTACATTGTGCTTATACATATCTATATAGGTATCCCCACTCTGTCCCTCCGGTGCAAGCGAGTCTGAGAAAAGCTCGTTTCCTTCACCGCTTACAACTTTTACATCAAAGCCCTTAGCCTTGCAAGCCTCTTTTAACTTCTCCATTCTTGCAGGATCTGTGGTAGACTCTGCAAATATCGCCTTTACCTTATGTTCTACTATAAAATCCACAGTTTTATCTATGTCTTTGTTTGCAACCTCTGAATCAGTACTTACACCCTGCGGTGCTACAACTTCAATATTATATCTTCTTGAAAAATAATTGAAAGCATCGTGAGGTGTAATCAGATATCTTCCACTTTCAGGAATCTCTGCAAGAGCTTTTTTATTCTCTTCATCAAGGGCTGTAAGTTTCTCTAAATAAGCCTTGGTATTTTTTTCTATCTCGTCTTTTTTCTCAGGTAAAAGCTCCGAAAGCTTTGCTCCCGCATTTGATGCAGCCTCTTTATAAAGGTCAATATCAAACCAAAAGTGAGGATCTATTATGGTTTTTCCATCCTCTTCCATTTTACCAACCTTATCTTCAGGAAATGTTGATGCAACTGCATAACCTTTCTTTTCAAGCACTTCCTGCATCTTTCCTTCAAAGTGAAGTCCATGGAAAAGCACCATGTCGGCTTCTGATATTTTCTTTAAATCCTCAGGCTTTGCCACATAAAGGTGTGGATCTTCTCCGGCAGGAATGATAAGTTCTTTATCTACCATATCGCCTGCCAACTGATTTACCATATCATATAAAAATGAGGTAGTAACTGTTACTTTCTTCTTTGTCATCTGAGAGATAGTCTCTCCTGAACTTCCTGTTTTCCCACAGCCTGTTAAAAGCAAAGCTCCAAGCAATAAAACTAATAATGTCTTTCTCATATAATTTCTTTCTTCTCCTTTTACGATAAATTTCAAGCTTGACCTTTAGTTAGTTTCAACTAACTAAAGGGTAGTATATTATTAAAGAGAATATATGTCAAGTAGTAATTCAAATGAGTTTTATCTGCTTGAAAATAATGATAGAATATGAATTAACAAAGCTCTCAAACTGATACTATAACAAACTGATTTCCTGTAAAGTTTTACACCATTCTAAATTAACAAAGCTCTCAAACCTCAAATTAACATTGATGTCGTCACCAAGCAGTACATTTTGCGAAATGTTGTTAATTCAAAGATGTATCAATTACACATAAGTCCTTATCTATTATAACACATTTTTCCTGTTTTAGAGTATAATTTTTTTGACCTTCCAGATTAATCAGGTGTATTTTTTCATAAAAACAAAATTCATATAATTGTTCTACCTGTTCTTCCGTAAGAAATTGTTTTAAATTCAGCATCCAAACCACATGAATATTACATATAGAACTTATTGCACGTAAATAATCAATCAGATTTTCTAATACATCAGCTCCATCCGATTCTACTTTTACTCCATATAACTTCAACAATCCGGCTACATCCACCTCTAATTCCATCCCCCTCTTCTCCATTAACCTGTCTGTATATATCCCTTAGCATATCACTCATAACCTGTGGATTTTCAACCACAAGGGTAATAACCTGATTCTCTTCCAAAACTAACTCAATTCCATACTTTGCATATATAGCTTTCATAATATTACCAATCTTTCAGTAGTAGTCAAAACATCCCCTGTCTTTTCACCTACAATGAAATCCATTTGATAATCCAGTTTTGCATTACTCGATATCACCACTGTTCTCCAACTCATACCCCTCTCCTTTATCTGTCCGTTTTTTCAGTGAAAATCCATTCTTTCTTTTCATACAGTCCTGTTGCAGATTGACTTATAACTGCCGGCTTGTCTGCTGCTTTTAAGTGCTTACTGATTGATATTATCCCCGATCTATCAGACTCTCCGATTAATTTCAGATTTGTCTCTGTAATTCCAATCCTCGTTAACTGTAATATCCGTAATAATGCCTCACATTGCTGTTCCAGATCAAGCACAACAAACTTCTCTTTAGCTTCCAACAGTTTCTGTCCGAAGGCATTCGGACGCTTTGCATAAACCGAATTGGTATGTTTATCCGCCAGTATGTCATACAGCCTATTGTTTTGTTCGGTAGTTATCTTGTCCTCCAGTATCTGCCATGCGACAGCCTTCTCAACCTTCTTAATGTACGTAGCCCAATTTTCCGGCAGGTAAAGGCTCATAGCATTTCTTAAAATCAACCTATCTCCTGTTTTTCCCGACAAATGGAAGCGATATCCGTTCAATTCAATAAGTGACTGAATCTTTAGTTTCCTACGTAAGATATTCACTTCACCATACCCCAGTACCTCTTCACAGTATCTCTCCAGTCCGTTCGTCTCCTGCTCCACCTTTTCCTTGCAATATAGAGGCAATCCTTCTATTGTGACATTCTCCTTTTTACCCTCTTTATGATGTACAATAAAGTAATAAGCTATGGTCGCTGATGTAAACCCACCATACTTTGTTACATCCTTCATCCTTGAATCGGATGTTTTTAGCGGAAGATAGTTTTCAGGCTTTGCTTTCTTTGCAGAATACAAGGTTGCATTTGCTATGCCTCCATGTTGCTCAAAGTTCATTCTGGTCATAAGAGGTGTATTTTTTTGCATCATTCTTCTGACAGTTGCGATAGTCCCTTTCTCATCTTTTCTCTCTGCAATCCAAGCTGTTTCGCTACCACGAATAACATTCCATTCAAACATCTTTGCCAGATTGTAGCGATTCTTCTCCTTATCCTTCTCATAATCTTTGCGGATAAAATTCCATGGATTTCTCGTAAATTTTGTGTAGTATACATTTCCAACCACAATGTTCAGGTACGCATCCTGCGCATGATGAAAATCATTTACAAGGCGGCTTTTCAAAAATCCGTTGTCCCGTCTGAAATCTGATACATTTGATGCTTTTGCATATACAATATCTGTGTCTGTAAATAACTGTTCCAAAAGGGTTGCAACCCCCTTTGTTCCTTGTCCGGTTTCTACCAGCTGCCTTGCAATAAAATCTCCCAATTGTTTTTCTGTAAAAGGAGTATTGGATATAAGTCTTGTATATTTCTCATCTGTAATTAACTTTTGTTTATGGAGAGCGTTCCATAATTCCTGAACTTTAGGATTTGCCTTTATCTGTTCAGGTATAGGATAGAGGTCTTTTTTAATATGCTGATTAGCCTGTATGTTGACCAGTACAAGATTGTTCATAATGCTGTCATCTTTAACATAGTGTCTTGGATAAATATGGTCTATATCATATAAATTGTCATCATACAGCCTGCCCAAGTCTATCTCTTCACCTGTATACATGTCTCGTCCCATCTGCATATAGTACAGAAACAGCTTTTTACTTCTTAATTTACTGCTTTCATTTGCTTCTGAAAGTTCCTGCTTCCAATTATGATTTTCTGTATTCTTTATATTCTTATAAAGCTCTAAGAGTTGGTTGCCTCTCGAAGCTTTTCTACCCTTATCACCCTTTTCTTCCTCTGTTCTGGTCATTTCCACAAAGATTCTCTTTGGTGCATATCCCATTACCTGCTCAATTTCATGTACAACCAACAAAGTCTGCCAAATCATACGCTTTACCGGTATCGAAAAATAGCTGTCCTGTAAATCTTCATAAGTAAATTCGCTTAATGACTTCATAGCAGCGGTACTCTGCTTTGCCAGTTCTTCTTTGAAAGTAAAATCATCACTGTTAATCAGTTCCATAAAGTTCAGACTGTACTCCCACATTGCCTGTCCCAGTGACATAATCTCGCCTGTAGACTTATCACATCCACTAAGGGTAAGCAAGGCCTTTGAGAATCTGCCCCAATCCTTAAATTTATATCCAATAATTCTTTTTAACTGATTTTCATCTAATATACCTTGCTCCACATACTTTGTAAGCCGCTGTTTTAACATCTTTTTGGAGTCCCCAAAAACAGTTCCCCAATAAATGATATCTTCTGCAGTAGCAAGGATTGTGTCTTCTTTTAGGCGTTCACCAAAAATTGCATACATTTTTCCATAAGAGGATAAAGAGTTATTTATGGTCTTATCTATTCCTGTCACCTGTTCTTCAGAGCTTATTAAGCTTTGTGCCACCAGATATGAACAAAGCTGTTTCTTTGTTATACGCTTTCCCTTCATAAAACAGTCTTTATAGATTTGCTGTTTTAACTTTGTATCCAATCGTTCACCGTCAATACAAAGGTTATTTATTTCATTTAGCACACAATACCTCTCATAGGCAAGGGATGCTTTTGGCATGACCTTTTCACCCTGAATATATGTGCAGGTTCTGATGAGGTTACCAATAAAAGCTTCTGAGGTTGCACTCATATCCACTTTATCGTTGATATTCCAAGGCAGAACTGCCCCCTCTTCTTTCCTCACAATCCAACCGGTTTTACTATTCCCCCCAAGCGGTCCTACATAATACGGAATCTGAAATGTAAAAAGCTGTATTATCCGCTCTGAAACTGTCAATCCGCTCTCATCCTTGTCTTTTAAGAATGGCAGATAATTCTCGGCATTTTTTAATATTCTTTCCATTTCTTTTTTATGTACCTGATTTGGGATGACACCATTGGCACTGGTCAACTGTTTAGGAAGAAACTGTTCTTTTTCAATCTTTTCCATAACATACTTAATATCTTCATCATCTGTAATATCCTTAAATGCCTTTTTTATTGTTGAATATATATCATCCGCTTTTCTTCCCTTCATATTTCGTCTGTATTTATTGCTTTCTGCAATTGCATCTGTTGAATTAAGGGAATTAACGTATGCTGAGTAAGTTCCGTCTGCATTTGAACGAAACATCCTATCATATTCTTCCTTGGTCTTGTATTTACGAAACAACATTTTTAAAAGCTTTAAATCTTTGCAATGCTTTTCATATAATTCCACCCTGGCACAGGAGAGGTAATCATATCCTTTAAGTGTTCCTGCTAAAACCGCATAGTTATAGATACTTTTAAGCTGCTCAATAATAGCATATTCTTCCTCAGTTAATTGTTCCATTAACTCTGCTGTCTTGTCTGCATAAGCAAAATCGTGAAAGCACAGAGGCACTTTCTCTTCTGTTTTTTCATCAAAAATCAGTTTTGCATTCACACTCAATCCACATAAACACTTTAACAACTCATTTGTGCTTTTAGCTTTTTTTACTACTCCGAATAATTCCTGAAGCTCTTCATGCTTTTTCTTTCTTCCGGTATCAGAATTACTTATAATGTCTATTACCTGTTGAACAGGCTTACGCTCTATTATCAACTCATAATCATTTTCAAACTTACCCAAAACCTCCTGATATACCACATCTACCTGCTCAGTGCTTAAAGCATCTCCCTCTGTATTTAACAGAAAATGACCTCTGTGCTTAAACATATTGGCAAGTGCCAGGTAAACCAAGCGAACATCGAACTTTACCCCAGTATTTTCAAGGTCAAGCAATGCCTTTCTAAGATGAAAGATTGTTGGATATTTTTTATAATAATCAGCATCCTTATAATTTTCATCATCAAAGATTCCATTTTTTGAATTCAATTTCTCGTCTTTGTCCTCAAGAAAATATTTACTGTTTTCCAAGCGGATAAAGAAATTTGGATCAATTTTATCTATTGCATCACCGAAATAGCTTTTTAACAAACCAAGCCTTGCAACCTGACGCTGCCTTCTCCTTCTGTCAACCCGATGAGTACGTCTATCCGCTGCTGAATCTGCTTCTTCAAATTCACGAATCCCCCACATATCTTTTCCTTTTTTTCTAAGCAGCTCATACTTGGTATTTGTTACTGCCCAGCCTACAGAGCCGGTTCCCATATCCAAGCCCAAATAGTATTCTTGCTTTTCCATGCCTTATCTCCTTTTATTTAAAACCTTGTATTGACTTTTCCCACAAATATGTTATTCTGTAATTGAATTAACAAAGCGAGTGCAAATAAGGATTTATCCGATATCGCCTCTTGGTTCGCATTGTGCGGTTAAAAGATCTATTTAATAGGTCTTTTTTTATGTATTATTAAAGATAATTTTCTCCATTCCTCTCATATTTTATCACTCAATCAGCCCACAATACGGTGATTTGATACCCGATATTCTCGTGGTAACATACCCATATATTTTTTAAACTGAGTTGAAAAGCTCCCTTCATTTTTATATCCGACAAGATTAGCTATTTCTGCCGCATATAAGTTGCTATGAATCAATAGTTCGCAGGCATATTCCATTCTCTTCTGAATAAGATATTCTGAAAATGTCTGTCCTGTCACAGCTTTAAATACATATTTGAATTTTGATACACTCATGTAAGAAGCTGTGGCTAAATCAGATAATGAAAAATTTTTAGTAAGATTTTCTGTTATATACCCTACAATTTTTATAATAGTGTTTCTATCTGCCTGCGAAACTCTTGCAGACAGATGAATTAAATCCTCAGCTTTTTGTATAATGATTGCTGTAAGCTCATCTATTTTGCTTTTAAAAAATAATTTTGTGCTAATTTCATTTCCCTTGAAATTGCGAATCTGGTTAAAAATATATGATATTTCCGGGATATTAATTCCTTTGGGGAAGGCTTGCAATACATTTTTCAGGTCAATACCTTGTACACCAAATTCTTTTTTTAGATATACTTCATAATACTCAGGCATTAGCTGAATACCAATAACTTTTGCAGGAGTATCTTTTTTAATAATATATCTTTGCACTTCATTTTCATGAGTATAGTCAATATACTGTAATCCTGAATAAACATCTCCATTTGGATAACTGCGGTCTGAATCAATAGAATCATACTGTTGTATGGATACTCCTTCATCTGACATAATTGCATACTCAAAATCTTGGCTATATGAATGCTCTGCAATACAAATACTTGCATAAGAATCTAAATCATATATAGAAGTATAGCCTTTTCCAAAATCTGATGAAAATTGATATGTTTTGAAGAAGGCATTCTCCGACATCTTATTCTTAGATAATTTACTGTCTGTATGTTCTATAAAACTCTGATAACCTTTTTTCATATAAACCTCACAAGAAGATTTATAATGATAAACATAAGGTTGAGAAAGCAAAAGGAATTGAGCTTCCTCCTGAAGAATAATTAATAAATTTAATGTTTCCAAAAAATTAGGAGCTGTCGCACTAAGAACTAGTGTACAGCTCCTTTTACTCCGCTTTTCAATAAGAAATAAAGTTCTTCCTCTTGACTTCCTCAACTCTGCTCAATACCATTTTCAGCAAATCACCCTTTCTCTTAGTGCTGGTATAACATCTTTGGGTAAAGCAATTGTAATTATTATTTCTTACCTCGTCTAAGATTGCCTGATAAAATACAGCAGCAGCTGTCACCGGAAGGAGAGCATCTGAACTGAACATATATAAATGCTTATAAAATTCATCATAGTAATACTCTGAGAGTCCCGCCATCTCTTCCCATAGATGAACTATTTTGTCACTCACCTTAAAATTCGGTTGAAAAAATGAATTCCATTTTTGCTTAGCAGTTGGTAAAGTGGAAATATCTTCCAATTCTTTTCTTGTGATGCTGTAGTCTTCCATCACAGTCTGCGGAATATAGATTCTGTTTCTGTTTCTCAAATCTTCCCCGATATCTCTAAGGATATTTGTAATCTGCATAGCAATTCCCAAGTCTTCACAAATAAGTTCATATCTCTCATCTGCTTTCTCACCCTTAAGCATCGGTGCCAGCATTAACCCTACTGTACCTGCTACTTTTTTACAGTATACGATTAAATCATCTTTGTTCTCAATAATTTTAAAATCAATATCGCTTCTCTGTCCATCTATTTGTTCAAGCAATGCTTCAAATGGAATTTTACGAATTCGAATTGCATTCTCAAAAGCAGTCCACTAGGCATATTTTTCATAATTTTCACTCTGACTGCTGCCATTGTTGAATCCACATTTGAAGGAATATGAAGATATACGGACGGCTCTTTGATTTTGCTTCTGTCAAAAATACTCGTCAAATTTGAATCCAAATCATCTGCAACAACAAAAGTATGGGCAGCAAGCTTCGGATAGACTCCTTCAACTCCCCAATAAAATACAAGACAGTAACAGGAATAATCCATAGAATCATTGGCTCGTCTCTCCCTTTGGGGACAATGAGTTGTAGTAGTATAAACAATTAAAACTTTTATAGTTCTAATTTTATACCTTTTCTTTGCAAGTTCTCTATACACTCAATCAGATATTCCGCATTATGCTCTTTGTAAATTGGGCTTTCTATAACTTTTTCTTCAAGATCGTAGTAATTTTCTGCTGTCTTTCCTCTATAATTCTTATCTCTCCACTCTATCGCAACCTTATATCCTCTTTTTTCCATTTCATCCATAACTAATGAATGATACATAAATAAGTGATACGGAGAATATAAAAATACATAATCTACCGTTCTATGTTTCTTCATCCATCCATTTCCCCTAAGTGCACAACATTCTCTATGTTGACCTAGAAGCTGATTTTTAGGTAATAGGGGAATCATTTGTTCATGCCATAGTCTCATTTTTTCCTCCTGTTAATAAAGTAGATTCCTGTAAATATTTATTTGGATATTTCTTTAGCAAAGTATTAATATATTCAATAACAGATTGCTGATTGTTTTTCCCTTCCATATATTCTTCCAGTATATTAAACAATCCTTGTTTTTCAACTTCACTTGCCTCTTTTTTGAAATATCCCCATACATGAAGAATGGCATTACTAAAATCTTTTTTGCTTTCTTTTATCTCCCTTACTTTTTGTATCTTTTCATTTAGAAATAAAATATCAACTTCTTTTTCTTTCAAATATTCTCTTATCTCCAGGTATGTTTTATGCGATTTGCTCAGCACATAATATTTATTTTTTGCCCATAGCTCTTCACATTCTTTTTTTATATTCTTATACTTCACATCATCTCCTTCTTTAAAAATATTCAATTCATCTGTCTAGGTAATATATACTCACTTTATACAAACTCTAAAACTATATTTTTCATTCTAGCATATATAACTTAATTAATCCACTCAAATCCACACTATTATAATCGTGTAATAAATTCCTATCAGGAAAGTTTTTGTTTCCTAACGCGTACAAATAGCGTATTATATTATTAGTAGCTTTTCATTAAAATGAAGCCATAAATAAGTTATCAAAAAAGGAGGCTTCACAATGAAAGATACTAAGAATAGAGTTAACTACCTAAAAATTTTAAAAGAAAGCGAATATAGAAAGCTA
>NZ_JBQNBU010000076.1:0-9257 GCF_052169795.1 Catonella sp.
AAGCGAAATTTCCTCTCCTGCAGTTCCATATTTCTCTCCACTTCCATCCCAATTTTCATTGATTGAATATAAATCTTCTGTTGAAATTATATTTCTTTCAGAATGACTGATTATGGTTAAAATAACTGCAGTATTTTCAAGAAGCTTTCTTGAAAATCTTAGATTATGTAAGTTTTCTCCATTCATATTCCATTCAGAACGAGGTGTTATTAGTTTTCCAATATTCACATATGTGATTAGTTTATTCAGCTGCTTTTCTGTAGCGAAATCCACATCATAAATCTTTTTGAACTTATCCGTCAAAGTCCGCAACTTTTTGTCTTTAATCATTTCTTCAGGACTAATTTCATAAAGCTTGCCCAAAATATTCTTAAGGAAAATTTTTCTGTTTTTCTCTCTCGAAGCAGATTTATTAGCATACATCATATCATCTGCTTTTTTTATAATTTCACAAAAATCAGTCTCATCCGCTATACTTTCTTTTATAGCATATCCCATAGCTATAGAAGGTTTGACTCCATCATATTTTTCAGTATCCAGCTTTTTATTAATTCTTTCTAGAAGAGCTGCAGCTGTTTTAGCATCAGTATTTGTAAAGAGAATTGCGAACTCATCACCGCCAATTCTAGCTACCGTATCATTACTTCTGCAGCAACTGGTCAAAACAGAAGAAACCTTTATTATCAGTTCATCTCCTTTTGCATGCCCAAAGACATCATTAGTGAGTTTAAGTCCGTTTATGTCAGCCATGAGATAACATATCGGATAACTCTCCGGAATAGCGAGCAGCTTACTCATTACCTCATTAAAATAAGCCCTGTTAGCAACATTAGTTATCTCATCATATCTCGATTTATAAAGAATTTCCTTTTCACGCAACTTCCTTATGCTTATATCTCTGGCAGACATGTATATATATTCATTACTTGGAGTTTTTATATAAATCATAAAAGCTTCTATAAATACATTTGCTGCATCCCTTGTAATTATCTGCATTTCTGCCTTAATAGTTTCACCTTTTTTGACCCTGTCAAAAAGTTCTTCTATATCTATCTCCCTCTTAATCTCATAAGGCTTTAACTCCATTACATAAGAGATAAAATTAGTCCCTATCAGTTCTTCTTCCCTGCGGTAACCTAACATCTCCATTCCTGCTTTATTTACATTAGCTATCTTATTATCCTTTATAAGAAAAATAGCCTCACTTGAGTGGTAGAACATTGTACGAAAATGCACTTCATTCTCTTTAAGTACCTCAAGCCTCTCACTCAATTCTTCACTCATTTTGTTAAATCTATTGTGACATCTATAAAGTTTGAAAACAAACCTGTTGCTATTTTTTGTTGCCTCTATAATCTTGTAGACAGCTGTTGAAAAAACAGGATATGCAATAATCAATACTACAGTAGGAATTAACGGACGTTTCAGTGCATTCCCCTGCATCATAAAAATACCTATGTCACTTATAACTCCTGTAAGAAATGACATTAGCATAAAATCCTTTGCTGTTATTCCTCTGCCCTTATTTTTTGCATAAGATAAAAAGAACATCTCAATAATATAAATTACCATTATGCCTATAACTGGAACAACTGCATTACCTGTATCTTTTACTGTCCTTATCATTGCTGCTGCTAAAGCTGTAATTGTAGCAGCTATTGGACCATATATTACAGAGAGGTTAAGTATAACCTCTCTTGCATCATATATAATTTCGCCATCAGCAGCATTTCTCATTGTTGTGGTACTGCCCAAATATATAAATATTGCAAATAATATTCCCTGCATTACCTGAGTCAGTATACTTGAAGAGAGATCTATCTCTCTGAGATTTTTGCTAAAATCTTTTCTAAACTTTAGGTCACATAATTTCTTAAATCTATTATTAAAACTGAGATACTCCTCAATAACTATCGAAACAAGCAATAGGACTAAGATAACACAGACCTTTGATATAAGTCTAACAAACTGTTCCATATAATTTCTCCAAAATTAAGGTCTTGCACAGGCAGTTTACAAAGTTTCCACTTTAATCAAATTAGTACTTCCCGAAACCCCATTTGCAATTCCGCCTGTAATAACCAACTTGTCACCTTTACTAAGCTTAAGTGTATCTTTTGCAACTTGTTTAGCTGAATAAAAAAGTACATCTGTTGACTCAAATCTCTCACACATCTTAGGAATTACACCCCAAGAAAGTGCAAGCTTACGCCATGTCTTCTCATCGGTACTAAGACCTATAATATCAACAGGTCCTCTAAATCTGGATACGAGACGGGCTGTCATTCCTGATATTGTACAAGCCACAATTGCCTTAGCATTGATATCTATTGCCATTCCACAAGTTGCATGGGAAATAGCATCCGGCTCATTTTTAATATAAAAATCACTGGTATAAAACCTTTTTTTATAATTTATATTACCTTCTGTTGTTTCTGCAATCTTAGCCATTGTCGCCACTGCCTGAACAGGATAATGTCCTGCTGCTGTCTCTCCTGAAAGCATAATTGCAGAAGTTCCATCATATACTGCATTAGCAACATCAGAGGCCTCAGCTCTTGTAGGACGAGGATTATTTATCATGGACTCAAGCATTTCAGTTGCAGTAATAACTCTCTTTCCAAGCATTCTGCACTTGGTAATAAGATCCTTTTGGATAGCCGGCAGCCTTTCAAACGGTATCTCCACTCCCATATCTCCCCTTGCAACCATAATACCACTGCAAAGTTCGCTTATTTCCTCTATATTATCATAGCCTGATTGATTCTCAATTTTTGCAATAAGACTTATGTCGCTGCCACCATTTGCATCTAAGAACTCATGTACATCAGCAAGATCCTGCTTCACTGAGACAAAGGAGCAGGCAATAAAATCTATATCATTTTCTATTGCAAAAAGCAAATCTTCCTTATCTTTATCTGATAAATATTTCTGATGTATATGCTTACCCGGAAATGCCATGCTCTTTCTATCTGAAAGCTCTCCACCTATTACTACTTCACACTCTATCTCATCAGCTGTTGTATTAACTACCTTAAGGTCAATCAGTCCATTATTTACAAGAATAGTATCTCCCTTATTCAGCTCTTTAGCAAGGTCTTTATAGCTTACAGAAACTCTTGTACTGTCTCCTACTATCTCTTCTGTAGTAAATGTGAACTTCTCGCCTTCTTTAAGTTCTGCCTTATGATTTTCAAAAACTCCAATCCTATATTCCGGTCCCTTAGTATCTAACATTATTGCTATAGGCAGATCCAGTTCATTACGCACTTTCTTAATGGTTTCTACTCTCTTTTTATGATCCTCATGCGTACCATGGGAAAAATTCAGTCTCGCAACATTCATGCCTGCCTTACAAAGTTTTCTTATCATTTCTTCGCTCTCGCTGGCAGGTCCAATAGTACAAATAATCTTCGTCTTACGCATATATTTCCTCTCTTTCTTATCAGACAACAATATGAAGTACCGAAACTGCAATAGTAAAATATACTGTCAAAGATACTGCATCTACAATAGTAGTAATAAGCGGACTTGCCATAACGGCAGGATCAAAACCTATCCTTTCAGCTACTAAAGGAAGCACACAGCCAATAAATTTGGCAAAAACTACAACCACTACAAGAGTAGAGCAAATTACAAGAGCTACCGGAAGTTCCAACCTGTCTACAACCAAAAGTTTTATGAAATTAGCTCCAGACAGTGTTATTCCACAAAGAACAGCAACTCGTATCTCCTTCCATATAACCCTAAATATTTCCTTAAACTCTATCTCACCTATCGAAAGTCCACGGATTACGGATACACTTGCCTGAGATCCTGCATTTCCACCGGTATCCATCAACATAGGAATATAAGCTGTAAGTATTACATAGGAAGCAAGCGCTTCTTCATAGCTTGTTATAATTGCTCCTGTAAATGTAGCCGATATCATAAGAAGCAGAAGCCATGGCATTCTCTTTTTATATGTCTCAAGAGTAGTCATTTTAAAATATGGCTTATCTGAAGGAATCATCGCTGCCATCTTCTCAATATCCTCTGTAGCCTCTTCCTGCAAAATATCCACTACATCGTCTACCGTAATAATTCCCACCATACGGTTTTCATTATCTACAACAGGCATTGCCGTAAAACCATATTTCTGAATAGTAAGTGCCGCCTCTTCCTGATCCATCTGTGTGTTGATACTGATTACCTTCGTATTCATTATATCTCCAATCAACTCATCAGGTTCTCTGATAAGAAGATACCTAAGAGCCACTGTTCCTTTAAGAATACGCTGATTGTCAACTACATAACAAATATTTACGGTCTCAGAGTCAAGTCCTCTACGCTTTATTCTGACAATTGCTTCCTCGACAGTCATCTGCTCCCTAAGGTCTACAAATTCGACTGTCATTATGCTTCCTGCACTGTCTTCCGGATAACGCAAGAGATGATTTATGTCAGCTCTTGTTTCAGGACTTGCTTTTGAGAGAATTTTCTTAACTACATTAGCCGGCATTTCCTCAAGCAAGTCAGTAGCATCATCCGCCATCAGATTTTCAATTATATGTGAGGCTTCTGTATCCGACATCGAAGATATGATATACTGCTGGTCATCCAGTTCAAGGTTTGCAAATACATCTGCCGCCATGTCTTTAGGCAGAATCCTAAACATCTTTAAGGAGTCTTCATCCTCCATCTCGTCCATGATAAAGGCCAAGTCTACTACATTCATGTCCTCCATCTTTTTTCTGAGAGCCTTATAGTCCTTATTTAGAAGTAACTTTTCCAGTTCTTCCCTATAGTTTTCTTCTAAAATATCATCCATACCGGCCTCCTTGTAAATCAGATTATTATCCCTTCAAGATGGTCACATTCATGCTCTATAATTTCTGCTATATATCCACTATAAAGCTTAATATGTTTTTTAAAATCTTCATCAAAATACTCAACGGTTATATTTCTATGCCTTATAGCCTTCCTCTCTCCTTCAAGGCACATACAGCCCTCTTCTGTCTCATAGGCTCCACTCTTTTTGAGTATCTTAGGATTAAGCATAACAACCATCTGATTGCTATTTTCAGGCTGAATTGCTATAACCGCCTTATTAACTCCTATCATATTGGCTGACATGCCTACACATTCATCAGAATAAGCTTTTAATGTATCCTTAAGATCCTGTATAATTTCCAAGTCATCCTTAGTTACAGGCTCTGATTTAAGCCTTAAGAAAAATTGATCTTTAACTAATTCTCTTACCATAAGAACACCAATCCTTTATTTTTATAATTTAAACTTTGAAACTGCATTACTTACTTTTTTCCATCATCTCAGCTGAATCATCAGACTTTTGTTTAATAATTTCAATTACTTCAATAATATCCTTTGCAAATGCATAAGACAGGTTAGACTATCTCCTTAACAGCCTTAACGACATTTTCTACTGTAAATCCAAATTCCTTAAACAATGTCTCTGCAGGTGCAGAAGCACCGAACCTGTTAAGGCATACTGTCTTACCGTCAAGTCCCACATATTTGCCCCATCCGAACTCAGAAAGTGCCTCTACAGCTACCCTTGCCCTGACTGTCTTTGGAAGCACCTTTTCTTTGTATTCATCAGGCTGTCTATCAAATATGTCCATACAAGGCATGGACACAACCCTAACATCAATGTTTTCCCCTGCAAGAATCTCCTTAGCTTCAATAGCGAGGCTTACCTCTGAACCGCTTGCAATAAGAATTGCATCCGGAGTCTCCTTAGAAGAATCAGCCACTACATAGCCTCCCTTAAGTGCCTCTTTAGAAGAGCCTTTAAGCTGTGGAAGATTCTGTCTCGTAAGTACAAGGGCTGTAGGTGTTTCCTTAGATGTAACCGCACTATACCAGGCTGCAATAGTTTCTGTGGCATCAGCCGGACGGAATACATTGAAATTAGGCATTGCCCTAAATTCAGCCAACTGTTCTATCGGCTCATGCGTAGGACCGTCTTCGCCTACACCTATTGAGTCATGTGTAAATATGAAGGTAAGAGGTAACTCCATAAGTGAAGCCAGCCTAGCCATTGGCTTTACATAATCACTGAAAACAAAGAAGGTAGAGACATAGGCCCTAAGCCCTGAAAGCACCAGTCCGTTTCCAATAGCTGTCATTGCAAGCTCTCTTACACCAAAATGTACATTTCTTCCGGCATAATTTTCCACAGAATAATCTCCCGCTCCATTTATATAACTCTTATTGGACGGTGCAAGATCCGCAGAACCTCCGAAAACAGAAGGAATCTTTGATGTCAGTTTATTTAATACCTTGCCTGAAAGATTTCTTGTGGCATCCGCCTTATCATCACAGTTCCAAAAATCTTCATCATCAATCAGCTTGGAAGCTACGCTCTCATCCTTAAATTCATCCCAAAGTTTTTTCATCTCAGGGAATTTCACACAGTATTCCTCAAAAAGCCTGTTCCACTCTTCTTCTTTCTTAGCAAGCCCTTCCGCCTTTTCCTGATAATGGGCATACACCTCTTCAGGGATAAAGAAAGGTTCTTCGCTTGGCCAATCAAAGTTTTTCTTCATTGTTATTATATTATCAGCTCCAAGCGGTGCTCCATGTGAATCTGCCGAACCTTCTTTTGGAGAACCGAAACCGATTTTAGTATTTATTTTAATAAACGAAGGCTGTTCTTTGTTAGCCTTTGCCTCTTCTATAGCCCTTCCTATTTTAGCTGTGTCATTGCCATCCTTAACTTCGAGTACCTGAAAGCCCATAGATTTAAATCTTGCAGGTACATCCTCAGTAAAAGCAATGTCCGTATCACCTTCTATAGATATTTTATTCGAATCATACAGCACAATTAACTTGCTTAGTTTAAGTGTGCCTGCAAGTGAGAATGCTTCATAATTGATGCCTTCCATCATACAGCCGTCTCCGCCCAGCACATAGGTATAATGGTCAACTACATTGTAACCCTCTTTATTAAACTTAGCCGCAAGATGAGTCTCTGCCATAGCCATCCCCACTGCCATAGCCATTCCTGCTCCAAGCGGTCCTGTAGATGCTTCAACACCTGCGGTAACCCCATACTCAGGATGTCCCGGAGTCTTGGAATTCCACTGACGGAAGTTCTTCATATCATCAAGAGTCAGACCATATCCAAAAAAATGAAGCAGAGAATACAAAAGAGTTGAGCCATGTCCACCTGAAAGAATGAACCTGTCTCTATTTTCCCAGTTGGGATTCTTAGGATTGTGATTCATATGATTTGCCCAAAGTTCATATCCTATAGCCGCCGCTCCAAGCGGAAGTCCCGGATGTCCTGAGTTTGCTTTTTGTACTGCATCTGCCGACAATACCCTTATTGCATTTACTGACATTCTTTCAATATTTCTATTCATTTTTGCCCCCTAAAGCATTATTATAAAATGATGTGGGTGTCAAAAGATAATAAATTCTCTTACAAGCAAGCCCCAATCGAATTTTTATACTTTTGACACTTGTATCATAAAATCTATCTGTTAATTATTAAATCCTCTGCATAAGGAAGAGTCTTAATCCAGTCGCAAAATTCGTGCCATTCAGCCAGTTTGTGAGCCTTTCTTGCATAATAAATATTAGATGCCGTCTCATAATTTAAAGTACAGGTTCTAAGCTGATTATAGCTTGACGGCAACATCTGTATAAGATCATACCAATAAGCTTTGTCTTTAGTTGATACAAACTTTTCTCTCACCTCTTCCATATAACTGACAAAATTAAGAAAGTGCTTCTTTGTCTCCTCACTCATATGGTCAGTTGAAAAATCATCTTCTTCAAAAGCTTTGCTATGTATTTTATGCATGGTACTTGTAGAGTTGGCAACCGTAGCTACTTTATAGGTATCATACTCTTTCCACCAATAGAGCGGTGCTGTAATATCAACCGAAATAATAATCTGTCTGATAAACTTTCTATGATCAGGTCCTGCCTTAGCAAGTCTTCTTGCAAGACTTAAATCATTCTCACCCAGCACAAAACTATTATTTTCATCATAATAGCTATCCATTCTATCCCACGAATTCATAGGATTTCTTGCTCCACGGATTGCATTTTCAAAATTGAAAACACAGGTTCTCTCTACTTTTATCATACTCCTCCCATCACTTTCACAATTAACATACACACTTAGTTTACCACATTTTCTGCCCATATATCAATAGTTAAACAGACTCTCATCAAAAAACCTTGCTATAACCTGTTTTTTGCCTTATAATAGGAGACAATATTAAAAAAAATCCTATAGGAGATGCATGAAATGAAAAAAAATAAAATCATTCCATTTTCACTATTATTCACGGCACTTAGTTTTTTAGAGCTGTTCTGCATATTAAAATATTCAGATATTTTTTATTTTCCATTAGCTGTCGGAGTAACTCTGCTAGGCTCTGCTTACCTTTTGTTAACAGAAATTCAGTCTTCTATCCATAATTTTATAAAAGAGAGAGACAGGGCAAAGGAAACCGATGCCTTTGATCCTATCTCTACAGAAAAAGAAGAAGCTGCAAAACTTGCTAAAGCTACCTATGTACTTGAAAAAAGAATATTAAATCTTTTGGAAGAACGCATCCTTATGCCGGAAGAAAATATGGAAAACTTAAGTTCTTTACAAGGTGAAATAGTAAAGGCAATCAAAGCCTCTATAAAATATGACATGGATAACACCAAACAGATTGCTGAGGCTTTTTCAAACAATCCTGCATCCACGGATAATTCAATGTCACCTTCTGATCTTGGTCAGATTCTTACCAAATTTGATGCTCTTGCACTTGAACTTAAAAGCAGCCAACTCACTATGGATGCTGTTAAGGAGCAGTTACAGACTCTTACCGACATCGCAAGACAAGTTGCAAACAACAGACAGCCTGTATCCTTTGTCGAACCTTCTGCTAAACCTGAATCAGTTGTAGAAAATCCTGTCATTCAAGATAACAACATAAATGAGCCTCATACAGAAGAACTTTTATCTGAAACCGAAATGATAATCGAAGAGCCTGTAGCTGAAGTTGCCAACCAAGATGATATGCCTGAGTATATAGATACTTTAACTGAAGCAAACGAAAATATAAATAATGTGGCAGTTCCTGAAGAGATGCCTGAATTTGTAGATACTCTTTCAGCTTTGGATGCTGAATCTGCTACTGAACCGGCTCTTGCTGAGCCTGAGCCTGCTAATGAACCCGTTGCGGCTCCCGTAGCGGATGACCCTAACAAAAAGATGAGCCCTGATGACATCGCTGCTCTCTTTG
>NZ_JBQNBU010000077.1:0-9079 GCF_052169795.1 Catonella sp.
TGGTCTGCATCCTCTTCATGCTCATGGTCTGCATCTTCTTTATGTCCATGCTCGTGGTCATGGTCATGCTCCTGCATTCCTTCTACAACTTCCTCTTCTTTAGCATTAATTCCAACTGCCTCAAGAAGATTCACCACCTGCATTTTATCATTCTTACTTTCTTTAAGTGCATCCTTAACCCAACCATCAGACTCACCGCCTACATATACAAAAAGGTCACAGTTTGCAATCTTTGCAATATCCTCAGCAGTAGGCTGGTAGCTGTGAAGGTCAACACCCTTATCTAAAAGATAGGTAATTTCATAATTATCCTTCTTATCACCTACAAGCTCTCTTACCCAATCGTACTCAGGGAAAATGGTACAAACTACGCTAAGTTTCTTATTTGTATCATCTGTCTTAGTCTCACTTGCCGTACTTACATTACTTGTAGTACTTGAAGCCGAAGTCATTGATTTTGAGCCGGACTTGGTATCTGTCTGTGTCTTCCCACAGCCTGCAAATATTCCACATACCATTACAGCCATAGCTGTAAGCATCATTATTCTCTTTTTCATATCTTCTCCTTTTAACAATCATTTTTGCAACTCAGTCGCAATAGTTCAAAGGATAAAATACTACTCTTTTACTAATTTGTCAAGTATAAATTTGCAAATCTATCTCAAATTTGTAACTAACCTTGTAATAAGCATTCCTCCTTAAGAAATATCTCAACTACTGTATCTGTTTCATCAGGAAGCGGATAACAGTCTGCTGCATGAGGTGAAAAGAAGAAGAAAGAATGCTCTGAAAATTCTTTTAAATTCCAGTAGAAGGTTTCATCTATAACAGAATTGTCCTTTACAAGACGCATTTTTTCTATCTTTCCTGCCAGATTAGGAAGGCAGATTGCTCCTGCCTGCTCTTCCATTACGTGAGCATAGAGGATATTTCCTTTTCTTGTAAATCTTCCCCACTCAGGCTTAGGAAGCTCTGCATAACCACAATCATAGATACTTCTTCCATTCTGCTTCATCCAATCTCCTACCTCTTCAAGTATCTTTACTGATTCTTCAGGGATTTCACCCTTGGCATTAGGTCCTACATTGAGCAAAAGATTTCCACCCTTGCTTACACATTCAACAAGCATTCTTATAACCATCTTAGAAGATTTGTAATGATTATCATAGGAACAGTAACCCCAGTGATTGTTAAGGGTTATACAAGCCTCCCAAGGTAATGGATTACCTGCCACATCCCTTATTCCTGCAGGTGGTATCATCTGCTCTGGTGAAGCAAAATCCCCTGAATAAGTGGTTGGCTCCAAGGTCTTAATAGAGCCTGCATCCTCTGCGCTTCCCTCAAGACGATTGTCAATTATGATATGAGGCTGAATGGAGCGTACCATTTCCATAAGCTCCTTCGCTTTCCATTTGTCACATTTCATATCTCCGTAGGAAAAGTCAAACCACATAAGGTCAAGATGTCCATAATTAGTAAGTAATTCCTTAATCTGTCCAAACATAAACTCCAAGTAGCGGTCAAAGTTTCTGTTTTCATTACTGCATTTTTCATTATTACGCATTGGATGATGCATATCACCAAAATGTGGAAAATCTTCATGTCTCCAGTCAATAATGGAATAATAAAGACCTACCTTTATTCCTTCCTCCCTGAAAGCCTCTAAAAATTCTTTTACAAGATCTCTTTTACAAGGAGCTTTTACCGAATTAAAGTCTGTTAATTTTGTATCATAAAGGCAGAAGCCGTCATGATGCTTGGCTGTAAGTACTGCATACTTCATACCGGCTTTCTTTGCAAGTCTTGCCCATTCCTTCGGATTATAATTCTCTGTAGTAAATTCATCAAAATAAGGATCATATTCTTCCTTTGGAATTTCATACACACTTCTAACCCATTCACCCCTTGCAGGAATCGCATAAAGCCCCCAGTGGATAAACATTCCAAATCTTGCACTATTATACCATTTTGTACGCTCTGTTCTGTCTTTAACAACCTGATTCATCTTTTATTCCTCCTCTAAGTAACCACATATTTTAAGTAACATGTCTGCCGTACCTACATTGTAGCCTGCCGTACCGTAAACTCCCTTACCTTCTTTGTTTACCATGCAGATAAGCGGATAAAGTCCCGGTTCAAGATATAGCTCTCTTGCCAGTCTTCCTGTTTCCGTATCAAATGCTTCAAACAGGATTTCTTTATTTACAAGTGCCTCACTAACCCTCTTAATATTGGCATCTTCCAGTTCTTTTTCATTTTTTACCACAAAGTATATCTTCGTTTTAAGCCTGTTAAACAACTCCTTTTTATCAAAAAGTTCATTTAAGATATGCTCTGTCGGCTCAGCCTTTGCATTCAGCCAGATAAAGATTCCATTATCAGCTTTTGTAAGCTCTTGAATAGAAGTTTTTTCTGCATTTTTATTTTCAAAGCTTATATTTCTTATAGGGTAGTCTGAAAGCATATCACTTATTTTTGCCTCATAAAAACTTACAGGAAGTTTAGATGTTTTCCCTTCTTTTACATCTACAATTACAGATTTTACAAATATATTACCGTTTGGAAGTCTGTTGCTAGTTAACAGCCTGTAAGTTCCGATACTGAGTTCTACGATATTATTTGTATTTTTAACATCCTCCATATCTAAACTTAAAGGAGCATATTCATTATCTGTAAATTTAGACAGTGAAAAGTTTTCATAATAACTCCAGTGAACATCCTTCGCAAATTCAAACTCAAGTTTTCCTTTAGGACTTTCCTTTGAGACTTCTATAGCAACAAATTCATTATTTAAGTAAACTTCCATAGAGTCATCATTCGGATTAAGTCTTGCAGGAATACCAAGGCTTCTTAATATCTGTATGAAAATCACCCTCTTTGACCTTGCACTCGCATAGCCCGACCAATAAGCTCCATAAGCTGTACTGATTAAGCTTGCGTATTCAAACTCTGGCTTTTCCTCAAGCTCCGAATCAACCTTACAAAAAAATTCCCTTATCTCGTCAATATCCGATAACTTTGTACCTTTAAATTTTTCTAAAAGATATTTTCTAAACGGAATTATCTTTTCATTAGACACTCTCGGGCAAAGTACATATTTATAGAAAATGTCCACAGGATATTTTTCGCAAATGTTGATGTCCGTATATAGACAATGTTCAAATAAGGTATAGGCCGCGGTATCCTGATAATCCTTAGGAGCAAGACTTTTAAGCAGTTCCACCTTCCACTCTGCCGGAATTTCATTAACCTCTGTCAAAAACTTCTGCAACTCAGTTTGATTACTGCAGGACTTAGAAAGGATATCTAGCAAAGCCTTTCTATCATCTTCCTTAAAGCCTTCTACTGCCTTAATTGCAGCTTCTTTGTCAAATAATCCTTCTTCTTTGTCAGCTCTTTTTTTAGCCTCTTTCTTCTTTCTTTCATCCGAACTGCCTGATTTTACCTGATTTTCACCGGTTCCGGAATTAAGAAGCCCCGGTGCTCTCATAACAAAGGTATTTTTTTCTCTATATCCTTCTTTACTAAGCTTTAATTCTACTGTTGTAGTATTTCCTGTATCTACAAGAATTTCCCCATAACTGCCTCTACTGCCTGCAGATATTATAAGACTTCCACTACCTGTCTTTAGCTTGGTTATACCCGATTTATCTGTACAGGTTACAGCTATATCCCCCGGTAAACTGTAATTTATTACCTTAAAATATACCCTTGTGTCAGGAACAGCTTCTCCTGCTTCATTTACAAGCTTTACCGTAATTTCCCTGGTAGGTGCATAGGTACTCAGGGCATTTACAGCAACCGGTATACCTACCCCTGCATTTACATCTTTTTCAAGTTCAGGATTGTAGCACCTTGCATGTACCATCATAGCTCTTTTGGAAGCATTTAAAAACCAACCTTGATTCAGTTCATCTTCCGGCTCACAGGCTCCTAAAAAATACCAGCTTCCATCGCACCAAACCTCTACCCAGGCATGATTATCATCACAATGTGACCAAAGAGGTACGTAGACCTGCCTTGATGGAATACCTACACTCCTGAATACCGAAACTGCAAAGGTAGACTCTTCACCACATCGTCCATAGGTATTGTTATATACTGTAATCGGACTTGCTGTTCTATTATTGGTAGTTCTATAGGTTACTTTGGATGAACACCAATAATTAAGCTCTATCACAGCCTCTTTCATTGACTTGCCTTTTATTAAATCAGATACTTCTTTATAAAAAAAACTTCTGTTTTCCGAAATATCTTCATTATTTATTCTGGCTCCAAGCACATATTCAGCAAATATTTCTTCGTCTGCCTTACCCTTAAACTCTCCCTCCTTAAAAAGAAAAGCTCCCTGTCTTGCAAAATCAAGAAAGGTATCGGTAGTGTAATCTCCTATATCGCTAAGTGGCATAAATGCATAAAGATAGTAGAGAGCCTCCATTACATCACTGTCTTCTCTTTCAGCCACCCTGTCTAATTCTTCCTTTAATAAAGTAAGCTTAAGTTCTTCTATTCTGTAATCAAGTCTGTCAATGATTTTTTTATTAAACTCTTTTGAAAACATAGTCCCTCCTGCTTCAAAGCTTCTATAATTCCTTTAGTACCTTTACAGCCTCTGCTATCTCTTCTTCTGAGGTCTCCCAGATATCGTATTCACTAAGTGATGGAAGCCCCATACTCACTTCTTCTTTTCTATATGTCATTCTACTGTCAATTACCTTCTTACCGGACATATGATAATTTTTTCCACCTGTTATTTCAAATACTTTTTTTATTGCCTCGGCGTTTACTCCGGCTCCAATTAAAATATTGATATTGTTACCTGTTCTTTCAATAAGCTCTTTTAAAAGTCCGGCTCCCTCTACACAGTTTCCCTTCTGACCTGAGGTGAGTATTGTATCCACACCTAACTCCTTCGCCTTTTCAAGCGTCTCAAATGGTTCCCTGCACATATCAAAGGCTCTGTGAAGTACGGTTTTTGTACCACTTGCTGCCTCTATAAACCTCTTCATAGCAGTCTCATCCAAATCACCTTCAGGAGTTAAGGCTCCTACAACCACACCGTCTGCCCCAACTTTTACAAATTCTTTTATAGAGTCACACATTTCTTCAATTTCATTATCTGTATAACAAAAATCTCCAAACCTGTTTCTTATAAGAACATGAATTGGCAGGTTAGTATTTTCCCTAACCTGCCTGAATAATGTTAAACCCGGAGTTGTACCTCCTATTATAAGATTGGCACAAAGCTCAAACCTTGTTGCTCCGCCCTTTTCTCCATTTACGGCTGATGAAAGCCTGTCTACACAACATTCCAAAATATAATCCTTCATAAATTTAACCTTTCACAGCTCCTACCATTACACCCTTAACCAAATGTTTCTGAATAAGCGGATAAAGCAACATTACCGGCAAAGATGCTACTACAATAGTAGAATACTTTAACAATTCTGACATACCCTGTAACTTTGCTATTGCCGAAGCATTTCCTACCTTTGTCAAATCCACCTTATTTTGGATAAGAATTTCCTTCATAACTATTGTTAAAGGCTGAAGTCCATCCTTATACAGGTATAACATTGCATTAAAATAATCATTCCATTTTGCAACTCCATAATAAAGTACAAGCACTGCAATTATAGGCTTACTGAGCGGTACTATTACCTTAAGCATATATTTAAAAGGTGTACAACCGTCCATCTGTGAAGCCTCATAAAGTTCATCAGGAATAGAATTTACAATATAGGTTCTGCAAATTATCATATTATATGTAGACATCGCTGTAGGAATAATCATTGCAAGCCTTGTATCCATAAGTCCTATGCTCTTTATCAGAATATAAGAAGGAACGATTCCACCACTAAAATACATGGTAAATATAAAAAACATAGCGATTGCCCCTCTTGCCCTGAACTCTTTTCGTGAGAGAGGATATGCACATAGTATGGTCATTACTATGTTTACAGAAGTTCCTACTACTAAATAAAAGATAGAGTTGGCAAAACCTCTAAGTATTTTTGCATTTTGAAAAACTGCCATATACCCCCTAAGAGTAGGCTCTACCGGAAAGAGAATCACCCTTCCGCTTATAACTGCCTGTGGACTTGAAAAAGAGGCGGCTACAACATAAATTACGGGATAAAGCACTATTAAAAATATGGCTGTAAGTACAGTATAGTTGGTAACTGTAAATATCTTGTCACCAATGCTCATGTATCTAAACTTAGTATTTTCCATTATATCACCCCTTTACCATAAACTATTTTCTGTCAGTCTCTTACAGATTCTATTTACAATTACAAGCAGCACAAAGGCTACAACCGACTGAAAAAGTCCGGCAGCAGTAGAGAATCCCACATTTGAATTTACTACACCCACCTTATACACAAAGGTCGATACAACCTCAGATACCGAAGCATTTAATGGATTCTGCATAAGGAATACTTTATCCAATCCTATATTAACTATGCTGGCACAGTTAAATATAAGCATGATAATTATTGTAGGAAGGATGGCAGGTATGTCTACATGAAGTATTCTTTTTACTCTATTTGCTCCATCCACAATAGCCGCCTCCTGAAGTTCCTTGCTCACTCCCGAGAGTGCAGCCAGGTATATAATGGAAGCATATCCTGCTGACTGCCAAACTCCGCTCCATACATAGAGATGTCTGAATATATCAGGATTTCCAAAAAAATTCACAGGCTCAAATCCTATTTTCTGCAAAAGCACATTTATTATACCACTCCTAAGATCCATCATCTGCATCATCATACCTACGAGTACAACTATCGATATGAAATAAGGAGCATAGGTAACCATCTGCACTGCCTTTTTATATCTCTTAGCCCTCATTTCATTTATTCCTATTGCAAGAATTATAGGTACCGGAAATGATGCTAAAAATGAATATACTCCTAGAATCAAGGTGTTTTTTATGACTAAAACACTGCTGGTTGAGGTCAGAAATTGTTTAAAATATCTAAGACCGACCCAGTCACTTCCAAATATTCCCTTTCTTATGGAGAAATCCTGAAAAGCAAGAACAATACCTGCCATAGGCACATAGGCAAATATTACAGCATATATAATTGGAATTGCTATAATAGCCCAAAACTGCCAGTTAGCCGATTTAATCTTATTACTTTTATTAACTGCCACACTCTCTTTAGCCATATAAACTAAATTCCTTTCTACCATTTTAATAGAAGCTGCCCAATATACGGACAGCTTCTATTCATTTTAAGCCTAATTAATATAAATACTAAATTTTTACTTAACCTGTCTGTCGTATGCAGTCTGATATGTCTTTAATATCTCTTCAAGACCGGATTTGTTAAGTGCATCCTTGTAGCTTTCCCATTCTGCATCTACATCCTTGCTTCCTGTAATAAATGCAACTGAATTCTCCTCAATGAGCTTGTCTAACTCAACTGCCATAGTTGAAACAGCTGTGCTCTCCTCATCTGTGAGCTTAAGCTCTGAAAGATTGAGAAGTTTTGTATTATTTGCATATGGCTCATAAAGATTCTTAGATGCATCGTATAAGAGTTTCTCAAGACCTGCAGGTGAATAAGGATCTACATCTGCATCTACTGCCTGTCCTAAACGGTAAGGAGCAGGAGCAACTCTAAGACCTACATCCTGCCAGTCATGGTTCTGAGGATCGGAAGAATAAAGGTTAAGTACTTCATAAAGTGCAGGCTCACCATTAAGACCAACTTTTCCTTCCGGCTTAAGTACCCAGTCTTTTCCTTCTTCAGCTCCGTACTGTGAGCAAAGATCTCCGATTTCACTATAAAAGAAATCTACCCAACGAAGAGCTGCCTCAACATTCTGACACTTATCTGTAATACAGAAACCACCCGACCTAAAACCTGAGTTGTGAATTGTCCAAGCAATCTGAGTTCCATCCGGTCCTTTTATAGGAGCCATTGGTACATAGTTTCGGTAAAGTTTATTGTTGCTGTCAGGATCTATAACATCTGAATTTACTCCTGCTGTAAAGAAAAGTACAGGCTCATCCTCCTGATTAGCAAGAGTTCTGAGCTGCTCACTTGTCTGTGTAAAGTTACCGTCATAGATAGCACCCATCTTATAAAGATCTCTAAGATACTTTAAGCCTTCTTTATAAGCATCTGAGTTGGCTACTGTTTCAATCTTCTTTGTCTCGTCATTAAGCACTACATAATCTCTGGCATTAAGTGTTGCAGACTTGCTAGGAACAAAGGTAAATGCTCCCATCAGCCAGTCCTGCATACGAGTATGCCAACCCTGTGCTGCACCTGCAACTGCAATTCCACCCTTTTTATACTCTAAGAATTTTTTACATACCTCTTTAAATTCTTCAGTAGTTGTAGGAATCTCTACACCCATTTCCTTGAGATATTTCTGATTAACCCACATTCTTCTGGCATACTGACAGTGGTAGCAGTCATTTACTCCTCCTAAGGAATAAATCTTTCCGTCCGCTTCTTTTGTCTTATTAATATCGTAGTTAGCTACAAGCTTTAAATAATTAGGTACATTTTTGTCAGTGAGGTAATCATCAAGAGGAATGATAACACCTTCTTTAACACCATACTTAGCAAGATTTGGTGCTCCGCCAAGTATAACATCAGGGTAGTCTCCTGACTGGAGAAGGAGGTTTAACTTTTCTTCATACTCATCTCTTCCTGCTGTTACAAACTTAATGTGGATGCCTGTCTTCTCTTCTAAAAATTTTGTAAAATCATTAGTCTCAAAATCCTGTACATTCGGCATACTGAGTGTAAATGCAGAAAGCTCTACCTTTCCGTCTTTCACTATTGGATAGGTACCGACCTCATTTAATGTAACTCCCGGAGCTGTACCACCCTTTCCTGAATCAGCCTTCTCTCCACAAGCTGTAAGACTACTTACTGCAAGCACTGTGGCAAGTCCCATTGCCAAAAATTTTCTTAGCCCTTTCTTCATTACTTACCTCCTTAAATAAATGTATATTAATATAATTTCATTTCCTGTGATTTATAAACAGCTTCAAGTCCCTCTTCGATAGTTTTTATTTCTCCGAGTGCTTTTAGCTGTACTAAGATATTGCCAA
>NZ_JBQNBU010000078.1:0-8952 GCF_052169795.1 Catonella sp.
GTGTATGGAATAAGTAAAATCCATACTAATGTGGAATTTACTTTTTCAAATAACACTGATCCCTTGTAAATAAAAAAATTACTTTACTTATACTATGATTTATGGTAAACTAATAGAAGTGCATTTGCACAGTTAGTATACTATTGCTCAGCATATGGATACTCCGACCTTAAGCTTGGCGATAGCGAATTGATGAAAGGAGAATAGTATGATATCAAAAGAGAAAAAAGCTGAACTCATTAAAGAGTATGGCAGAACACCTGAAGATACCGGATCACCTGAGGTTCAGATTGCTATACTTACTGAGAGAATAGCAGAGCTTAATGCGCATCTTTCTGTTAATGCAAAGGATCATCATTCAAGAAGAGGTCTTCTTAAGATGGTTGGTGCAAGAAGAAGGCTTCTTGCGTATTATCAGAAGAAGGATCTTGAGGGATACCGTAAGCTTATCGCTCGTTTAGGCCTTAGAAAGTAACTATATTTTAGAATCTACACAAAACACAAAATTAAAGGATGCCTTTTGGGGTATCCTTTTTTTATAAAAAATATATAAAAATGCCATAAAGATATGATATACTGTGAGATGTATCGTTTTAGAAAGGGTTTTTATTAATGAGTAAAAAATTAACATTTGCAGTAAGAATATTATTCTTGATTATTTTCATTTTCATGGCATATAATTATCTATCGTTTTCGGCAAAGGCAGAAGAGAAGATAATTAAAGTAAAAAATGGAACTTCAGGAGATATAAGGATAAGAGAAGATGATTTTGTAACTTTTTTGCCACAGTTAAAGAATAAAAAGTTGAAGAGCCATTATGTCTATTATTCTCCTGAAAATGGAAAAAATCTGTTTCAATTTGGTAATGGAAAATACTGGGCTAATAGACAGGGAATTGCTACCGTTATTATTTCAGGCATTGATGTGCAGGGAAATTTAAATTTTATAGCTGACTATAATGTTATTATAGAAAGTATAAAAGGAACTACTGAAGCTGCTATAAATGCGAATGGATTATCTTCCACTTCTGTTTTATTAACTGTTGGAGGAGTATCACAGCTTAGAATTAAAGAAGAGACTAATGGAATTATAGAGTGGGCTTCTTCGGATTTGGCTGTGGCAGAAGTGGACTCTAAAGGAAATGTTACCGGAAAATTGAAGGGTAATACTCTGGTTACAGCTAAAGTAAATGGAAAAATATTCGGATGGATAGTTTCGGTAACCTCAGAAACTCGTAAAAAGGCTGTGGAGTGGGCAAAAAGCTATTCATCAAAAAGTGAATACAGCCAGTCAAAGAGGATGGAGGAAGGTTATTATGACTGTAGTTCACTTACTTGGAGAGCATATAATAAATTAGGGATTAATATTCTCAGTGATAAGTATGCTCCGACGGCTGCTGACATGGGGAAATATTATGATGAAAAAAAGCAGATTGTTGAAGGTGGAATATCAGCAGAGAATATAAATAAGCTCATTTATGAACCGGGAGATTTATTTTTCATGGAAGGGCCTGTAAATAATGGTAGGTATCGTAATATATATCATGTTGAGATAATATCGGGTTATACAGTTAAAGGATTTGATAAGTTTGGAAAACCAATTATAGGACTGGAGTTTGCGAATAGACATCAGGTTGATTTTAGAGGTTTTGTAGGAAAGCCGGAGATATAGTGGAGAATTTATGATAATCAGTATGTATTTTATAAGCTTTATTATATTCAGTTTTATGGGCTGGATTTATGAGAGTATTTACTGTACATTAAGGACACATCATTGGGCTAACAGAGGTTTTTTGTTTGGTGCAATTTGTCCTATATATGGAGCAGGTGGAATAATTTCTACTTTAGTATTTAAGATGATTTTCAATGAAAATGAAGTGGCAATATGGCATATTTTTCTCATATGTATGTTTGGAAGTGCAGTACTTGAATATGTTACCTCTTATGTACTTGAAAAATTATTTCATGCCATGTGGTGGGATTATAGCTATGCCCCATTAAACATACATGGAAGAGTATGCCTTTCGGCATCAATAGGATTTGGTATAGCAGGTATATTTGTGGTAAAATATATATCGCCTTTTGTATTTGGAATAGTTGAAAATATTCATCCTTTAGCAGCAGAGGGTATTGCTATGGTTATGATAGCCTTCGTAGGGGCGGACCTTGCTCTTACAGTTGCGGGACTCACACAGTTGGTTAAGAAGATGGAGGAAATGGAGAAGGAATTTGATGAGAAAATGGAAGCTTCTTATCAGATTATAGAGGAAAAAAGACAGCTTATTTCTGAAAAAATGGAAGGATATGAGAAACTTACAGCTGATAGGATTAGAGAATATTCACTTAATATGGGATTATTGCAGCAGCATGCATTGAAAAGTATGAAGAAGTTTAGTTCGAAAGGCAGGGCACAGATTGCAGAGAAGTTTAAGGATGCAATAAATTCGTTACCGGTAGTTGAAAAAATGAGGAAGACAGATGATGAAAAATAATGATATAATAAAAGATGAGGTGAAGAAACTTCTAGATGGAATCCATGAACATGACCATGTTCTCCGAATGAGAACATTTATTCAGCATGGAAAGATTACTACATATGATCATTGTTTTAGGGTAGCAGCAATGAGCTATAGAATTAATAAAATGTTCAGGCTGAAGTCAGACGAAAGAGCACTCGTCCGAGGAGCATTTTTACATGATTATTTTCTATATGATTGGCATAAGAAGAAAGCAAAGTTTAGAAATATGAAAGAGTTTTTTAAGCTACATGGTTTTATGCATCCAAGTTATGCAGCTGCTAATGCAAAGAGGGACTTTGGAATAGATGAAAAAGAGGAGCATATAATAAGAAGTCATATGTGGCCGCTTACGGTAACTAAAATTCCTAAATGCAGGGAAGCTGTTATAGTGTGTATAGCGGATAAACTTACATCTGCAACTGAGACTATTATGAGATTCTAAAAAAAGCCCCCTGCTGAGGGGGCTAAATTTCTTTGATTTTGTAATTAAGTAAGATTTTATCATTTCTAAATTTCTTTTTATAATTAGCAAGAATTCTTTTCATTACCATTTCGGCATTTTCAAAATTAACACAAGGAAGCATAAGAATATATTGAGCACCGCTATATTGTGCTACAACATCACCGGTTCTTAGACTGAGTTTAAGTATGTTTAGGAGTTTTGCCATATATATGTTTAATTTGACAAGATCAGGAGTTTTACCTCGTTCTGTCTGCAAGGTAACAAGACAGAGGTAGGTTGAGAGTCCTAATCTCTCCAAACGCCTTTTAGTCAGCTGATAATTTTTAACAAAGTAGCCGTATTCACAGAAAAATGCTCCTTCTTCTAAGGAATTTTCCATAAGCTGTTCTTGAATTATAGCTAAATCTGTTTCTAAAGATTTTTGAGTATCCATAATTTGGCTATAAAGGGCTCGAAGCTCATCTGAAGGATTGACTCCAAGATTTCTATATAGGATTGAGGTAGCAGAGTCATAATGATCAAGAGCATCTCTGTAGCGGTCGCATCGTATGTAAGCCATTATGAGCAGGCAATGAAGAGTCTCGTCCAAATTATCAATTTCCAGTGCTTTTAATATAACATTTATTATAGTTTCAGGGTCATTTTCTTCTTCTAAAATATCACATAGCTTTTTTACGGCATCAAGATAAATGCCATGGTATCTGGCACTTATAGGTATAGTCCAAACTTCTCCGGATAGTTTTGGTATAAAATCACCGTCATATAGCCTGAGAGCTTCAAGATACATATTGATTCTATGTTTATTTGAAAGTTCTTCATTTTCGGCTTCCTGAATAAGGGTTTCAAACACTTCAGCATCAAGAACTATATGGTATTCCGGATTCCATGAGTATGCTCCCCTACTGGAAATAATACAGCCATCACCTTCAAGCTCAAGAGGTCTAAGCATTTCTCTTGTGCGGAAAAGCTGTGTTTTAAGTGCATTTATAGGATTATTATTGTCATCAGACAATAAGGCGTCAATAAATCTAGACTGAGTAATAGCACTATTATGATTCATTATAATAAAGGCAAGAAGATTCCACATTTTGCGAGAACGGTTTAAGTTATCAGATACAACTTTACCGTTATATTCTATGCTGAATTTTCCTAGAACTGAAATATTCATTGTTGCCACAGCTAATCCCTTTCCAATTTAAATTACCTTAAATTATTTTGAAAAATGAATTATTATTAAAACTAATAATAATGATAATACATACTATTATACAAAGTCTGAAGAGGTTTGGCAACTATGATTTTACTCAATTTACTCTATAGTATATAAAAAATAAATAATGTATGATATAATCAGAAAAAGTATGTTATTATTTTTATGCAATATGGAGGAATAGTGGACGAGATAAAGGTGGAGGTGTCACCCGTTATAAGGCAGGGTGGACAGCAGAAAATATTTATAAGTTTTGTCGATAGTGGACATGGTAGGGAAGCTGAAGCTGTAATGCCGGGAGGTGTATTTATTAAAAATACAGGTTTTTCAGATAATGAACTTGATGTATTTAAAGAATATCTGATAAAGGAACAGGAGAATATTTTTAATACGGCAAAAACAATAAATCCTTTGGCAGAGTTTTTCGGTAAACGAAATAAATCTTGATGGAAAATGTGAACCTATGGTATTATAATTTAGTTAAATATAAAGGTTCACAGGGATGCTTAAGTAAATATTACATTATGGAGGTATAGATGGCTATTTATAAAAAGATAACGGAATTAGTGGGAAGGACTCCTCTTTTAGAGCTTAGTAATTATGAGCATAAATATAGATTGGGAGCACGAATTTTGGCGAAACTTGAATATTTTAATCCTGCCGGCTCCGTGAAAGACAGGGTGGCTCTTAATATGTTAGAAAAGGCAGAAAAGAATGGGAAACTGAGTCAGAATACAGTGATAATTGAGCCTACTAGTGGAAATACAGGAATTGGTTTGGCTTCTATAGCTGCAGCTAAAGGATATAGGGTAATTATTACTATGCCTGATACAATGAGTATAGAACGGAGAAATATATTAAAGGCATATGGAGCAGAACTTGTACTTACAGATGGTGTAAAGGGTATGAAGGGAGCTATTGCAAAGGCTGAAGAGCTTGCGAAGGAGATAAAAGACAGTTTTATACCGGGACAATTTGATAATCCTGACAATCCGGAGGCACATAAGAAAACTACAGGTCCTGAAATTTGGGAAGATACCGAGGGAAAGGTAGATATTTTTGTAGCAGGAGTAGGGACAGGTGGAACTATTTCAGGAGTTGGCGAGTATCTTAAGTCTAAAAATCCAAATGTAAAAGTGGTTGCAGTAGAGCCGAAAGATTCTGCAGTACTTTCAGGAGGTTCATCAGGACCGCATAAGATTCAGGGTATAGGAGCAGGATTTATTCCAAAGGTACTGAATATCGGTATTTATGATGAGATTATTAAAGTTGATAATGAAGATGCTCTTGAGACAGGGAGAGAGATAGCAAAAGCAGAAGGTATTCTTGTAGGAATATCATCAGGAGCAGCAGTTTTTGCAGCAAAACAGCTGGCTCAAATGCCTGAAAATAAAGGGAAAATTATTGTAGCACTTCTTCCGGATACAGGCGACAGGTATCTGTCAACAGCACTTTTCAGATAACAATGCAGATGCTCTTTATTTATATTAAAATATTTGATATAATGATGCAAGTGTCAAAAGTATAAAATTCTGTACCGGCTTGCTTGCAAAAGAATTTATTATCTTTTGACACCTATATAAAAAGATGTTACAATTAACAACCTGACTAAAAGGTGATATTATGAATAAAACGGAAATATCAGAAATACGCAGGCTATTTCAAAAAGATAAGTATAGAATAGATAGTCTTGCAGCCTGTTATGTAGGCATAGAAAAAGAAAAAACTTTTGTACTTAAAGAAGCATTGAGCAGTTTTTCTGAAGAAGAAATTTTATCACATCTCAATATTTTCAAGAAATCTTTAAGCGGCACACTTGGTAAGAATCTTATTAATATGGAATTTCCTCTAGATGCTGAATTTGGCGAGGGACAGCAGAAATTTTTACTAAACCTCCGTGACAGTGGTCTTAAAGAAGAGGAGATATTGGAAAAGTTTTTTGATATAGTCATAGCAAACTATCAGAGTGATGAAAAATATTATATAGTTGCTGTACATGGCAATTATGATGTGCCCGGTAAAGCTAAGGATGGAGAAATAATGGAGGATGCATCTGACATTATTTATGAATATATACTTTGTGCAATCTGTCCTGTAAAACTTTCTAAGGTAGGGCTTGGATTAGGATATGATTCGGCTGCTAACCGAATAGGAGAGGTAATGAGAGACTGGATTGTGGAAGCTCCGGAAAAGGCATTTCTTTTTCCGGCCTTTAATGATAGAGAGCCGGACATTCACAGTTTTCTCTATTACACAAAGAAACCTGAAGAACTTTTACCTGAATTTGTGGATGCGGTTTTTGGAACAGTATCTCCAATGTCGCCGGAAAGTCAGAGAGAAACATTTAATAGTTTAATTATTGAAACTTTGGGAGATGAAGTAAGTCTGGAAATAGTACAGAGGATGCAGGAAAATATAGCAGATGTAATTGAACAGAATAAGGATATTCCTGAACCGGTGGAACTCACTTCTTATGCTATGAAGGAACTGCTTGGGAAGAGCGGAGTTGAAAGAGAAAAACTGGAGAATTTTGAGGAGACTTTTAATGAAATTGCAGGAGAAAATACTGCGATAATAGCAAATAATCTGCCGGCTGCAAAACAACTTAGTATTAAAGCTCCGGACATAGAAATTAAAATAAAACCGGAGAGTGCCTCTCTAATAAGCCATAAAATGGTAGATGGAGTACTTTCAATAGTAATTCCTGTGGGAGAAGGTGTAGAGGTAAATGGCATTGAAGTAAAGTATGTTGAAGATAAAGAGTAAGATTATCAATACAAATAATGGAGGCAAAAAGTGGACTACAGATATGGTTATAAAGAGAAGAAAGAAGAAGTAAGCATAGGCACCAGAATAAGCATGTTTTTATTAGGGACAGTAATAGCTATAATCCCTCTTATTGTAAGGGCATCAGAACATAATACGAATCTGAGCCAATTTGCTTGGTTTGCAAGCGGTGACGATTCTTTGGATGTATTTCTTAAGGTAAAGGGGCAGTTGCTTGTAGCAGTGGCAGTAGCAATGATTCTTATGCTGGGATATAAGGCATTTTTAGAAGCTAAGATGAGCAAACCTCCGGTATGGATGTACTTAGTATTTGGATATGCAGGTCTTACGGTTATTTCAACCATAACATCAAAATATAGAAGCTTTGGGCTGAATGGAATGTTTGAACAGCATGAGACTTTGTGGGTGATACTTGCTTACTGTGTTGTTTTGATTTATGCTTTTATTTTTGCACAGGATAGCTATGGTATAGGATTTATAAGGACTGCGCTTGGAGTGTTGGCAACCGTGCATTCATATATAGGAATAAGCCAGCTCATAGGAAAGGATTTTTGGGGTTCTAAGCTGGGTAGATGGCTTATTATACCAAGCAGTTTTGATGGAGCTGAGTCAATGAGAGAAAATTTAAGTTTTACTTTCTCAGGCTCAGGTAATCATCAGGTGTATTTAACACTGTATAATCCTAACTATGTCGGTTCTTATGCAGCCTTAGTTTTTCCTATATTCCTGGCACTTGCAATTTTTTCTAAGAAAATTTGGAAAAAAATATTTTGGGGAATTATTACTATAATTAATTTCCTTTGTGCGATGGGCTCAGGCTCAAAGACTTTTCTTGGAGTATTTGCAGTATTGGCAGTATTTGCAGTTATATTATTTAGAAAAAAGCTTAAAAAAGGTTGGCCTATAATGCTTGGCTTTGTGGCGATAATCATAGTTTCATCAGTACTTTATTTTAATTATATAGGACTGAACTTTGTATCTTATGTAAGTAACGCACTTGCTGTGCAGAAGAATGATACATTACTAGAAAAAGTAGAGCTTGAAAAAGACTATGCCCAAATTACTTATAATGGGGTGAAATTTAGATTAAATTATGAGCCGGAGGGTGATACTACAGCACTTTATTTTTTCAAAGAAAATGGTGAAGCTATAGAGTATGAGACGGATGAAACAGGTTCTTTAGTTACATTGAAAGATGATAAATTAAAAGATTTAAGTTTTCAATATGTAGTTGGAGATAAAAGTTTAGGACAGTATCTTATAAATTGTAATACTCCTAAAGGCATTTTTACTCTTATGAAGACGGAAAATGGATATAAAATTTATACAGGAGAGGGGAAGACAGATGATATATATGATGCTCCGGCAGCAGTGATTAAAGATCATGACGCCTTTGCATCGGGAAGAGGTTATATCTGGTCCAGGACATTTCCTGTATTCTTCAATCATCTTTTATTAGGAACAGGTGCAGATACCTTTACCATAGCATTTCCACATAATGATTATATCGGGCGTTTAAATGGCGGCTATGGAAATATGATTATAACAAAACCTCACAATATGTTTTTGCAGATTGGTGTACAGAGCGGAGGACTTGCATTAATTTGTTTTATAGGAGTTGCATTGTTTTATGTAGTGCAGACATTTAAAATATATTGGAAGAGAGAACTGATCGGAGAAATAGAGACTTTTGGAGCAGCTATATCATTAGGAGTAATCGGCTATTTATTAGCAGGAATATTTAATGATTCCTGTGTAGCACTTGCTCCGATTTATTGGGTGCTTTTAGGTGTCGGGTATGGAATAAATACTTATATAATAAAATTGGACAAAGCAGGAAGTGATACAAATGTCGGAAAAAATAATTGATTTTTACACAAAGTATCAGCAGATTATAAAGAGGATTCTGATTATCCTATACGACCTTATGGTCGTATGGGTTGCAGGAGTCCTTGCTTTGCTTTTAAGATTTGA
>NZ_JBQNBU010000079.1:0-8909 GCF_052169795.1 Catonella sp.
ATGGAGCTTAGGGGGATAATAGAAGAGCTGAAATAATCCGGTAGAAAGTGATTGAGTAATGTTTAACATAGAAGAAGAACTAAACTACAGAAGAAGAACTAAGGGCAGTAGAAGGAATGAATGAAGGAGCAGCCAGGGCTGTGTGGGAGTTTTTTAGGGAGAAGGAGTGTATAAATGGTAAAATAAAGTGTCAGTATAAATGAGTAAAAAAGTACACCAAACAATATGTACATAGGTAGTTTCAGCAAAAAGAGGATCAAAGAGATAGAGAAATTTATGAATAACTATCCGAGAAAGATGTTTGGTGGACTGAGTTCAAATGCGGTCTATAAGAGCCTAGAAAAAAATTTATAAAATACTGACATTTAGGGTTGCAATTTATAAACTTGATTTGACATAGGAAGACTAATGAGGCTGTTATGAAAAGATTGAGAGGACGGGTAACCGCCCTCTTTTTGTCTGAATTCAATTCGTTTGTGGGTAATAGGGATAATTATCCTCTAAACAGTATTATTAATATGTTCCGCCCCGATAAGTATAGCTCCTGTTTCTGCACTATGCTCAGGCTCTCTGATTTTCACATTTTTATTTCTTGATATAAAAATCTCCAAAAACCTTTCTCTTACAGGAAGAAGCTTGGTTAGTATACTGCCGCTTAGCATAAGTTCGGGTTCGGCGGTATCTAAGTTATGCACTACTGCTTCTGCCAAATTACAAAGGTCTAAAACAGCTTTGTTACAGATATCAACTGAAGCCTTGTCACTGTTTGCAATACCGTCTACAAGCAGGGGTGCAAGAGCTGCAATATCGTTTTTACCTGTATTTTCAGAGTATACATAGGCAATTAGCTCAGGTATGGAAGATATTTTAAGTTTTTCATATACAAGCTTTGTAAGTATGCTTTTTACACTTCGACCATCATTTTCCCTGACTACCTGACTTAGAATATCTCGTCCGATGGCATAGCCTGAGCCTGTATCATCTATAAGATAGCCCCAGCCGCCGCTTCTGAGACTCTCCCCCTTGCTGTCTATTCCGGTGCAGATTGAACCGGTACCGGATATCAGTACAGCTCCGGCTCTTCCTGAAAGACCGCCTTTAAGTGCAGTGATATCGTCGCCTACTATGACAAGTTCTCCGTTATATCCGTTTTGAGAAAATTCTTTTTTTATGCTGTTTACTATTTCCGAATTGCTTGCACCGGCTGTTCCTATGGCTATCATTTCACACGCTTCAAGCCCTCCTTCTAAGCCTTTTAAGAAGTTAATCATTTCAACAACAGCCATCTTTAGACTGCCGGAAGATAAGTTCTTCACATTAAGAGGGCCGGTCTTAAAATTCATTTTTTCTTTTTCAAGTATTTCATAAGGAGAATTCAAATTTTCAAAATACCTGACTTCCAGGTTTGTTTTGGTACCGCCTCCGTCTATTCCGACTATGTATTTAATAATATTCAACCTTCTTTCTTATATAGTAATTTTTCCCATAACTACAGGGTGGAGAGCTCCTGTTGCCTTTGGTGCATTGTTGCACTTTCCGTAGATACAGTCATTGGCAAGGACAGCAAAGGCTACAGCCTCTTTGGCATCACCGCTAAGCCCCAGGTCTTCATTGGTTATGACCTCCGTATCCGGCAGATATTCTTTGATATACTTCATCAGAGTAAGGTTATTAGCCCCGCCTCCACCGATTATAAGTCTGTCAGGAGTGATTTCACAATATTCTTTTACGGAATAATATATAGTATAAGCCGTATAATCAGTAACGGTGGCTAACAAGTCTTCATTGCTTATACCGAGTTTAATACTTTTATTAATTATTTTCTCTAAAAAAATTGAACCGTATCTTTCCCTGCCGCTGTTCTTAGGAGGTGAAAGCCTTATATAATCATCATTTTCTATAATGAAGTTAAGCAATTCTTTGTTAGAAGAACCATTTTCTGCAAGCTTTCCACCCTCATCAAATCTAAGTATTCCTTTGGTTATATAAGAAATACAGCCATCTATTAACATATTTCCGGGTCCTGTATCAAAGGCAAAAACTTCATCTAAGCTACAGCCTTTTTTTAGAATGGTAATATTTCCGATTCCCCCTATATTTTGAAGTGCTATATTTTTTTCTTTATCATTATATAAAACAAATTCAGTATAAGGCACAAGGGGAGCACCCGTTCCTCCAGCAGCAACATCTCTGACTCTGAAATCGCTTACAACAATCGTGTTAAGCCTTTCTGCGATAGGAGAGGAGTCACCTATCTGTAGGGTAGAGTTAAAGCTCTTATCCAAGAAGTCAACCTTTACAGGTTCATGCCAAACGGTCTGTCCATGGCTTCCTACAAAGGCTATATCTTCTTTATTGATACCGGCCTTTCTTATAACTTCCTCACAGGCATCTGCACACAGCTCTCCAATAAGCATATTCATCCTGCAAACTTCTTCCATATTGGTAGATTTACCATCTGCAAGGGATAGTATATGGGCTCTTGTCTTCTCTGTAAATGGAAGGGTGATGAAGTCAATAAGGATTACCTTGGTGCTAAGTCCCGAACCGCTTATTTTTACAAGGGCGGCATCTATACCGTCTACGCTGGTTCCACTCATAAGCCCGATGGCAAGTTTGTTTTCTTTTTCGCTTTTAATATTAAATACTGTATTTTCCATTTATCTGCCTCTTAAGAAATCCTTGTATATCCCTGGAGTTGAGCCTTCTATGACAGTTGCCCCACAGACCTTTGTATAAAAATCCACAGGACCTACCGAGCCTATGATGGCATAGCCGTAGCCTTCTTCTTTTAATGCTTCCAAAGATCTGAGCAAGAGGGCTGCACCTATACCCTTTCCCTGCTCGTTGTCCAGTACACGCATAGGCCCGAAAAAGTCTTTGGCGGTAGCATTGTAGCAGGCATAACCCAGTATTTCCTTATCCCTTGTAGCTATAAAGCAGGTAACAGGGCTTTTTCCAAAGCAGCTTTCACATTCTCCCGCTGCATAATCACTTGAATGTTCGCTAACCCATTTTACTATCTGTCTTCTGTCAGGTGTCATAGCTCTTTTAATTTCTATTCCCTCATCTTCGCATTTTTTATAAATAGCATTAGAATCAGGTAAATCGTAGAGCTTTACAAGCATATCAGGCATATCATTCCTCCTGGTATAAAAGATATTGTTTGCGTATATTATCAAATGTTTCACTGTCTCTCTTGAAATTTTCAATCAGTTCTTCTATATCGGTATTTTCTTCGGTAAATAGCTTCGTTCCTGTAAGCAGGGTAAAAAAGCTGTGTTTACTGTTTTTTTCCCTTGGCAGTAATTTAAAATCATCTTCATATAAATGTTTTAAGGTATATAAAATTCTAAAGCCGGTTTCCACTGGTTGATATTTATAATAATCAGTTATATGAAGTTTGACTCCTTCACAGATTTCACCCTTATATTTTGAAAAAGTCGGAGTAAAAAATGCCGGAGTAAATATTACAGAAGGAAGTTTGAGTCTATTTAGCTCCTTAGCAAGTATATCTGCCTTTATGAAAGGAGCACCGAATTGAAGAAAGGGGAGAGTAGTTCCCCGCCCTTCGGATATACTGGTTCCTTCCAACAAACATAGCCCGGTATAGGCCAAAGCAGTTTCAAAATTAGGTATATTGGGACTTGGAGGCATAAAGACCAAACCTGTTTCAGGGATAACTTTATTTCTGTCCCAGTTTAATACCTTTAAGATGTGGAGCTTATCTTTAAGCCCTATTTCACTGTCAAACAGCCTTGAAAGCTCGCCTACAGTTAAGCCGTACCTTTGTGGAAGGGCAGCAGTACCGACATAGCTAAAGTAATCTTTTTTTAAGATATTTCCTTCTACCTGGCTTCCGAGAGGATTTATCCTGTCTAAAATAAGTAAGGATAAACCGGTATTTTTACAGTCATTCATTACATTTTTTAATAATGAAATATAGGTATAAAATCTGCTGCCCACATCCTGAATGTCATAAACTATGATATCAAGTTTACCGATAACTTCTTTGGATAGATTTTTACGTTCATCGTTGTAAAGGCTGCTTACAGGAAGTCCGGTTATCCTGTCTATACCATCGTTAACAATTTCACCTGCAGGGATGTTTCCCCAAATTCCATGCTCAGGTGCGAGAAGTGTTTCTATATGAAAATCAAGTTTTTGAAAGATTTTGGTATCATGTACGAGGTCTGCGTTAACACCTGCAGAGTTTGTTATAAGCCCTATACTTTTGCCTTTTAACAGGGATTTGGCATCCTCAAGATGGTCAATTCCATTTAATACTTTCATAGTTTATTCTTTCTTTAATATGTCTGAAATACGTCCATAGTTAGAGTTTAAAAGGTTTTCAGCTTCATCTGCATCTACTCCGCAAAGTATCATAACTATAGCGGTTTTGGCAGAGAAATTGCATTCCTCTAAGCGTTTAAGAGCATTTTCTCTGCCAGTTCCTGTAGCCTCCATAACTATTCTTATACATCTTTCTACAAGCTTGTTATTGGTAGCTTTGACATCTACCATAAGGTTCTGATATACCTTACCTAACTTAATCATAGTAGCAGTTGAAAGCATATTCAGTATCATTTTTTGGGCTGTTCCGCTTTTCAGTCTGGTGGAGCCGGTAACTACCTCACCTCCGAGCTGAGGGGATATTCCTATATCTGCAAGCCTGTCTATCTCGCTTCCTTTTGAGCAGGTTAACCCTACAACTTTTGCACCAAGTGACTTGGCATATTCCATAGCTCCGATTACATAAGGAGTTCTTCCGCTTGCAGCTATGCCACAGAGTATGTCTTTGTCTGAAAAGTTTTTAGCTTTCATATCTTCTACAGCCAGTTCCTTGCTGTCTTCGGCATGCTCAACAGCTTTAAACAGTGCATTATTTCCTCCTGCCATAAAAGCATCTACAACTGTAGAGTCGGCTCTGAAGGTTGGCAGACATTCTACCGCATCCAGTATGCCCAGTCTTCCGGAAGTACCACAGCCGCAGTATATGAGCCTGCCACCGCTTCTGATTGCAGCTGTGATTAGATCGACTGCCTTTACTATATTCGGAGTTTCTTTCTCTACAGCCACAGCCACCTTGGCATCTTCGCTATTCATCAATCTGATTATGCCTTCGGTACTTTCCTTGTCAATATGCATGGTTAGCGGATTTCTCTGCTCTGTATTTATTTCATCTAAATTTATATTATCTTTCATATTTATTATCCCTTCACCGCCCCTACAGTCAATCCTTTAACAAAATATTTTTGCAAAAACGGATATATTATAATTATTGGTAAAGTTGAAGTTATAATTACTGCAGTCTTTATGGCTATACCTATGGTGCTCTTGTCCGCTGAACCTGCACCGTCACCTACCATAAGGGTTCCGTTTACTATATTTCTGAGCAGAAGCATTACAGGATACTGCTCACTTTTCAGGTAGATGAGAGAATTGAACCAGTCATTCCAAAAAAATACAGCATAGTAAAGGGCGATAGTTGCAACTACAGGCTTAGATAGAGGAATAACCACCCTTCTCAATATTCCCCAATAGCCCAGTCCGTCTATAAGTGCGGCCTCTTCAAGTTCGTGTGGGAAGGACTGAAATGAATTGACCATTATTATAAGATTGAACTGGTTAATGGCAAAGGGCAGCAATATAGCAAACCTTGTTCCCGCAAGGTGAAGTGAACTTATAAGCAGGTAATTAGGTATCATTCCACCTGTAAAGAACATTGAAAATACAACTAATTTAATAAAAAACTTATGCCCTCTAAGGTCAACCTTTGAAAGAGGGTAGGCAAACATTATTGTCATAAACATAGCTATGGCTGTGCCTAATATTGTATATAAAAATGTATTTCCGTATGACCTGAAAAAGTTAGGATATTCAAATATTTGCTTGTAAGCATCCAAATTAAAGTCTACCGGCAATAAATAAACCTGATTATTTAATATTGCCTTAGTACCTGAGGTAGACAAGGCCAGCATATATATAAAAGGTACTACACAGATAATAACAACCAACACCATTATTATGTATATGGCTAAGTTAAATATTTTACTGCTGAAGCTTTGAGGTTTTTTTGATTTAACAAGTTTTTTCTCTTTTATCATCTTTTTTCTCTCTTAGTATAAAGAATTTCCGGTAATTTTCTTACTTAATCTATTTGCACCGCTTACCAGAATAAGTCCGATAAGTCCACCAAAAAGGCCGATGGCTGTAGCTAAGGAATAGTTCTGATTCATAAGACCGGTTCTGTAAACAAGTGTGTCTATGATATCACTCACTCCTGAGTTGGAAGGGGTGTACATAAGAAGAATCTTTTCATATCCAAGGCTTAAAAGTCTTCCTATATTCAGTATGAGCATAACCATAATAGTAGGAAGGATTGAATGAATGGTTATATACCATATTTTTTGAAATTTGCCGGCTCCGTCTATCTCTGCTGCCTCATACAAATCACTGCTGATACCTGTAATGGCTGACAGGTATATAATAGCTGTCCAGCCTGTATACTGCCAGGCTTCCGAGATTATGTAAAGAGGTCTGAAGAAAGCCGGTTCATTCATAAAATATATTGGCTCCATACCGTTTGACTTAAGTATCTCATTTAAAATACCTGAGCTTGGAGAAAGTATTTCATTCATTATAGCTATTACTACAACTGTAGAAATAAATCTTGGCATATAGGAAACCGTCTGCACAAATTTCTTAAAAGCCTTATTAGTAATTTCATTAGCAAGTATTGCGAAAATAATCGGTAATGGGAAGTTAATTACTAAGTTTGTAAGGGAAATAACCAGGGTATTCTTAAATGCCTGCCAGAAGCTCGGATCTTTTAAGAACCTCTGAAAATATCTTAAAGTCCAGGTTGTGCCAAACATACCCCTGCCGGGCTGATATCTTCTGAAGGCAAGGATGTTTCCTGCCATAGGCACATATTTAAATATAATAAAGTAGATAAGAGGGATAAGGAGCATAAGGTAGAGTGCGCCATACCGCTTCAAATATCTTTTAAATGGTGTTTTCTTAATTTCACCGGATTTGATTTCTTTCATAGTTGTTATCCTTTTAAAATTGTGGCTGCTTTCTTTCAAGCAGCCACCAAAAAATGTTGAGATATCTCTGATTATTCACAGAATATTCCGTGAATAATTTAGGAGTTATATCATTTTTTCAGATTATCATTATACATTTTGCAATATTCTTCGATTCCGAGATCCTTCATTTCTTTTACATAAGCATCCCAGTCTTTGTCTATGCTCTTTTTGCCGGTAAGGAAGGCATCTGCCCATACCTCAAACTTATCTGCCAGAGGGGTGGAAAGAGAAGCGGCATCTTCAGCGGTCATGTCATCAAAGGCAGGTGCAGGAGGGATGGACTGGATTGAATCCTTCATTGCAGCAACGTCTTCGTTAATCTTCTTGAAATTATCGTCATATTTTGTAAGTTCATAATCAAGAACCCATACCTGCTGTGTACCGTTTGCACCACAACCGTAATCAACCTGCATCTGCTTGAAGATTCCGTTAGGAGCATTTACTATTTTGTCATCATAAACTATCTTGTCGCCATCCATCTTATAGGTAATGCCTTCAACACCTAAACACCAGATTTTAGCGTTTTCCTCTGAATAGAACATTTCATCAACTTTTCTTACAAGCTGTTCAAAGTCTGCTCTCTTAGCTGCATTTGCCGGAAACATAATTCCACCTATTGTTCTTGAACGAGGCTGGGTATGAGCTCCGCTAGGGCCTTCAAGAGGAGCATACATCTGAAGCTTGAAGCCGTCTATATTGGAAGCGGCTTCAACTCCGCCTATCTGATCATAGTATGCCCAAGATGCTATTGAAGTTCCGTCTGCCAGGCATTTTGCCCACTTATCACCGTCAATAGGATCTGCCATTTCAGGATCTAAAAGACCTTCTTTATAAAGCTTTGAGAAGAAAGCAAAATATTCTTTGCACTTATCATCAATAGCTCCGGTAAAGTATTCCTGTTTGTCATAATCATAACTTAAAGTATAGGAACCTGAAGAACTGTTCTTACCTACGCTGATACCGAAAGAAGGCATTGTAAATCTGTAAAGTACTCTAGGTCCTGCGAGTATGGTAAGTGGATAGGACTTAGGATTTTCTTCCTTATAAGCCTTTAATATTTTATATAAATCATCAAAGGTCTTAGGAGCATCGAACCCTTTTTTCTTAAGGAAGTCTTCTCTAAGAAGGAGACCGCCGTCATAGAATGGCTTATCGTAAAGAGCAGGCATATAATAAAGCTTGCCGTCTTTAAGTTTAAGGCGTTCTACATCTTCCTTAAGTCCGAGTTTCTCTACCCAGGCATTATAATTAGGTGTCCAATCGGAGTAATCACTGATTGGAACTATTGCACCGTTAAGTGATAAAGAAGCATTCTCGCCTACGCTTGACTGATAGAGTATAACATCAGGAGCATTATCTGCTGTGTTGAGTGCGAGTGATACCTTGGTCTGATAATCGGCAATCGGAATAGCTTCTACACTCAGCTTTACATTTGTGTTCTTCTGAACGGTTTCAAAGGTAAGCCAATCCTGTTTATAAGGAAGTGTTGCGTTATCGGGCATATACATGCTGATTTCGATTGGCTTATCATCGGCAGCTGCACTCGAAGTCTTTGAAGTGGCATTTTGGGTCGAACCTGTTGAAGTTTTGCCGGATGCAGGGCTGTTGTTTCCCTTTGCACCGCCTCCACAGGCAGTAAGCATTGTAACCGCTGATGCAATAGCGATAAATCCGGCCAACAATCTTTGTGCTTTCTTTTTCATAATTTTCCTCCTCACGAAAAAAATTTTTAAGTTTTCAGGCAATGTGTGAAAAAATATTTCATAAGTTATCCACATATTATCATCAATCTCTGTATATGTCAACTATTATATT
>NZ_JBQNBU010000080.1:0-8825 GCF_052169795.1 Catonella sp.
GAATAAAGGTAAATAAAATAGATGGGATAGAGGTTAATTTTTCAGGAAGTCTGCCAACACTTATAGTAAACAATATTGATGCTCCGGGACATGTAGCAGCAGTTACAGGAACTTTATCAAGGAGTGGATTTAATATTGCAAATATGCAGCTTTATCGCAATAAGAGAGGTGGTACAGCAGTTATGATTGTAGAGATGGATCAAAAAATGTCGCCTGAACTTATAAAAGAAGTTGAGAATCTGAAAGGAGTACTTAGAGTAACTTATGTATGATTCGCTTGAAGAAATTGTGTCAGTCTGTGAATATGAAAATATAGCATTTCCAGACCTTATAATTAGGGAAGATGCTTCTGATACAGGAATTACTGAGGATGAAGGAATAGCTAAGATGCATGTTATGTGGAAGGCTATGCTGGAGGGAGCAAGGACTTATGATCCTGCCCTTAAATCAAGAAGTGGGCTTGTTGGTGGAGATGGCTTGAAAATGCAGGAATATAGAGTTAAGGGTGAAACGATTTGTGGAGACTATATGGCAAGGGTAATACAGGCAGCTATTGAAACATCTGAATCAAATGCTTGTATGAAAAGAATAGTTGCAGCACCTACTGCCGGTTCCTGTGGAGTGCTTCCTGCTGTGCTTGTGCCTTTTTATGATGAATATAAGGTATCAGATGATGAGATGGTAAGGGCACTTTTTGTAGCAGCCGGTGTAGGAGAGGTGGTTGCCAAAAGAGCTTCTATTTCCGGTGCTGAAGGAGGCTGTCAGGCTGAAATGGGTACTGCGGCGGCAATGGGTGCTGCTGCCCTTGTATATCTAAAAGGTGGAACACCAAATCAGATGATCATAGCTGCAGGTATTGCTATTAAAAATATGCTGGGTTTAGTGTGTGACCCGGTTGCCGGATTAGTTGAAGTTCCATGCGTGAAAAGAAATGTAATTGGAGCTGTAAATGCCTGTTCAGCAGCTGATATGGCACTTGCAGGCATAGTGGTAAGAATTCCGCCGGATCAGATTATAGATGCGATGAAAGATGTTGGAGACAGCTTAAATTCAAGATTTAAGGAAACTGCAAGGGGAGGTCTTGCCATAACACCTGAAGGAATTAAATTAAAAGAACTCATTAAGTAGCTTGATACATAGATGAAATAGTGGTAAAATTATCTTTTAGAGTATGTTAAAAGGAATAAGGTAATGGGCAAATTTGCGATTGAAGTAGAAAAAGTAGGAATGAAATTCAATATGAGTTCCGAAAAAGTAGATGATTTTAAGGATTATTTTATAAAATTAATAACACGGCAACTGAATTACAAAGAATTCTGGGCATTAAAAGATATTTCGTTTAAGATTAATAAAGGTGATAGGGTAGGGATTGTAGGACTAAATGGTGCAGGAAAAAGTACACTTTTGAAGGTAATTTCAGGCGTATTGAAACCTACCGAAGGTAAGGTAAAGATTTCAGGTAATATTGCACCTTTACTGGAGCTTGGAGCCGGCTTTAATAAACAATATACAGGTGCTGAGAACATATATTTGTATGGGGCTATGCTTGGATATTCTAAGGCATTTTTAAATGAAAAATTTGATGAAATAGTTAAATTTTCAGAACTGGGAGATTTTATTAATGTACCGGTAAAAAATTATTCATCAGGTATGAAATCAAGACTTGGATTTGCTATTGCGACTATAGTAGAGCCTGATATACTTATTTTGGATGAAGTTCTCTCAGTCGGGGATGCTAAATTTAGAAAAAAAAGCACCAAAAAGGTGAAGTCAATGATAAAAAATAATGTTACCGTTTTGTTTGTATCACATTCAATTGATCAGGTTTTAGATCTTTGTAATAAAGCTATCCTTTTAGAGAAAGGAAGGCTTTTAGCTTATGGAAATGCCGGTGATATAGCAGAACTTTATCAAAAAAAACTTGATGAAAAATAAAAATTAGAGGTATTGCATGATAGTAAAAGATAAAGTGAGCCTTATGTCAAAGATGGCTGTGTTTGAAAATTCATCTGAGGGTAAGGCAGCCTTAAAAAAAATGAGTTTCTTTAAGTCTGATTATATAAGGTGGGAGATTTTAAAAACAGCAGCAAGTGTAACAGTTGGCTATGCATTGATTTTAGGATTGATTATACTCTATAATCTTGAATATCTTATAAAAAATGCAACTAAACTGGATTATAAATTATTAGGGACAAAAATTCTTGGTATCTACCTTGTTGTCATTGTAATTTATCTGGTATTTACATTGTTTTACTCTACCTATTCTTTTGACAGGAGCAAAAAAAGATTTATAAAATATAGTAAATTAATGTCAAAACTGGATCGAATTAATTATGAAGAAATGGAGGGGGACAATTAATGATACAGCTTCTTTTAATACGAGATAGTATAAAAAAAGTACTGCAAAAATATAATATGGCAATAATTCCCGTACTTAGATTTATTACAGCTTTTTTGACATTTTTACTTATAAACGGACAGCTGGGATATAATGAAAAATTTACAAGTGTCTCTATGTTGGTATTGCTTTCAGCGGCATCAGCCTTTCTTCCTATGGGAGTTACGGTATTTTTTGCAGGTGCTTTAATGATATTGCATATATATTCTGCTTCGATGTTTTTATCGTTAATTTTTATTGTTATTATTGCAATATTGTACTTTATGCTTATGCGTCTTGCACCGGGATATAGTTTGCTTATTATTGCGATTCCGGTGTTGTCATTTTTCCATCTTGAGGCACTTGTTCCTCTTGCCCTAGGACTTATAGGTACTCCGATTGCAATTTTTGCTATGATTCCGGGAATTATAGTATCAATCCTTTTTGGAGTGATTAAAGAGGCTATAAAAATGTCAGCAGGAAGTGTTCAGATTGAAGATAATTTGCAGACATATATTTTTGTAATAAAGTCACTTATTGAGAATAGACTTATGATGTTAATGATAGTTGCTGCAGTAGTTATATTTTTTGCTACATATATATCTAGAAAACTTGCGGTATCACATTCTTATATATTGGGAATAATATCCGGTATGATAGCTAATTTGATAGTTATGATAGTTGGAGGACTGTTATTTGATGTAAAAACAGATATTTTATGGGTACTTTTGGGAACTATTTTATCAGGAATATTATCCTTTGTAGTACAGTTTTTTAATTATATTTTAGACTATAGCTCAATTGAACATTTACAGTTTGATGATGATGATTATTTTTACTATGTTACAGCAGTACCTAAGCTTTCAGTTACAACCCCGGATGTAAATATCCTTAAAATTAATGGTAATGAAGAAGCAGGGAAGGAATGAGTATTAGATGGAAACAATTATAGAAACAATAAGTGATTATTTTACTTGGCTTACTTTGCCTGCGTTTAAAATTACTGATGTTTTAGAAATACTTATTTTAGCATTTATAATTTATAATATTATAAAATGGGTAAAATATACAAGAGCATGGACTTTATTTAAGGGGTTGCTTGTTCTACTTGCGTTTTCAATGTTTGCAGCATTGATGCAGTTTGATGTTATTTTGTGGATAATAAGAAATACTATAAGTGTTGGTATAATTGCACTTGTAATTTTGTTTCAGCCGGAGCTTAGGAGAGCTTTAGAGGAACTTGGTAAAAGAAAATTGTTTCCAAATTTTATCAGTTTGTCTGATGCAGATGACAATAACAGATTTTCTGACAGAACCATAGAAGAACTTGTCAAAGCCTCTTTTGAACTTGCGAGAAACAAGACAGGAGCACTTGTTGTTATAGAGAAAAACTCAAGTCTTATAGAATATGAAAAAAGTGGAATTCCTGTTGATGCAATTGTCAGCAGTCAGCTTTTGATAAATATTTTTGAGCATAATACTCCGCTTCATGATGGGGCAGTTATTATGAAAGGTGACAGGATAGTTTCTGCTACCTGTTATTTACCTTTATCTGCAAATATGTCCCTAAGTAAAGAACTGGGTACAAGGCATAGGGCGGCAGTGGGAGTAAGTGAGGTCACAGACAGCCTTACTATAATAGTTTCTGAGGAGACAGGAAAGGTTTCGCTAGCTCAGGATGGTAAGATAATTAGAAATGTAGATGGTGGAAGGCTTAAGTCTGAACTGGTTCAATTTCAGAAGCTGGATCCTTTTGCTCAGGAAACTAAATTAAAATGGCAGAAGGTTAGAAAACATCTGTTTCGTAATAAGCAGGATGGAGATGAATGATTATGAAAAACCTGTTTACTGAAAATATAGGACTTAAACTAGGTTCGGTAGCTATAGCAATTATATTATGGATTTTAGTTGTGTATACCTATGATCCGGCGGCTACTACTAATTTTACATTGGGAGTAGATATTATAAATGGTGACTCAATAGCATCTTCCGGCAAGGTATATGAAGTAATAGAAGGAGACACCATTACAATAAAAGTGAAGGCAAATGCGAGTTTGATTAAAAACTTAAGAGCTTCAGATTTTAAAGCAACAGCCGATGTATCTAAACTGTCACCTACTTATCATGCTAATATTGATGTAGTATGCACCAAGTCTGATAATGTAGAAGTTATGATTATAGGAAATGCAAAACTTTTAGCAGTAAGGCTTGAAGACCTTGTAAAAAAACAATTTCCTGTAACTGTAGATAAGTCAGGAAGTCCGGAGTCGGGATATTATGTGGGTGAAGCCATTGCGAGTCCTAATCTTATAACTGTAAGCGGCGGTAAGAAATCTGTTGAAAAAATAGCCGTTGTTAAAGTTAAGGCTGATATAGACAGAGCTTCCAGTTCTTTCTATGCAGAAGGGAAGCCTAAGGCTTATGATGCTGATGGCAATGAAATTACCACCGGAAGTCTGAAGTTTTCGGATAATCCGGTAAAAGTGGCAGTTAATGTATATCAGACAAAGAATGTTGCTATTTTTGTGGAAACAACCGGGGAGCCTTATAAGGGATATTCTGTACAAAGCATTGATTATGAGCCTAAATCGGTTACGGTGGCAGGTCCTGCAGAACTTCTTGCAAAGCTTAACAGTATAAAACTTCCTATTAATGTAACTGATGAAATTACAGATTTAGAACTTTCAATAAATATTTCTGAATTTATAAAGGAAGGGTTGTATTTGGTAGATAAGGATGTCGTTGTAAATGCTAAATGCAATATTGTCAGGTTGGGTACTAAAGAATTTGAACTTTTGACTTCAGAAATAAGCTTGAATAATAAGTCGGATAGATTTAATTATGAATTTACAGAGCCGGAAAGGCTTAAAGTAACATTAAGCGGTTTATCTGATAAATTAAAAGATATTGAAATTTCCAGTCTTGCTCCTTATATAGATTTAGCAAATATAAAAGAAGCAGGAAGCTATTCTTATGTTGTAAAGTTTAAGGATATTGATGGAGTAAAAGTTGAAACGGATAAGGCAGTAACAATCAAAGTTACAGGTAAAGAGGACTCTTCAGGTAGTACGGTTTCAGAAAGTGCAGTGGATGTACCTACAAACTCAGCAATAGAAAATGGTGATATGTCTCAGGATAAAGACGATGGAAGTTTAGAATCAAATACCGGAGAAGATACCAAAGATAATATTGAGAATGTGGATGAATAATGTATTTGTGGAGGAAAATTTTGCTGAGAGTAATTAAAAATTTCAAAAAATTCAGATTTTTAATCTTTGAATTAGTAAAAAAAGATATTAAATTAAAGTATAGAAAATCATATTTGGGTATTTTATGGACCTTACTTGAGCCGCTCTTGACAATGATAGTACTCACAGTAGTGTTTTCGGGATTTTATGGAAAGAGTGACAGATCTTTTCCTATATATGTGCTTTCAGGAAGACTTTTGTACAGCTTTTTTTCAACGGGAACTAAAGCTGCCTGCAAGTCTATAAGGAGTAATGCTTCAATAATTAAGAAGGTATATGTTCCTAAATACATATATCCATTTTCATCTATTGTAGCAAATTATCTGATATTTTTAATATCATTATCAGTACTGGTTGTAGTTTCACTGGTGTTAGGAGTATATCCTACAAAGTATATATTTGCTGCATTAATACCACTTGTGACACTTTTCTTTATGACAATAGGTGTAGGAATGATACTGGCTACAATGGCTGTATTTTTTAGGGATTTGGAATATCTTTGGGATGTAATGCTTATGTTGATTATGTATTCGTCAGCAATATTTTATAATCCTGCAAAAGTGATTAAAAATGGTTATGGCTGGATAATTCAGTATAATCCTGTTTATGCCTGTATAGCCAACTTTAGAAATGCAATTTATGGAAGTCCGATTGACGGTTGGAGTCTGTGGTATTCTGTAATCATAGCTCTATCGAGTGTTATAGTAGGATTAGTTGTATTTTATAAAAAGCAGGATCAGTTTATATTAAATATATAATAGCTAGGATAATTGACCAATGAATATTAAAGAACTTACATACGCATTGTTTGCAGTAAATTATAAGTTAGGCTCATTACTTCCTGTTGCTAAAAATTTTGTTTTTTCGGTTATGACACATGATAGTTCCCCAACAGGGAATATTATGGCATTGACAGGATATATGGGAAAGAGTGGAGATTATAAATTTTATTATATTACAAAAGAGGAGAGAAGGGCAGTTTTTCATCTCCTTTTTGTGGTGCCGTTTTTAATGAGTCGTGCTGAGCTTATTCTTATGGACAATGCTTTTATGCCAATGTCTTTTTTTAAGGTTAGAAAAAAAACTAAGGTAGTTCAGCTTTGGCATGGGACAGGAAGTATTAAAAAATTTGGGCAGGACAGCAATACCGGTAGGATTAAGGAGTTGGAGCAGAGGATAAACAGCAATATTGATTCTCTTATTGTTAATTCTGATATAATGATTAATCAATATGCAGGAGCGTTTGGAGTTGATGAGTCAAAAGTGTATGCAACGGGACTTCCAAGGACGGACTGGCTATTAAGACTTGTTAATGATGGAGAAAAAACAAGAAGACTTGATGATATAAGGAATAAAATTGCACACTTTACAAATATTGTTTTACAAGATAAAAAAATAATCTTATATGCACCCACTTTTAGGGATGAAGAAGTGAAAGAGCCTAAATTACACCTTGATATTATGAAGCTTGTGGGAAGTCTTAGTAATGATACCATAATATTTTTGAGACTTCATCCGTTTGTAAGCAGCTTATTTAATAATAGTGATTTAGGAGACAGGATATTTAATGTATCCGGTTACCCTGATTTAAATGAACTTATGGCGGTTGCAGATGGTCTTATAACAGATTATTCTTCATTGATTTTTGATTATTGTATACTTGACAGACCGATGTATTTTTATGCTGATGATATTGTAGAGTTTGGTTTGAAAGGAAGAGGATTTTATTTAGACTATACTAAGGAACTTCCGGGAATTATACCTGTCTCAGAAGAAGAGTTAGGTAAAAAAATAAACAATGATTTGTCGGGCGAAGAAGGTGAAGAATTTAAGCTAAAAAGAGATGAGTTTGTAAGAAAATATTATAAGTGGACGGATGGAAATTCGGCTCAAAGAGTATATGAGACAATAGTAGAATGATTATAAATGTAAAAAAGTGCTGCTACTTAAATAGTTTATTTTTAGGCGACAGCACTTTTTTGTACTTTTTAATAAGCATTTTTGTTGATAAAACCTTTAAAAAATGTAAGGAATAGTATTTTAAAATCTAATCCCAATGACCAGTTCTCTATATAGTATAAATCACAGTCTATTCGTTTTCTTATTGAGGTATCGCCCCTAAATCCGTTTACCTGTGCCCAGCCGGTTATACCGGGACGTACTTGATGTTTTACATTGTAGCGTGGGATTTCTTCCTGAAACTTTTCTACAAAGAAAGGGCGCTCAGGTCTTGGGCCTATGAGGCTCATATCACCTTTTAGTACATTGAATACCTGAGGCAGTTCATCAATACTGGTTTTCCTTATTATACTTCCTATCCAGGTAACTCTGGGGTCATTTTTAACTGTCCAAGCCCTTTTTTCAGCACCGGAGTCTTGAAGCTTCATAGAACGGAATTTATACATATTAAATTCTTTGTTATGAAGTCCTATCCTTACTTGCTTGAAAATTAAAGGTCCCGGTGAAGTAAGTTTGATGAGTATACTTACAATCAGCATAGGTATTCCGAAAACTAAAAGCATGCATAAAGCACCAAATAAGTCAACTATTCTTTTTATGAATTTATTGAAAGAATTGCTAAGAGGAACATTCCTTATATTTATGACAGGAAGTCCATCTATATCTTCAGTGTGAGCTGTTGTAGGTATTACATTGTTGTAATCGGGTACAAACTGTGTATGTACTCCACTTTTTTCGCAGATTGCAACTATATTTTCAAGTTTGTTATAGTCACGAAGTCTTAGAGTAATGGCTATTTCATCCAGCTTATGAAGAGAGCATATACTTTCAAGTTCTGAAATATTACCCAGTACCTTTATGCTGCGATATTCAGAATACTTTGTTTTTTCATCATCTAGGATACCTAGAATTTCATATCCCCACTGTGGATTTGATATGAGCCTGTCAATATAACTTTCTGCAGCAGAACTATATCCGACTATAAGCATATGTTTTTGGTTAAAGCCCTTTCTCCTCGCTGCATGGAGAAGTTTTCTTAGGAAGAAACGAAAAGTCCAACCGAAAAAAACATTTACTCCATAAAAAATACTTATAAAAGAACGTGAAATATCACTTTCTTTTAATAAATAAAGTAAAACAGGAAAGGTAAGTACGGATATGGTATTTGCTTTAAAAAAGTTCCACATTTCAAATCTCAGTCTTATTTGGCGCATAGGAGAATAAACTCCCGATACAGAGTA
>NZ_JBQNBU010000081.1:0-8742 GCF_052169795.1 Catonella sp.
ATATATGGAATAAGTAAAATCCATACTAATGTGGAATTTACTTTTTCAAATAACACAATTTTAAAAAACTTATAAATGGTAAAATAAAGTGTCAGTATAAATGAGTAAAAAAGTACACCAAACAATAAAATCATGTTATCATAAATTCGACCAAAAACCATGAAAGGATTTTATTGTTTGATGCAAGATAAGTATATCGCAAAAAGAAGAAAAGGTAAACATTTAACTTTAGCAGAGAGAGCAAAAATAGAAGTATATCTTAAAGAAAAAAAGACCAAGGCCTATATAGCGGAGAAAATAGGCGTTTCAGAAAGAACTATCTATAGAGAAATAAATCGTGGAACAGTCCTGCTTAAGAACTCTGACTTAAGTGAAAAAAAAGAGTATGCATATGATGTCGGACAGAGGAGGTATGAAGAAAAGCAGAGGAGCAGGGAGGGATACCTTAAAATAGGGAACAACCATGAACTTGTAAATTTTATAGAAGAAAGAATAGTTGATGAGAGGATGTCTCCATATGCAGCGTTAGAACTTGCGAAATCAAATGCCATCAAGGTGAACATATGTTTAAGAACACTGTATAACTATATAAATGGGAATCTCTTTCTGAGCCTGAGCCGTTCAAACCTGATATATAAGAAAAAGGAAAAGACTGTAAGGAAGAAGGAAAAGAGGTCATTAAAGCGTGGTGGTGAAAGCATTGAGAAAAGGTCTGATGAGATAAATTCACGCCTTACGCTGGGGCATTACGAGATGGACACAGTGGTGTCAGGGAAAGGGTCAAAGGCCTGCCTGCTCGTCCTTACGGAGAGGCTAAGCAGGAAGGAGATAATAGTAAAGATAAAGGACAAGAGCAGTGCGTCAGTAGTGGAGGCTCTTGAAGGGCTTAGAAGGATACACAGGGGTAAATTTTCTAAGATGTTCAAGAGCATAACAAGTGACAATGGTACGGAGTTTTCTGATGCGAAGGCTATTGAGGAAATGGGTATAAAGTATTTTTATGCACACAGCTACTGCTCGTATGAACGTGGAAGCAATGAGAACAATAACAAACTGATAAGAAGATTCATAGCCAAAGGCACGGACATAGGTAGTTTCAGCAAAAAGAGGATCAAAGAGATAGAGAAATTTATGAATAACTATCCGAGAAAGATGTTTGGTGGACTGAGTTCAAATGCGGTCTATAAGAGCCTAGAAAAAAATTATAAAATACTGACATTTAGGGTTGCAATTTATAAGAACTCCTAACGCTAAATTGAATCTTGCAAACTTTATGAGGACACATCTTTATACTTCTCTCTCAGCAGTAAAACTGGGGCTTGATATTTTATTAAAAGAAGAAAATGTAAAGTTTGATAAGCTTCTTGGTCATGGAGGTCTGTTTAAGACTGAAGTAGTTGGTCAGAAGTATCTGGCAGCTGCGGTAAATGCACCGGTTACAGTAATGAAGCCAGCAAGCGAAGGCGGGGCATGGGGAATGGCACTTCTTGCTTCATATATGGTAAATAAAGAAGAAGGGGAGGCACTTGAAACTTTCCTTGATAAAAATATATTTGCTTTAATGGATAGTGTGACCATAGAGCCTGACAGCGAAGATGTAGAAGGCTTTAGAGAGTTTATAAAGAGATATGTAAAGGGAATTGATATAGAAAGTTTGGCTGTAGATAAGATTTGTTAGTAGACAAATTTACAATGTATATCAGAAAATGTATGAAAAAAGAATTATAAAATACATATTTATTTAAGATAGACCTGCCCTTTAATTTCTCCTATATTTTCCTTTATTATGATATTTGATTTAAGGTAATTAAGTTCTTTTTTAGGACTTATGTGATGTATTAGATAATCAATTGCAACTTCTATAGATTTATAACCCTGCATAAAGGGTTGTTGATCTATAGTTGCTGTGATTATACCTTTTTCAAGCATATTTATTGTGCTGCTAAGTGTATCAAAAGTAATAACATACATATCTTTTAAATTTGCGTCTTTAATAGCACTTGTACCTCCTGCGACACCGGCACCGGCAAAGAAAAGAGCTTTTATTTCTTTATGGTTATTTATAAAATTTTTTGTTATCTCATAACTTTTATTATCATCATCATTATTTTCAAGTACGGCTATAATTTCAAGATTTTTATAATTTTTCTTAATAGTATCTCTAAAGCCTGCTAGTCTTTCTGTATGGCAAAGTACCTTTTTTGAGCCTAAAATTATTCCGAGTTTTATTTTGTCTTTAGTAAAGAGCTTCATAAGTCCTGCAGCTATACTACCGGCACTGTAATAGTCACTTCCTACATAAGCAAGTCTTTTAGAATTTTTAATATCTGTGTTTACAGTAATAACAGGTATATTTTCATTATAAAGTTCACCAATTAAATCTCTTATTTCGAAACTATCTAATGGAGATATTATTAGACATGATATATTTTTTTCTTTTAATTCTAAAATTGCCTTTTTTTGCTCTTCCAAGTCAAAGGAAATTTCTTTTCTAATCATAGAAATACCATAGTCTTCGGCCTCTTTTAGTTTTGTCATCATACCATTTATAACATCTATAAAAAATGGATTATGCTTGCTAAAAAGGATAACTCCTATTGTTAATTTCTTTTTTTTGGTAACAAGGGCAAGCCCTGCTTTATTAGGCTTGTAATCATATTTTTCTATTATATTTAATACTTTTTCTTTTATTTCCGGTTTAACGTTACCTCTATTATTTATAACTCTATCTACTGTACCCCTTGAAGTTCCTACAAGTTCTGCAATTTCCTTTATTGTTATCATAAATTAAATAAATCTCCTAAAATAAAGATATTTTGTATTATATCACATTCAACAGCTTTAGTCAAATAGTATAAAATATAAGTGTGCTAAAATTATAAGATATAAAAATCGCACAAAAAACACCTTGACTTATGAAAAAAAATGTGCTACTTTATAATTGTGCACGAACACAAAAAAATAATGGAGGTTAGTTATGGGCGAAATATTTAAAAATATTCCAGAAATTAAATTTGAAGGAAAGGAAAGTAAAAATCCTTTTTCATTTAGATACTATGATGCTGATAGAGTGATAATGGGTAAGAAGATGAGTGAGCATCTTCCATTTGCAATGGCTTGGTGGCATAATCTTTCAGCTACAGGAGCGGATATGTTTGGTGCTGGAACAACAGATAAGAGTTTTGGAGTTAAGCCAGGCACTATGGAGCATGCTAAGGCTAAGGTAGATGCCGGTATAGAATTTATGAAAAAACTTGGAATTAAGTATTATTGTTTTCATGATGTAGATCTTATTCCAGAGTGTTCAGAAGACATAAATGTTACAAATGAAAGGCTTGACGAGATTACAGATTATATATTAGAAAAAACAAAGGGTACAGATATCAAGTGCCTTTGGGCTACAGCCAATATGTTTTCTAATCCTAGATTTATGAATGGTGCAGGTTCTACAAATAGTGCAGAGGTTTATTGCTTTGCAGCAGCACAGATAAAAAAAGTTCTTGAGCTTACAGTAAAACTTGGTGGAAGAGGTTATGTATTCTGGGGTGGAAGAGAAGGGTATGAGACTCTTCTTAATACAGATGTTAAGTTTGAGCAGGAAAATATAGCAAATTTAATGAAGATGGCTGTAGAATATGGTAGAAGTATTGGCTTTAAGGGCACTTTCTTTATAGAGCCTAAGCCAAAGGAACCAATGAAACATCAGTATGACTTTGATGCAGCAACTTCTATAGCTTTTCTTAAAGAGCATGGTCTTGATAAGGATTTTAAGATGAATATAGAAGCAAATCATGCTACACTTGCAGGTCATACTTTCCAACATGAACTTAGGATATCAAGAGTTAACGGTATGCTTGGCTCTGTAGATGCAAATACAGGTGATCCTATGCTTGGTTGGGACACAGACGAATTTCCACATAATGCTTATGATACAACTTTAGCTATGTATGAAATACTTAAAAATGGTGGTCTTGATGGTGGACTTAATTTTGATTCAAAGAGTAGAAGACCTTCAAATACCTATGAAGATATGTTTTATTCATTTATTTTAGGTATGGATGTTTTTGCCCTTGGACTTATAAAGGCGGCAGAGCTTATAGAAGATGGAAGAATTGAAAAATTTGTAGAAGAAAAATATGCTTCTTATAATGAGGGAATAGGAAAGAAAATCTTAGAAAGAAGTACTACACTTAGTGAGCTTAGTGATTATGCACTTAAATTAAAGAAGCCAAGCAGCCCAGGTTCAGGTAGACAGGAATATTTACAAAGTATACTTAATGATATTTTATTTGGGAGATAAATATGTATTATATAGGGGTTGATTTAGGTACTTCAGCAGTAAAACTTGTTCTTATTAGTAATAAGGGTGAGGTAAAGAATATAGTATCTAAGGAATATCCACTTAGCTTTCCAAAAGAAGGCTGGTCTGAACAGGAGCCGGCCTTTTGGAAGGAAGATGTTTTTAGTGGAATTAAAGAGCTTATAAAAGATTTTGAGAGAAGTGAAATTAAGGCTATAAGCTTTGGTGGTCAAATGCATGGGCTTGTTATTTTAGATGAAGAAGATAAGGTAATAAGACCTGCTATCCTTTGGAATGATGGTAGAACTGAGGCTGAAACTAAGTACTTAAATGAAAAAATAGGTAAGGATAAGCTTTCAAGTTATACAGCCAATATAGCCTTTGCAGGCTTTACAGCTCCTAAAATTCTTTGGATTAAAAATAATGAGCCGGAAAATTTTAAGAAGATAAAAAAGATAATGCTTCCTAAGGATTATATAGTTTATCTTTTAAGTGGGGTACATAGTACAGATTATTCAGATGCTTCAGGAATGCTTCTTCTTGATGTTAAAAATAAATGTTGGTCTAAGGAAATGATTGATATTTGTTCTATAAAAGAAGAAATGCTTCCTAAACTTTTTGAAAGTTATGAAGTAGTTGGAAATATTAGAGAAGATATAGCAAATGAGCTTGGACTTTCATTAGATGTAAAAATAGTTGCAGGTGCAGGAGATAATGCGGCAGCAGCTATAGGTACAGCTACAGTAGGAAATGGAGCTTGTAATATTTCTCTTGGTACTTCAGGTACAGTATTTATTTCAAGTGATAATTTTGCAGTTGATAAGTATAATGCCCTTCATAGTTTTGCTCATGCAGATGGAAATTATCATCTAATGGGTTGTATGCTAAGTGCGGCATCTTGTAATAAGTGGTGGCTTGAAAATGTACTTGAGACAAAAGATTTTGTAAAAGAGCAAGAAGGGTTTGATAGCTTAGGAGAAAATAAGGTATTTTTCCTTCCGTATCTTATGGGTGAGCGTTCTCCTCATAATGATGTTTTTGCAAGAGGTAGTTTTATAGGTATGAGTATGGATACAGCTCGTGAAAAATTAACACAGGCTGTATTTGAAGGAGTGGCCTTTGCCCTTCGTGATTCTCTAGAAGTTGCAAGAAGCCTTGGTATAAATATAGATAAGGCTAAGATTTGTGGTGGTGGAGCAAAGAGCCCTATATGGAAAGAAATTATAGCTAATGTATTAAATGTGACACTTGAAGTAGTGAAATGTGAAGAAGGACCAGGTTATGGTGCAGCTATTCTTGCAGCAGTGGGAGCTGGTGAGTTTAGCTCGGTTAAAGAGGCTTGTGAAAGTTTAGTTGAAGTTGTGGAAAGGATAGAGCCTAAAAAGGAAATTGTGGATAAATATGAAAAGGCTTATAGTAAGTTTAAGAAAATTTATCCGGCACTAAAAGAAGTGTTTGGAGAAATAGCAAAATAAATTTAATTTAAGGGAGGTAATATGTTTAATCAAATAGTTTCAAGAAGAAACACAAATAGTGCAAAATGGGATGAAATTATAGAAAAAACAGGAAATGAAAAGCTTATTCCATTAACTGTTGCAGATATGGATTTTCCTGTTGCACCTGAGATTGAAAATGAGGTTATAAAGGTAGCTATACATGGTATTTATGGTTATACTAATGTTAGTGAAAGATATCTTTTAGCATCTAAAAGATGGATTGAAAATAATTATAACTATAGCATTGAAAAGGAATGGATAGTTTATTCTCCAAGAGTAATACAGGCAATATCATTATATATTCAAAATAATACAAGACCTAGTGATAAGATAATGGTATTTACTCCGCTTTATGATCCAATTCAAAATGCAGTAAGAGTAAATAATAGAGAGCTTATTACATCTTCGCTTCTTTTAAAAAATGGTAAGTATTTTATTGATTTTGATGATTTTAGAGAAAAAATATCAAATGGTGTTAAAATGCTTATAATGGTATCTCCACATAATCCTGTTGGAAGGGTATGGGATAAGGGAGAATTAGAAGAAATTGTAAAAATATGTAAAGAATTTAATGTACTAATCTTTTCTGATGAAGTACATGCAGATTTTGTATGGGATAAAAAATTTATTAGTATGGCAGAGTTTTTTGATATCTATGAAAATATAATAATAGGAATGGCTCCATCAAAAACTTTTAATATACCTGGTCTTGAAGCTAGTAATATTATAATAAAAAATGAAAAATTAAGAAATGAGCTTATTCTTTATTTAAGACAGGCAGGTATCCATAATCCTAGCTATTTCTGTATTCCGGCTGTTTGTGCAGCTTATGAGCTAGGAGATGAATGGCTCGGTATTGCTAAAAAAGTAATAAGAGATAATATATCTTATGCTAGGAATTTTTTTGAAAATGAATTAAAAGGCTTTAAGGTAATTGAGGGTGAAGGTACATATCTTATATGGGTAGATTATAGAGAAACAGGGCTTAGTGAAGATGACCTTAGTGAAATAATGTATGAGAAGGCTAATGTTGCTTTTTCTCTTGGAAGTTCTTTTGGATCTGAGGGTGTAGGATTTTTCAGAATAAATGTGGCATCACCACGAGTATTGTTAGAAGAAGCTTTTGGAAGGATTAAAAAATATTTATAAGGGAGATAATATTTTTATGAAAATTAAGAAAAAACCGACATTTGTACAAGCACTGTTGCCAATCATAGCTATGCTTTTAATTCTTGGACTAGGAATTGGTTTATTTGATTTACCGGCAGAGCCACTTATGATTTTGGCGGCAATTATATCTGGAATTGAAGCAATAGTATTAGGCTATAGTTATGATGAAATTATTGGTGAAATATCAGCTAAGATTACTAAAATATGGGGAGCATTACTAATTTTAGTAGTAGTAGGATTTATGATAGGCTCATTAATGGCAGGTGGTACAATACCTATGCTAATTTATTATGGCTTAAAAGTTATAAGTCCTAAATATTTAGCATTGGCCGCTTTTATGATAGCTGCTCTTGTATCGGTATTAACAGGTACTTCATGGGGTTCTGCAGGAACTATCGGAGTTGCTTTTATGGGAGTTGCTATAGGAATGAATGCCAATCTTGCCTTAGTAGCGGGAGCAGTTGTTTCTGGAGCATATTTTGGGGATAAATTATCACCTCTTTCAGATACAACAAACCTTTCTTCAGCAGTATGTGGAGTAGACCTTTATGAACATGTTTATAATCAGCTTTGGACTACAGGAGCTTCAGCCATAGTAGCAGTAATATTTTATTTTGTGATGGGACAGCTTGGAAATTTAGGTAGTGCTAAAGTGCCGGAAATGGTTGGCATAATGACTTCTAATCTTGATAAGATGTTTAATTGGAATATTTTACTTTTGCTACCTCTTATTATAGTTTTAGCTGGTTCTATTACTAAAAAGCCTACAATACCTGTAATGCTTGTGGCATCTGCATTTGCATTAATTAACGCTAAGGTATTCCAACATGTTAACTTATCAGACATTGTTAATGCAACTATAAATGGTTTTAATGTTTCTATGGTAGGATTTGAGGCTGAAAGTGTACCAAAAGAGCTGATTAGATTACTACATAGAGGTGGCATGATGGCCATGATGAATACTTTACTGATAGCTATATGTGCTATTTCTTTTGCCGGAACGATGACTGTAACAGGAGCTTTAACAGTATTAGTCGATGGACTCTTAAGTAAGGTAACTTCTGTATTTAAGCTCGTAGCATCTACAATAGTTACTTGCCTTATTACAACTGGTGTTACAAGTAACGGTCAGGTTTCAATACTTATGCCTGGTGAGGCATTTAAGGAGGCTTATATTAAAAAAGGCCTTCATCCCAAAGTATTATCTAGAACTTTGGAAGATTCAGTTACTTGTACTGAATGCTTAATTCCTTGGACTGCTGCAGGTGCTTATATGGCATCAACGCTTGGAGTAGCAACACTTAGTTATCTTCCGTTTGCAATATTAAATTATTTAGGAATAATTTTTGCTCTTATATGGGCTGCCACAGGAATTGGAATTACTAAATTAGAGAAAAAATAGTATAAACTGTTAAAAATTTAGGGTGAGTTTTTGCTCACCCTAAATTTTTAGAATTGTTAAGCTTTATTTGGTATGTTATTATATTTATAGTTTTAATTTTAAGGAGTAGGAATATGCTAAATATTAATGTGCTTATAAAGCCTGCATCAGGACTTTGTAATATGAACTGTGATTATTGTTTTATAAAGATGAGATGAAAAATAGGGTGAATTGCAAAAGTAACTTCCACACCTAAGTTTAATTTTTTATTTTAGCTACGGTATGGAAGTTACTCCCTTCCTGCACTCTTTATCCACTTTCAAAGATTTGCTTTTATTTTTTCTCGGACGCATTCTTATAGTGCGTGGCATGTCAATGTTTCTGTCAGGGCATCC
>NZ_JBQNBU010000082.1:0-8614 GCF_052169795.1 Catonella sp.
AGCTATTTTTCTTCTTTTTTCATCAAAGTTAAAATTTTTTTTCATATTTCTGTTTGATAGTTACTAAGTTCCGACCAAATGATAGAAATAAATTGACTTTTATGTATTTTGTGTTACAATAAGAATGGGTTAGCTCTAACTAACAAAATTAGTTTGATTTTTATTTTATTTCTTTCAGAGATAAGAGGTTTTAATATTTATATACAGTAAGATTTTAAGCTGTGTATAACCAAAGATAATTCATAAAATACTTTGGTTATCATATATTTTTAAATGTTTTAGAAGAAAGGAAGGATTGTAATGAAAAGCAAAAAGATGTTTGCAAGACTGATGTCAGTTAGTTTAGCTTCGGCTATGACGATGACCACAATTCCTGTAAAGGCTGATAATGGATTTGTCAGTTATCAGGGAAATGTAAATCAGGCACAAGATAGGAAAGAAGATGTGGATACATCTTCTAAAGAATTCAAAGGGAAAGACGGACATGCAAATCAGGCTAAAAAGGAGAGTGCAGTAAATAGTATAGCGAAAGAGAAAAGCAAATATGTAATTAATAATTCTCCTTACTTCAGTAATTTGGAGTGGAATAACCAAAAGAAAAATGTTGTATTTAATTTAAAATTTGAAAGTTATAATACGGATAACACTGAATTTGATGATAATGATACCAAAGCACTTTCAGATAAGGGTACTATACAGATAAATAATGGAAAAATATGGAAATTTAAAGATGCGGAAATCATCAAAACAAATGGTTGGGGTATTGCTTTTGAAAGTGTAAAGCAAGATTTTATAAAAGAGTTTGTAAATGATGCTGAGTTGAATGTAAAAGTATTTGATGCAGATGGCAAGGTGGCTGAAGCAAAAAAACTTCCTAATAAGTTAAGTACTGAACAAATCAGGAAATTCAATGAAAATCTAAAGACCAAGCCTAATGAAGAAAAAAAAGATGAAAAAGTAAAGAATAAATTAAATATAAAAGAAGAAGATTTGGAAGATTCTACCAATCTTTTTATTGATTCTGGTACTAAACTTGAAACAATATATGGAACTGCAACATTTAGAATTGATTTTAAAAGTCAACCGAAAAATGACGAAAAAGAGAAAACAAAACCTGTATTCCCTAAAAAAGATGAGGAGGATTTTGCTAAAAATACAGAGATTATAATTAACGGTAAAGATTTAGGTACAATGGATTCTGTCGGTTTGAAAGGAAAAAGTACTTGGGAGGGTTCAAATTGCTTTGAAATAACAGATGAGGGGCTGACAGGTATTAAAGAAGTATTAAATGATAAAATTTTGTATGTAAAACTTTTAAATAAGACCTATGGTATTATTAAATTTAAATTGGAAAATAAATTAACTGCTGCTGATAGAAAGAAGTATAGCGGAGTAGAAGTAGAATTAAAAGAGGTAGATTCTAAGATTAATGATATAACTCATAAAGAAAAAAAACAAGATGATTACCAAAATATATCTAAGATAAAAACAGTTGATGTTGAGCTGGTGAAATCCGGGGATTATAGTTCTATATCAATGTCTGCACCTACGATAGAAAAGAAAGCTGAAATCTTGACAACTAAAGATGGTAAACACAAGTTGATATTACATTTTGCTTCGGCGACTATTAATAATATTCTTGCATGGTCTACAGATCTTCAGTTAACAAATGAGAAAGGTAAAATTTTAAGAGAATCAGGAGAAAAGGGTAATATAACAACAGAGTTTCTGTTAATGCCTGATAGGAGTGCAATATGTATAGTTGATTTACCGGAAATAAAAGAGACAGTATATGAGGGGCATATATATTCAAATGTTATGGATAAGGAGGTGGCTCTTAAGATTTCCGGAATTAAAGAGGGTGAAGATGTAAAGACAGCATTTAAGAAATTAAAAAAAGATGTAGAAACGAAACTGGCTACAAAGACTTATTATTCAAATACTAAGAAAGCTGTTGATAAAGCCCTAGAAGAGGCTGAACAAGATACAGATTATGCTAAAAGTTATGTAGCAATTTCAAGAGCTATGGCTCAGATTCGTGAAAAACTTGACAATCCTTTTATAGATGGGAATTTATTCTTCTTAAATGTAGTAGCTGATGGAACTATCTTATCTCCTGCAAGTTCTGACAGAGTAGTACAAAAATGGGCAAGAGTAGATATAAAAAATGGCAAACCGGTACTTACTGTAAATTATGAAAGTTATCTGTCTTATGAAAACAGAGTTGCAGTAAGGGATGTCAAAGTTATAGGAAGAAATGGAGAAACTATAAATTCAACATATAAGTATAATGAAAATAATTACAGTGGCGTATTGAGTTTTGAACTGCCATACATACCGGATGGTGGAGAATTTAATACAGAATTTACAGATTTATTTGGTAAAAAAGAGATGTCAAAGTTGATATTAGATTACTCAACAATTCATAAAGGAATTTTGCCTGAACTTTTATCTATAGCTATTGATAAAAATGATAAATATAAGACTGATGATTTTCAAACATATTCTAGAATAAGTGTGGATAAAAAAGATGATTATACACCTGAATCATTTAAGAAATTCGTGGATATGGTAAAAAAATGCGAGAATGATTTAGAACCTGCACATCGTTCAGAATTAACACAAGATTTAATCGATCAGGATATTAATGATTTAAGGAATGCAAGAGAAAGTTTGCAATATAAAAAGGCTGCAGGTAAGGGGAATACTGTAAATCTTGGTATAGATGGAATAAACTCTCCGGCTAACTACTATGAGGATGGGATTCATGCTATGTTCGTAGGCTGGCTGGGAAGTAAAATTAAGTTTAACAATAATACATATAAGGTGTTAAGCAATGGTAACCGCTGGAATTATGAAACAGAAAAATATGAAGATACCGGCAGGCTTCTTATAATGGCGGATAACTTTACCGAGAATAAACCTTGGATTAAGCAGAAATCTGATAAAATTATCAGGTGGGATCAGTCTTATGTTAGAAAATATTTAAATGATGAATTTTATAATAAATTCAATGAAATTCAAAAAAATCTTATAAAAGATAGTGAACTTTATACAGCTGATGTGATAGATAATTCAGTGGGTATATCTAATAATCCCGGTGATAGGATTAAGACGAATGATAAGGTTTTTATAGCGGATTTAGATATGATGAAAAACTTTGATTTCGGTTTCGCATCAAATGACGGCAGGCATACCGGCAGGATATATCTTACAAGGAATATTATGCTAGCTAATGAATATTGTGATATAAATAAAATAGTAGCAGTAAAATCAGAAGGTAAGCTAGAGGGATTGGGACGAAATGAAGACTTTACAGAATCTGTAGATTTTTACCCTTGCATGAATCTTGATAAGTCAAGAATTTTTATGACTATATCAGATAAGGCCGATATAAGTCGCTTGAATAGTGTAGTTCCAACAAAAGATAATGAGTGGCGAATGGTATTAAAAGACAGTTCGATACCTGCTGTTACAGATGCAAAAACAGAAGGCAGAAATGTTACAGTATCCGGCAATAATTTATATGCTGCTGTTATTAGAGGAGATTTAAACAAAGGAATAGTAAGATATTTTGGAAGGGTATCTAATACATTTGCGATACCGGAATTGGATAATGTTAATGATAAGCTTTATGTATTCAACTCAAAAGAGATGGGAAGTGAGTTAGTATTATCGGAGCCTTATTCAGTGCCAATTAATTATACAGAATCTAAAAAGCCTGCAGAAAACAATGAACATAAGCTAGCTGCCAACAAAAAAGTTATAAGTAAAATCTATACAATGGATGCTACTATGCTTGAAAAGGACAAGACCAATGAAAGCATGGCTAATGTTATGTTTGCAGAAAAAGTAGATGTGGAAGTAAAGGATAACGAAGCAACACTCAAATTTTATTTAGCTTATCCTGTACCTCAATTCCCACTACTTGGAAAAGAAGGGTCAGTTAAGAATTTTTATCTTATGTATAATGGACAGAAATATGAGGCTGTATCCGATATTACAACTAAGCCTTTAAAAGAAGTAAAGAAAACTCAGCTAGGTTTTGGACTGAAAAAGGGTGATAAGATACCTATGCAGATACTGACAGTTAAATTACCTAAGGAAGTTATCAAAAATAATGTTAAATTAAGAGCTGGTTGTTATGTAAATGTAGTGATGAACAAAAATGTTGAGCTGGATATTGTTTTAAAGAATTTGAACTTGGTTAAAGAAATTACGGAAGAACAATCAGGTAGGACTGACTCAAATAAATCAAGTACAGATTCTAAAATAAATAACAATAAAGTTGATGAGCAGAATAAAGCTAACAAAAGAAATATAGCTCAAAATAAATATTACGAATATCCTCGTCCATATACTTCACCTGTGGTAAATAATCAAAATTCAAATACAGATTCAAAAAATAATAATGTCAATGAATCGAAGAATTTTGTTTATAAAAATAGCATTGATAAAAATATTGCAGATGTCAATAAGCTTGATAAAAAGGATGTAAAGCTTAAAGAAAACAATACTCAACCGAATACTGTACAGAAAAAACTGACAAAGCTTAAGACAGGTATTAAGGCGGATAAAAAAGGTTTGGTTACAGTGGGGTATGAGCAACTGAAAAAAGTATTAGAATTTAATGATAAAAATTCAAAATTGAATTTATCATTAAATATTAAAAGTTCTAAAAAGGATGTGGTGAATGTATATTTACCTCAGGATATATTAAAGGGAATTTTGGATTCAGACTGCCGAAAAATAGAATTAAAATCTAAAGTAGGCAACATAGTTTTGAATAGAAATTCTATTAAGAAATTATCTAAAAACGATAAGGCTGTTAGTTTGGTAATTAGCTCTAAAAAAGGCAACTATAGTTTTAAGGTGATTGATAGTAATAATAAGCCTATGGATGTAAAAAAATTTAATATCACAGTAAAATTTAAGTAATTTGAAAATTGGATACAATCCTCCGTTTTATGAGGAGGATTGTATCTCGTAACGAAAAATATTATAAATATAAAAATTATATAGGATTTAACATACAAGAATTGTAATTTACATCAAATGGAGATAACTTATGAGAAATAAAAGAATATTTCTAAAAAAAATATGTGCATTCATGATCAGTTCCATGCTTGTCTTACCTTATTTTTCGCTTGGATTGGTATGTGTAAAAGCTGAGCAACCGGATATACAAGATACTAATAATGGTACAGGTGTTTCAACGGCTGAAGATGAGAATGAAAATATTTCAAATAAAGAAAAAACAACAGATAATTCTAATATACTTGAGAATCAGAAAAAGAATAAGACTGAGCAAGATTCAACAGGACAGGTAGGAAAAGAAAATGATTTATCGGAAAAGGTGGGAGATAAAAAAGAGCAGGAAGTATCAAATGAAAATATTACTGAAAAAAAATATACTTTTAAGGAACTTAAAGAATTTGCAAAGTTGTTAAAAGAGATAGAGAAAGAAGAAAAGAGACAACAAAAAGAACAAAAGTCAGTTATAGAAAATGGCGATTATACCATTGAAGTGGAATGTTTTGATTTAAGTCAGCCTGACCGATACAGCATGGCTAATGTGATGTTTGCTAAAAATGTAGATATGAAAGTTCAAGGTGCTGTAACAGAGCTTAAATTTTATGTGCCTTATCCGATACCTGCATTTTCTAATTTGGGAGAGGACGGAACAATAAAGAATTTTTATATAGAATATGAAAATAAAAAATATCAAGCAAAGAGTGATATTATTACCAAACCATTAAAGCCTATGAGAGAAACAAATACAGGTTTTGGATTGGAGAAAGATAAGCCAATACCTACACAGATACTGGCTGTTGAGATACCTACTTATGCGATAAGTGGCAAAGAGCTTACATTTAAGGCGGGCGGGTATGTCAATGTAATGATGGATAGAGATGTAGAACTTTTATTAAAGTTAAGTAAAATACCTGCAAATGATACTATGGTTCCATTATTTTCGATAGATGGTAAAGAAATAATGGTGCCTAACTGGCTTGCAAATGTCATAAAATCCGGTAAGTTTATGGGAGGTGGAAATAATTCAGGTCAGAATTCCGGCAACAACTCCAATCCCAATTCAGGTATTAAAGTTACAAATAACAGCAGCAATACAAATAATGGGATTACATTATCAGATGGTGTTTATAGTGTAATAGGTAATGTACTAAAAGCTAGTGGTTATGGATATTCTATGGCAAATGATGCGATAGAGCATACAATGTATATAACTGTAAAAAACGGACGGGCACATCTGATTTTGTCATTTAAGGGACTTGCTTTAAATGGAATGTACGGATATCTTGGTTATCTTAATTATTTTGAAAATATGAATTCAAATATTCCTTATAAATCGGAAGTACTATCAAGGCAGATATCAAATGGAACAGTTGTATCTGATATGTATGGAACGAATTATCCTAAAGATATAATATTTCCGTTACCAAGTGAGGCTATGAGTACAGGAAAGGTATCAATCCAAGTCTTTGTACCTATTATGGAGTCTTTGAGTAAAGGAAATGGTACGCAAAAAGCTATATTGGAATTGGCTATTAATAATTTAAGTAAAATATCAAATGATGTTGATCTTTTTATAAATTCCAAAAAGGAAGGTACACCTCCTACAGCAACAACAACTACTACAAACCAAACTACAAACCAAACTACAAACCAAACTACAAACAATACAAATGAATTGAAACTAGATGATGGTGTATACAAGATAGGTGTCACCATGTTGAAGACGGATAAGTCATCCCTTTCTATGGCAAATAATTCAATCAATCATGTTGCCAAACTACGTGTAGAGAAAGGAAAATATTATTTGACACTTAGGTTCAATCCTATGAATGTAGGAGGAAAAGCCGGATATTTAGGGGAGTTAAAATTTTATACTCCATCTTATAATCTAAATAATGGAGATATAACGGGAAATTTACAAAGTTCTTACATTGATGAATATCATACAAAAGATGGAGAAAATGTAAAAGATATTTATGGAACGGATTATCCTAAAGCCTGTACAGTTGAATTGATAGAAAGTGCAAGAAAAGATGGATTTGTTCCATTAAATGTTTTTGTTCCGATAATGGATAAAATATCAAAGGGGGCAGGAAGTCAGAATGTTTTTGCAAAACTGGATATATTAAGTGTTGTAAAGACAAATGATTACGATCCGGATTTTACCAAAGAAAGTGAACTTTCAAATAGTAAATTAACTGAAAACAATAATTCAGTTGAAAATACTAATTTAAATAATGATACTAATTTGAATGAGAATAGTAATTTAAATAAAAATGCTAATTTAAATAAAAATGGTAATACCGATGTTATATTAAATAAAGATTCAAGTGTTTCAAAAGAAAAATTATTATTTGAAGATTTTAAAAATAGAATTGATGATTTAGCAGCTAATTTAGCCAAGGTGTCTGCTCAGAACTCTTCTCTTCCTAAAACTATAACTCAGTATGTGCCGGTTTCTTCTCAACCAAAAGAGGAAAATTCAAATGAATACATAGCTTCACAAGTTAATCCGTATTTACAAGGCGGCTATATGTATCCTGCGTATGCCAATCCGTATGCTAATCCATATGCCAATCCATATGCTAATCCATATGCTAATCCATATGCCAATCCGTATATGAATCCGTATACGAGTCTGTATAATGCAAGTAATCATTATACTAACCCGAATGTGCGTAATGATAATAATAAAATAGCATCTGCTGAAGAATCAAATAAAACTCTTTTTAAAGTAACAAGTATAATTGCTGGTGGTATGTCAGGGGTTGGAGCAGCATTGTGGCTTGTTTTAAAGAAATTTTTATAAATTGGTGGTTTGAATGAGAAAAAAATTATGGAATAATTTCATTTTTATATGTTCTATATTGGTTATGATGTTAGCTTTTAATGTCAATGCATTTGCAGAAGAACGAAGTTTTAACTGTACAGTAACAGGACATTATAAAAATCCACTTACTGGAGTTGTAGAAGATAGTGGTGGTGAAAAGTCTATGGCTACGGGGCAGGGAATGGTTTCAGGGGTAGTGAATAGTAAAGGTAAACTGACTATAATAGATGGAAAATATTACTTGGATTTTACATTGAGCTTAGCAGAATTTTCTTCCGGACATAATTTTGTATATGCCGATTCCGGAGATAAAGTACCCTGTTCTTTGGTGGGACATGGGAATGATGATAATGGTAAGACAAATAAATACAGAGCTGAATTAAAGGGTGAAGATACAGTTTTAAGAATAAGTATGTATGTTGAACCTATGGGGCGAAATGTAATCTTTTTTATTACTGCCAATAAATTAAAAGAAATTGGAAATTTAAAGGGGGGTGAGCAAAAAGAAACAAATAAAAATGGAGTAAATAAAAAAAAAATTGGGCAAAAAGAAATAAATAAAAAAGAGCATACACAGCAGCTGCAACCATTACAACCACAAGTTACACAGGGACAATCACAAAAGAATTCGGTAGTACAGTCCTCAGTTCCGGAAATACAACAAGGACAAAATTCATTAATGGGAGTGCAAGCATCACCTGATTCTGAAGTTAACGGGATGAATCAGGCACAAGGAGGTTATGCAATGCC
>NZ_JBQNBU010000083.1:0-8501 GCF_052169795.1 Catonella sp.
GCTAAGGGTGTACAGTTTATGGCAGATAATGCGGCACCTTATCATTTCCATTGTTTAGAAGGTAAAGACAGAGCCGGCTATATGGCAGTATTCTTAGAGTCACTTATGGGAGCTACCAAGGAAGAAATCATAGATGACTATATGAAGAGCTATGAGAATTATTATAAGGTAACAAAGGATTCCAAGCAGTATGAGTATATCAAAAATGATGTGATTACTATGATGGAATCTATAGCCGGAGGCAAGGATTTATCAGTAGAGAAGCTTACAAAGGGAGCTGAGGATATGCTTCTTGCAAATGGTGTAAAGGCTGAAGATATAGCTAAACTTAAAGAAAAACTTAGTGGAAGTAAAACTGCGTTTGTAGATGGTTTTAAAGTAGCAGCATAAAATTCTTCTAAAAACTTAATAAGTAAAATTAATTTGAAAAGGGTCTCACGATGAGGCTCTTTTCTTTTTACATTTGTGCCATATGTCATTGAAAAGAGGTTATAAATGCTGATATAATTTAAATATAAGGCATTAAAAAGGACATTTGACATATTTTATAAAAAGAGAGGGGTTATGGAAATATGAATGTTATTGCAGCTAATATTGTGATATTCATAGGTTGTACACTTATGGTGATAACGGGATATATTAAAGATGAAAAGAAAATGTTGAGGGTGCAGGATGGTCAGATGGTATTTCTGGCAATTGGAAATCTCATCTTAAAGGGGTATTCAGGCTTTATTATAAGTGTGCTTGCTTTAATTAAAAATGAGATTTATTTGGCTAAAAAGCTTAATGGTTTAGCAAAGGCTTTGATTGTGCTGGTTGCAGTAGTTATGACATTTATATTTAATAATAAGGGACTGGTAGGGTGGTTTCCTGCTGTAACTATGGCTGCTTTTACTTATCTTCTTGGTATAGGTGGAGCTCTTGGATTTAAAATAGTAATCGGAGTGGCAGAAATAGGCTGGGCTATATATGACTATAGCTGTGGAAACTATGTTGGAACAGCTTTTGATATATTTACTATTATCAGTTGCGCCATAGGTGTTATGAGAGTTATGAAGAATGACAGGGAGAGAAATAAAAATATTCATAATTTGGTATAAGTACTTGCAAGTATGGAAAAGTATGTTATAATAAGGTTGCGTACAATTAAATTGTTTTCTAAATAAAATTGGAGGTGTACAATGAGCAAAAGAGCATTACTTATATGGGCGATTGTATGGATTATTCTGGGCATTTTAGTAGCCTTATCTACAGCGAAGGAGCTTATGGCAAATCCGGATGCTAATTATATCTTTGCAGCAGGTCTTACTTTGTACTGTTTTTATAATGGAATCAGAGGAATTAAAAGGTTTGTAAACAAAGATGATGGTAATGAAACTGATGAAAATGGAGAAACAAGCTGTAGCGGTGGCTGAATGTGGAAATTGTAAAGGCAAGATTTGCCTTATAATAAAATGATATTTGAAACTTTATCCCCATCTTTGACACTTGCAACAATCAAAAAGGCTCTAAACCCCTTTATAATCAGGGTTTTAGAGCCTTTCTATGTGCGAAAAAATGTAGCTATTTTTCTTCTTTTTTAATCAAAGTTAAAATTTTTTTTATATTTCTGTTTGATACAATCTCCAAGTCGGTTCTAAAATCTGAAATTTCATGTAAAGCATCTGTAAGGTCTGTTCTTTCATAAACAGGAATGCAGCCATCCCCCGGGGATATCATCATATTCATATTTCTAAGGGTTTGTATGATTTCATGACATGAGAAGTTTGTTTTAGGAAACTTCTTTTTCAGCAAGGGTAAGTTTTTTCACATATTCCTTTGCCTATTTAATAGGATCCATATCACCTGCACAAGCTTTTAACTCTTCGATGGAACCGAGACACTCTACGGTTTTGGTGGTGGATTTATCATTAATCCATATAGATTTTTGTACATAATAGGTAGGGGAATTTTTAGAGCCAGACTTTGTAAGTTTTATAGTATTACACCTCCACCTGCTATTATAGAACATATAGCTGCATAAAATTCAAAAATTTTTGACAAAAAAATAAGCCATAATTGGCTTAGATAAAGGGTTATAGAGTTTTGGAGCTAAAAGGAAGTGTCAAATTTCCGAGTTTAAAACTATTTTATATTTATGAATATTATGAAGCACACGGTTATAATAAAAATAAGATGATTTTTATTATAATAGTAGCAATTTTACTAACACTTAACTTGATGATATTGACAATCATTATTATTTGTGCTATATTTTTTTATTCTAGATAGAATATCTAATAGAGTAATAAGGAAAGGTGGATGTATAATATGAGGATTTGTATATGGGGATATACCCACACTAAGAAATATAAGCTGAGAGAAAGATAATAATTTATAAATCATTGGAGGATATGTCATGAATATTAATATGAAAGTTGTAAGCATTATGTCTTTATTAGCATTGTCATTAACTATATCAGGTTGTTCTAATGTGAAAAGTAATGATAAAAGCACCATGTCTTCATCTAAAAGCAATATGGTCATGAGCAAAACAAGTAATGATAATGAAAAAAATGTAGTCTTAGAGAACTTTGGCGTGACAACTACTTATGATAAGGTGCCGGAGAGAATAGTTCCTCTTAGCTATGATGCTGCCCAAATTCTTGTGGCACTTGGATTAGAGGATAAAATAGTTGGTGTTGCAACAGCTGAAGGAAGCTATGAAGATTGCTTACCAGAATATCAGGATAAACTTGCTAAGTTAAAAGTAATTGTGAAAGGGACTCCTACATTTGAAGTTTTGTTGGCCGAAAAGCCAGATTTTGTTTATGCTACAGTATACAGTTTTGGGAAATATGGAGTAGCTCCAGTAGAAGATTTTCAGAAGGAAAAAATCAATTTTTATTGTATAATATGGAACATATTCGGCAGAACCTAAATTTTCTGATATATATAAGGATATAGAAGATCTAGGCAGAATATTCAAAAAAGAAGATGAAGCTGCCAAATTAATAAAAAATCTAAAGGCAAGAGAAGAAGCTCTTAAAGCGAATGTAAAGCAAACTGATGTTAAGATTATGGCTTTTGATAGTGGAGATAAGGCGGCGTTGACATCGGGAAAGGGAATTGAAGATGAAATGATAAAGCTTGCAGGGGGTAACAATATATTTGGTGACCTTAATAATGCATTTGAAGAAGTAAGTTTTGAAGAAGTTGCTAAAAGAAATCCGGATATCATTATAATTCATAGCTATGATGTTGGTGATACGACAGGAACCACAGAAGAAAAGATAGAAAGCCTTAAGAAAAATCCGGCACTTGAAAATGTAACTGCAATTAAAAATAATAATTTTGTTGTTGTTAAGCTTGTTGAAGTTTTTCCTGGGTTACAAATATTTAATGCTGCTGAAAGACTTAGCAAAAATATAATTGAACTAGCAAAATAAATTGTTTTAAGGGGGATAGATATTTGAAAAATTATAAAAAAGTTTCTTTAGTGATATTTGTATTAATAATTATATCTATCCCCTTGTCTACATTTTTGGGATCGGCAGATTTAGGTTTTAGAGAGGTGATAGAAGTATATAAATATCATTTTTTTTCGACAACTTTAGAAGATATGAGCTTAAACAGTATAGTTTGGAATGTAAGACTGCCGAGAATACTTGTAGCCATAGCTGTTGGTGGTGGCTTGGCTATGACAGGTTCTATCATGCAGGCAATTACAGGAAATATTATGGCTGAACCGTACACATTGGGAATCCAATCCGGAGCTGGTATGTTTGCGGCTTTATCCATCGCATTTTGGGGTAAAATACCAATTCTTGGTACGTTAAGTACCAATTTGATGGCATTTATCGGAGCAATGTTTTCTATGGTCATAGTATATTTCATAGCTTCTAAAGAAAGGGGATATTCTAATTCCAAACTTGTTCTAACAGGAATATCAATTTCAATGTTATGTAGTGCTATTACACAGCTTATAATATCATTTGCACCAGATAATTCAAAGGTTCGTGGGATAGTTTTTTGGATGATGGGCGGACTTGGAGGAGTGCATTGGGAAGATGTACCTTTCGCTGTGATTGCGGTTATTATTGGATTCATTGTTGCCATTATTCTTGCAGAACAGTTAAATATCATTTCAATGGGTAAAGAAACAGCGGTCATATTAGGAGTTAAAGTAAAGCGATTAGATAAGATACTGTTAATTACAGTTTCTATGGTTGTTGGAGTGCTTGTATCAATAAGTGGAAGTATTGGTTTTGTAGGTCTTATAATACCGCATATAACAAGAAAAATTACAGGAGCAAACCATAAAGCGTTGCTTCCTGTAACTTCGTTGTTGGGAGCTTTTTTTCTTCTTTGGGCAGATACAGTGTCAAGAGTGATATTTGCACCAAGAGAGCTTGCAATAGGAGTGCTTACTTCTCTTATAGGAGTTCCATTTTTCTTATACATTATGAAGAAAGAAATAAGGTGATTTATGGGAGTTATTGATATAAGAGATTTATCTTATTATATAGGGGAAGCCAAAATATGTAAGAATATAAGTATAAGTTTTAATGAAAATAAGTTTACAGGAATAATTGGTCCTAATGGAAGTGGTAAAAGCACATTACTTAAACAAATATATAGGGTATTAGAACCAAATATTGGCACAATCTATCTTAAAAACATTAATATAGATAATATAAATTCTAAGGAATTTGCAAAAATGATTGCTGTATTACCACAGGAAAATAATAGTGATTTTGACTATACTGTTGCTGATGTAATATTGATGGGCAGATTTCCTTATCATAATATATTTAACACAAATAGTTTATATGAAGAAGACTATAAGTTATTAAAAGAATGCATTAGCCTCGTTGGATTAACTGGCAGTGAGAAAAGGATTTTCAGGACATTGTCAGGAGGAGAAAAACAAAGAGTATTACTTGCAAGAGCCTTGATTACTAAAAGCAATATTCTTATTTTAGATGAGGTTACTAATCATTTGGATATAGGATATCAGTACAAAATACTAGAAATATTAAGAGGATTGGGACTAACTATAATAGCAGCAATTCATGATCTTAACTTAGCTATGAAATTTTGTGATGAAGTAGTTCTTATAAATAAAGGAGAAATCCTTGTAGCAGGCAGCCCTAAGGAAATAATAACAGAAAAAATATTGAAAGATATATTTAAAATAAATGCTAAAATTATAAGTGATGAAGAAAAGACTGTAGTAGACTATATAAGTTCCTGCTATTAGGGGGTGATTTTATTTTTATCAATAAAGCATTAATTGCATTTTTAAAAGGTTCAGAGAGTAAAGTAAAAAAAGCCATCTTGCTTCAGCTGATAATTACCATATTTTCATCAGCAGTTTCAGTCTGCTTAAGCATTTTAATAAATGAAATGTTAAAATCTATGCAGATTACAGCTGTTCCTGTATTTTACTTCATAGCTTTAATAATATTTTTGCTTATAGGAATCAAACTCTTATACAAACTGAATGTTAAGATAGTAAATGAAGCAGGAGTAAACATTAAGGACAATGTAAGGACAAAGATACTTACAAAGCTTTTCCTGCTTGGGCCTGAGTATGCAGATACCATCCGCACAGGCACGCTCACATCTACATTTACAGCCAGAGTAGAATGGCTTATGAACTACTATACAAGATATCTGCCGGTCATAGTGAGCGCAGTCTTAAATGCAGGTATCTTCATTATATTTTTATTCTATATAGATATTTATGTGGGTATTGTTTCGCTTATTTCAGTAATAATGATGCTTGTAATTCCTATGGTGTTTTTCAAACTTATGAAGGAAAAAGGAAAGAAAGAATGGGAAGAACATGCTAATTATTATAGTGAGTGCTTAGACGGCATTCAGGGCATGGTGAGCTTAAAGGCATTTAACGCTGATGCAAAATATGTAAGAGATGTTAAGGCCCATGGAGAAAATTTTAGAAAAGCAGTTATGGATCATCTTAAGGTGACCATCATAGAAGGTACTTTTTCAGAGTTTTTCCTAAGAGTCGGCACAGCTCTTACCATAGCTATAATGGGGCTTAGGTGTGCCTATGGCTACATAGATAAAAATTTCCTTATTTACGCATTCTTTATCATAGGAGCTACATTTTCGCCTATGCTAAGTCTTATAAATGCCTGGCATCTGGGCTTTCAGGGAGTGTCAGGCTCGTATTCTTTAAGTGAATTTCTGGAAACAAAAAGCGATAACCTTATGGAAAATGCTCTTATTAAAAATGAGCTTAAAAACAGGAAAGAACTGGAAGTTTCCTTAAATGAAAATGCTGTTAAAGAGAATAAAATAGACGATGTGAAGCTAAGCTTTGATAAGATAAGCTTCAGATATAAGGGAGCAGATAAAGACACCTTAAAAGATATTTCGTTTGAACTTCATAAAGGCAAAGCTATAGCTCTGGTAGGTCCTTCAGGCGGAGGCAAGTCAACCATAGCAGGGCTTCTTATGGGATTTTACAGGGCTGATAATGGAGAAGTTTTGTTAAATGGAACGAAACTTACCAATGAGACAGTAGCGTTTTTTAATGACAATATATCGGCAGTGTGGCAGGACAACCATTTATTCTATGGAAGCATCTATGACAATATAAAGATGGGCAAGCCTTCTGCCACAGACGAAGAAATATTTGAAGCTTCTAAAAAAGCGATGATTTATGACCTGATTATGTCACTTCCAAATGGCTACGATACAAGTGTAGATGAGCTTGGCAGCAGATTTTCAACAGGAGAAAGGCAGAGGATAGCTATTGCAAGGGCTTTACTAAAAGATGCGCCTATAATTATTTTTGATGAGGCAACCTCTGCCCTAGACAGGGAAAATGAAAAATATATAGCAGAAACCCTTAGCGGACTAAAGTCTGATAAGGCAATGCTTATGATAGCACACAGGCTGTCGACTATCAGTATGGCTGATGAAATATTAGTGATAGAAGAGGGTAGTATTATAGACAGAGGCAGCAGTTCTTACTTAGAAGAAAACTGTGAGATTTACAGAAGGCTGGTAAAGGGGGGGTAAATAATTATGGGGAAGATGAGATATGTAGTCCAGCTTTCAAAATATATAAAGAATTACAGGTTAAGTGTAATTTTTAGCATAATTGTTCATGCCTTATACAAGGTAGTGCCCATACTCTTAAGCTTTGAAACGGCTTTAATTGTATCAAAGGGAATAGCAGGTACTCTAACTAACCCTCAGACACATTTTTTAATCGTGCTTGCAATGGTAGTAAGCATGGCTGTGTTAAATTATCTTGATATCTATGTGGCACATGATGTGGCATACAGGATACTTACTGCTCTCAGAGGAATATCTTATGAGAAGATAGCAAACCTTGCACCAGCAGGGCTTGAAGGGGAGAAAAGCGGAGACATAATGAGCGTGGTACTTGAAGATGTGGAAATCTTAGAGTGGTTCTATGCGCATTCTTTAATACAGATATTTGTGGCGGCAGTCCTGCCCATCATCTCATTTATTGCAATAGGATTCTTCTCGCTAGGCCTTTCATTAATTTTAATTATATTTTCAGCCCTCATCCTCCTTGTTTCTAGTAAGAAGAATGAAAAGGCTGATGAGTATGGAAGCAAAACCCAGTCAAAGCTTGGCGAATTAAATGCTGTTATTATAGATGGAATACAGGGCTTAAAGGAAATCATTACCTTTGGCGGGCATAAGGGATATTTTAACAAGATGTATAAGTACAATGATGCTTATAATGAGGCTTATTTTAACTATGCAAAGGAAGCAGTAAAAGAAGTTACCAATACGAACTTAATTATAGGCATATCGTCAGTGATTTCAGCTATTGCAAGCGTGTATTTTGCTGCAAGAGGGGAATATTCTGTCGAATTTGTGCTCCCTCTCATTGCTATTTCAAGTATGGTTTATAGTCCTCTTAGTGAAATGCTGATGATGAAAAGCAATTATGGAAGAATATTTGCGGCAGCAAGGAGAGTGTTTGACTTCCTTAATGAAGATGAGCCTGTAATAAACAGCGGCACTAAAACTTTTAAAGATGTAATGGGAAGTACAGATAAGAAGTTAGAGTTTAATTCAGTAAGATTTTCTTACAAAGACAAGGTGACAGGCGATAAAAATGAAGTAATTAAGGATGTTTCATTTATGGCAGAAGAAGGAAAGACTGTCGTTTTAGTAGGCACTTCAGGCTCAGGCAAATCCACATTAATCAAGCTTTTACAGAGGTTCTGGGATGTGGATGGAGGAAGTATTTTAATAAATGGAGTGAATATAAAGGACATAAAGATAGAGGAACTTAGAAAGCTAATATCTGCCATTCCGCAGGATGTATATTTATTTAATAAGAGCATAGAAGATAACCTGAGGCTTGCAAAAGAAGGTGCAAGCGAAGGTGAGATAGAGACAGCCCTTAAAAATGCCCATATTATGGATTTAGTAAACAGGCTTCCAAATGGAAGCAAGACAGTCATAGGGGAAAGAGGCGCTGCTCTTTCAGGTGGTGAAAA
>NZ_JBQNBU010000084.1:0-8464 GCF_052169795.1 Catonella sp.
GGCTGTACTTATTGTGAGTATAGGGGGCTTTGTGGATTTGATTTAAAACTTCCTGATTATAATTACAACAGGCTAAGACCGATAGAAAAAGACAAGTTTTTTAACGAGCTTAAAGATAAGCTGGAGGGAAGTAATGGAAAAAAAGTGGACTAAAGAGCAGCTTTCCGTGATAAGTCACAGAGGCGGGAATATGTTGGTATCTGCTGCAGCAGGCTCCGGAAAGACAGCAGTGCTTATAGAAAGAATAATGAGCAGGATAATGGATGAAGTTTGTCCGCTTAATTTAGATGAACTTTTGGTAGTTACTTTCACAAGAGATGCGGCAAGGGAGATGAAGGAGAGAATAGGTAATGCCATTGCCGTAAGACTTAAGGAAGAGGTAGAAAAAAATCCGAATTCTGCAATATCAATTCGACTTATGAAGCAGTCTGCCTTACTTTCAGAAGCTAATATGAGTACCATTGACAGTTTTTGTAAAAAGATTGTTATGGAGAATTTTAAGGAAGCAGACATAGATTCAGGCATCCGTACAATGGATGAGAATGAAGGAGTAATCATCAGAAAGAAGATACTGGAGGAGATATTAGAAGCTGAGTATGAAAAGAAGGATGTTGAATTTATAAACTTTGTAGAATATTTTGTAAGAGGGAAATCTGATAAGATACTGGAGGAACTGATTTTACAGGTTCATAGATTTTCAGAGAGTCTACCTGATAAGGAAGAATGGTTTGATAAAGAATTAACAAAGTCTGAAGAAAAATTTAAAAACTCAGAACTTGAGGCTGAATTGCTTGAATACTGTAAGAAACTTATAGAGGAGTTTCATAAGGAAGCAGAAAAATTTGTAAGTATTGCCTGTTCACCTTATGGGCCTGTTCATTATGCAGACACAGGAAGTGAAGATGCAGGCTTATTTAAAAGCTGTCTGCAGGCAAAAGATTATGAAGAATTATCTGAATGTGTTAAAAATATAGAGTTTAGCAGACTTTCTACAAAGAAGGTAAAGGACCTTGATGATGAGAAAAAAGAACTTGCGAAGGCGATAAGAGATGGCTATAAGGATGGTTTTAATAAGCTGAGAGAGGATTTTTTTGCAGAAGGTATAGATGAAATCGAAGAGGCAAGAGAGGTTACAGGCAGAGCTTTAAAGGAGTTAATAAGGCTTGCAAGAAGTTTTGATGTGGCTTATGCAGAGGAAAAGAGAAGAAGAAATGTAGCAGATATTTCAGATTGGGCACATTTTGCAATTAAGGTACTGTTAAAAAAGGGAGGACAGCCCTCTGATGCAGCGAAGTCTTACAGTGAGCAGTTTGCCGAGATAATGATAGACGAATATCAGGATTCTAACCTTTTACAAGAGAAGATTCTTACAGCTATCGCAAGAAATGATAACGGTAAATCAAATATTTTTATGGTTGGCGATGTAAAACAGAGTATATATAAATTCCGTCAGGCAAAGCCTGAGCTTTTTATTGAAAAGTATAATAAGTATGGGGATGGAGAGAATGACAGACGGATTGATCTCCATCAAAATTTCAGGAGCGGACCTGAGGTAATTGAGTCTGTAAATGCCGTATTTGAAAGGACAATGACTGAGGCACTCGGCGGAATAGTCTATGATGAGGCGGCAAAGTTGGTTAAGGGCAATGATAAGAAGACTGATAATGAGGAAAATAAAACAGAGGTATTGCTGTTTGATGAAGAGGGAGAAGTACCTGAGAATTTTGCAAAGTTTAGTGAGATTGAGCTTGAAGCCTACATGGTAGCGGGACGGATTAAGAGTCTTAGAGAAGAAAGAGAGTTAAAATACAGTGATATTGCTATTCTTCTAAGAACCAATGTAGAGTGGGCGGAAAGTTTTAGAAGAGTATTAATTTCTGAGGGAATACCTGCAGTTTGTGAGTCCGGTGCGGGGTATTTTTCTGCTTGGGAAGTACAGGTTATGATAGCCTTATTAAAAATTCTTGACAATCCTCATCAGGATTTGCCTCTTGGGACAGTCTTGCTTTCCCCTATAGGAGGTTTTAATGAGGAAGAACTTGCTAAACTTCATATAAATTCAGCTAAAGAGGTGGATAAAAATGCAGATTTGTGGACAAGAGTAGTAAAGTCAGGAAATGAGAAAGCGGTTAAATTTGTAACATGGTTGAATGAAAAAAGAGCTGAGATGATATTCACGCCGGTACATGAACTTATCAAAAAACTTTTTACGGAAAGCAATTTTTACAGCTATGTACAGGCTATGCCTTCAGGAGAAACAAGGGGAGCAAACTTGGATATGCTTGTGTCAAAAGCAAAGGCTTATGAGGCAACCTCTTTGCATGGAGTGGTACATTTTGTAAGATATATTGATAGGCTAAAAAAATATGAGGTTGATTTTGGAGAGGCAGGTACGGGGAGTGCCGATTCAGTAAGGATTATGTCAATTCATAAAAGTAAGGGCTTGCAGTATCCTGTAGTTTTTGTATCGGGAATGTCAAAGAATATGAATAATCAGGATGCAAGGTCTGCTCTGATTATCCACCCTGATATCGGTATCGGAACAGACTGCTTCAATATAGAAACCAGAGAGAAGAAGAGTACTATTTTAAAAAAGATGTTAGCAAGGAAATTAAAGCTTGAAAATATTGCAGAAGAAATAAGACTCCTATATGTAGCTATGACAAGGGCGGAAGATAAGCTGATTTTAACGGCAAGAATTAAAGATAGTGAAAAACTGTTAAAAATTTGGGAAACGGATGAACAGGATTATATTTCGTTGTCTAAAATAAATTCACTTTTAGATATTGCCATGCCTGCCCTCGTAACTAAGCACAAAAAAGGCAGGCTCCTACTTACGATAAAGGTCGCAAAAGATTTGGTAAAATCGGAAATAGATGGGATGGCGAAGAAAAAGCTGGTTGAGAGTGATATAAGGCTGATAGCAAAGCTTCCTGACAGTGCAGTTTATAAAGAAGTAAATGATTTTATAAAAGGTGAAAATGAATATATATACCCTTATCAAGAGGCGGTAGCACTGAAAAATAAAATGACAGTTTCTGAGCTTAAGAAGCTTTACATGGATATAGAGGAGGAAGTCAACGAAACTTCAGTATATATGCCTCAAGATGAAAATATGGCAAGTGAAGGTTATATTCCTGAATTTATGCGTGATGGTGAAGAAGAAATAAGGGGAGCGGCAAGGGGAACGCTTTACCATTCAATTCTTAGCAGACTTGACTTTAGCAAAAATTATTCGGAGGCGGAGTTTAGTGAATATCTCTCGAAACTTTTGTTTGATAAAATAATAACAAATGAAGAATTAAGAAGTATAAAAGTAAAGGATTTTAAAAAATTTTTTGAGACTGCTTTATACAAGAGAATGCAGAATGCCTTTGTTAACGGCAAGTTATTTAGGGAAACTCCTTTTGTAATAGGAGTTGATGAAGAAGTGGGCGATACAAAGGAGATGGTATTAGTACAGGGTATAATAGATGCATGGTTTTTTGAGGGAGAAGATGTGGTACTTATGGACTATAAGACTGATAGAGTATTTGGTGAAGAGGGAGTTTTGGAATTAGTAAAAAGGTACAAAATACAGATTGATAATTATGCAGAAGCTTTAAGGAGGATAACCGGAAAAGAACCTAAGGAGAAGATAATTTATTCCTTTGCGTTGGGGAAAGAAATCTTACTTGAGCAGTAGTTAGAGAGGAGAAAAAATGTCGGCATATTCAGGTTTTGCAGAGGTGTACGATAAATTTATGGACAATGTTCCTTATGATGAGTGGACTGCCTACCTTGTGGGACTGCTTAAAGAAAATGGAATAGAGGGTGGACTGGTAGCGGACTTAGGCTGTGGTACGGGTAATGTAACTGCTGGACTAAAGGCGGCAGGATATGATATGATAGGAATAGACAGCTCTGCTGAAATGCTCCAGGTAGCAGCAGAAAAAGACAGTGAAGACATATTATATCTTTGTCAGGACATGAGGGAATTAGACTTATATGGTACGGTAGGGGCGTTTGTCTGCATCTGTGATGGAATGAATTATATTTTAGAAAAAGAAGACCTTGTAAAAGTATTTAAGCTGGTTAATAATTATCTTGATACAGGTGGAATATTTATTTTTGATTTAAACACTGTTTATAAGTATGAAAACATATTAGGTGAGCGGACGATAGCAGAAAACCGTGAAAATATGAGTTTTATTTGGGATAATTATTATGATGTAAGTGAGAGGATAAATGAGTATGACCTGACCATTTATTTAGAAGATAGTGAAGATGAACAAAGAAGATTTTTAAGATTTGATGAAATCCACTATCAAAAGGGTTATACTATAGAGGAAATAAAAGAAGCTTTAGAGGAGGCAGGGATGGAGTTTATAGCGGTGTATGATGCATTTTCCAAGGACTTGCCAAAAGAGGATAGTGAAAGATTATATTTTATAGCCGGGGAGAAATATCAGGAAGGAAAAACATATAGGTAAATTTATGAGAGATTATGTAATAAGAGCAGTGGCAGCAGGAGGAGAGGTAAGGGCCTTCGCTTGTACAACCAAAAATTTAGTGGAGGAAGCAAGACTTCATCATGACAGTATGCCTGTTGCTACGGCAGCCTTGGGGAGACTGCTTTCAGCCGGATCTATGATGGGCATTATGATGAAAGGAGAGGAAGATAAACTGACCCTTCAGATAAAGGGCGATGGACCTATAGGCGGTTTGGTTGTTACAGCGGATTCTAAGGCAAGGGTTAAGGGGTATGTATTTAATCCTGAGGTAGAACTTCCACTTAAGGCGGAAGGTAAGCTTGATGTAGGCAAGGCAATAGGAAGTGGAGAACTTACTATAATTAGGGATTTAGGACTTAAAGAGCCTTATGTAGGAAGAACAGGTTTGATTACAGGAGAAATAGCAGAGGATCTTACATATTATTTTGCATCAAGCGAACAAGTACCGAGTGTGGTTGCCTTAGGAGTGCTTGTAGACAGAGATTATAGTGTGAGAAGGGCAGGGGGATTTATCATTCAGCTTATGCCGGGAGCTACGGATGAAACCATAGATGCGATTGAAAATAAGATTCCTATGGTGACTTCAGTAACACAGATGCTTGATGAGGATATGAGTCCGGAAGAAATACTTACCTTCATTCTTGGAGACTTGGGTATTGAAATAAATGATAAGGTAGAAACATCCTTTCTTTGCGGCTGTAATAAGGAGAGGGTGGAGCAGGTACTTTTAAGCATAGGGGAAAAAGAACTGAGGGGACTTTATGAAGAAGCAAAGCCGGTAGAACTATGCTGTCAGTTCTGTGGGAAGAAGTATGAGTTTATGCCTGAAGAAATTGGAGAATTATTAAAAAGTGGGAAATAGGTAAGAAAATTAACACAGTTCGGACATATTTAGGTGTTAATTTCAGAGATAGTCATAAATGTGTTGAAGGGAGATTTAAATGAAAAATAAATTTTGGGCTTTCGTCCTTGCAGGTGTTTTGGCGTTTGGAAGTTTTACAGCCATATCACCAAGGGAAGAGGCAAAGGCAGCAGCATTTTTATATGATAAAAATACTCCGGACTCTATGCTGACACTTAAAAAGGTAAAAGAAATATTTATAGGACAGGAAAATTTGGATCTTGATTATCTTATAGTAGGAAGAACTTCAGGGATAAACGGAAAATGGAAATCCTCAGATAAGAATGTGGCATCGGTGTCCAAAGAGGGAGTAGTAACTGCTAAAAAACCGGGGAGTACAATTATAAGCTTCACTTATAAAGAATTAAAAAAGCAAGTTACAATTAAATGTAAAATCAAGGTAAATAGCGGAGTAGATACTCTTTCAATATCCGGAACAGGTAAGTTTGACGGTACAATGTTTACAGATTCCATTATACAGTTTAGGGCATCTGCAAAGTCAGGCTCTGAAGAAATGAAGATAAATCCGGGAAGAAAGGCAGCATATGGAATATTTTATGAACTTTTTACGGATGAGGCCTGTACGGTACAAGCTGCTCCTTCAGTTGCGACAATTACATCTTCAGGTTTTATGGTGGCTGGAAGCAGTGCGTCTAAGGTATATGTAAGGGCGGCTGTGAAGGCGGGAAGAGCTGCCACAGATGGAATAAGAAGTAATGTCATAGGAGTTGAAATAAAGGATAGGGTTCAGGTTCCAACCAGGTCTGCGGTTAAGGAAATAATTGTTGAAAATACGGAAGCACCTTTAGCAACCTTGAGTGACAGCGGGATGAAGGCTGAGGTAAGATATAAGCTTTTAGACCAGTATGGTAATGATGTTACTCATGATTTGAGGTTTGCGGGTAAATGCAGTGCAGTATGGGAAGGAAATAAGCCTGTAAAATTAATATCAGATGGTAAATTCTTAATTGATTTAGAGCCAAATCAGACAGTGGGTTATACAGGAAAAATAAATATAACCTATGGAGGGGAAGGAAGCTTCAGCAAGGAAGTACAGATAAAGATTGGAAATCCCAGCTATATTAAAAGTATAGAAATTATGGGAATATATAAGAGGACTATTACAGGTTATACTAAGGTGATGGATAGCAGTACATTTTTAGCAAATGGAACTGTAATCACATCTTTTGGTGGAAATTCTACCTTGAATACAGTGCCGGATTCTTACTATGTGTTGGTAAGGGCGAAGGATAGTTATGGAAACAGTATTTACAATTCAGGTATTTCACAGACTAAAATTTCTCTGGTAATTTCCGGCAATACCGGTCTTGCACTTGATACGGCTGATGGAAAAATGCAAACGATATCACCGATTACTATAGATGGAGAAACCTTCCTCACTTATCCTCTTAGAGCTGCCAGGTTAAATACAGGTACAGTTAATATAAGGGCTGTGGCAGTAGGAAATTCAGCAAGCCATGCTATGGATTCAAAAGTAACGGATGGAGGCAGTGTAGGTTCGCTTGCTATAGCAGGAGAGGGTGTTGTTGGAAAGGAGAGTATTATTACTTATATTCTTACCAATACATCTAATGTACAGGTGACAAAATATGATGAAGTGCTTTCTGTACTTGGCTTAAATGACAATGGAGCGGGACAGGTTTTTATAATGCCGGGTTCAAATATTATAAGTTCATCGTTAGGCTCATATTTTTATATTAAGAAAAATATAACTTCAGGACTTGCAGAGTTTTACTATGTCCCTTCAGGAGCGGCATTACAAAACTCTACACTGGAAAATTATGAGAAAATAACTGTTCTTAAAGGTACTACAGGTGAAAAAGAATATGCACTTAAAGTTAGGGCTAGATAGTTTGGAGTTTTAAATGGAAAAGGTTGTAACAGAATTAAATAAAATTATCACAGAGATAAGGGTGAATATTTTTAATTTATTTCGCTGGTATATTCTTGCCACAGTGGTTGGCCTCTTTGTAGGAGGTATCAGTGTGGCATTTTCAGCACTTGATGGAAAGGCAAATAATCTTTTAGATGCAAATCCCGGTATAATTTTCGGTTTGCCTGCAGCAGGTCTTATTATAGTATTTTTATATCATTTTGCAGGTGTATATAAGTCTAGGGGAACCAATCTTGTAATAAGTACGATACAGGCAAAGACAGAGCTGCCGGTAGTTATGGCACCTTTAATTTTTCTTTCCACTATTATAACTCATGCCTTCGGAGGTTCAGTGGGAAGAGAGGGAGCAGCCTTACAGCTTGGTAGTGCGGCAGCAGCCGGCTTAAACAAGATAAAATGGCTTAAGCTAAGTGAAGAAGAAAAGCGCATGATAATCATGTGTGGTATGAGTGCAGCTTTTTCGGCTATTTTTGGAACTCCCATAGCTGCTGTTTTCTTTCCTATGGAGGTGGCAAGTATAGGCATAATCCAGTATTCTGCTATGTTTCCCTGCTTTGTATCTGCTGTAACTGCAAGGTGGATGGCTCATTTATACGGACTGGAAAAGGAACATCTAGGCAGGGTAACGGATGTAGGGCTTGATTTCAATGTGGTATGGAAGATAGCAATTCTTGCTATTGCCTGTGGACTTTTAAGTATAATTTTCTGTCTGCTTTTAAAAGGAGCAGGTGTGACATTTTCAAAATTACATATAAACCGCTATTTTCAAATCTTTGTAGGCGGTACGATTTTCGTTGTTATCAATATTCTACTTGATACAAAGGACTTTCTCGGAGCCGGTATGCCTGTGATAGAAAGGGCAGTAGAAGGTGAGGTTGTATGGTATGCCTTTATTATGAAAATGCTTCTTACTGCACTTTGTATAGGTGCCGGATATAAGGGGGGCGAAATAGTGCCTTCACTTTTCATAGGAGCAACCTTTGGCAATCTCTTTGCCCATATTTTTGGCTTGCCTACTTCTCTTGCTGTAGCCTGTGGAATGGCAGCCTTATTTGTGGGAGTTACAAACTGCCCTATAGCCTCTTTACTTATAATTTCGGAATTATTCGGATTTAAAGAGGGAAATATTTACTTCTTACTGGCTATTACAATCAG
>NZ_JBQNBU010000085.1:0-8412 GCF_052169795.1 Catonella sp.
CTTAAGACAGTGTCAAAGATATATTTACATTATTGGCTTCGTATAGAAATATTTGACTTTTATACAAATAGTAGAGGTGATTTTACACCTCTACCCGAAAGATTTACAAGTATTGATCCCGGATTTTGATTTCTGGCATATTTTATTGCATATGCCAAAGCATGAGAGCTTTCTATTGCAGGAATTATTCCTTCATAACGGGATAATAAGAAGAATGCCTGCATAGCTTCATCATCATTTACGGCTTCGTATTTTACTCTTCCGCAATCTCTCAAATATGCATGTTCAGGTTCGACTGACGGATAGTCAAGTCCGCTGGCTATAGAGTACACAGACAACGGTTCACCATTTTCATCTTGTAAGAGCATACTTTCAAAACCATGAAGAACACCTTTTTTACCGAATGTCATACTTGCAGCGTGTTCTCCTACCCCGCTGCCTATTCCGAGCGGTTCTACACCGACAATATTAACCGGTTCTGACAGAAATGCTTCAAACATTCCTATCGCATTAGAGCCTCCTCCAACAGCCGCACAAACGACATCAGGCAAATTACCTGTCATTTCTTTGAATTGTTCTTTTGCTTCAATTCCTATAATTGATTGAAAATCACGAACTATCATAGGGAATGGATGAGGTCCTACAGCAGAACCTATACAGTATATTGCATCTTTGTATTCTTTTAAATATGCTTCAAATGCAGCGTCTACCGCCTCTTTTAATGTTTTAAGTCCATGCGTTACAGGTATTACATTTGCACCGAGCATTTTCATTCTTATTACATTGGGATGCTGTTTTTTTATGTCAACTTCTCCCATGTAGATATCACATTTCAAGCCAAAATAGGCCGCAGCCGTGGCAAGTGCAACACCATGTTGTCCGGCACCTGTTTCGGCAATGAGTTTTTTCTTACCTAAGAATTTGGCAAGCAACCCTTCGCCCATACAATGATTTATTTTATGTGTGCCGGTATGGTTAAGATCTTCTCTTTTAAGATATATTTGACATTTACCCAGCAATGCAGATAAGCGTTCACAATGATATTTACTTTACGCAGTATGTTTTATTTCAATCACATACTTTTCTTTTAACTTTGAGCATCTGTTCTGTGCAATGATTCCTTCATGCTGTAATCTTCCGGCTACAATTCCCGGATGAATTCCTATTGTTTCGGCAAATTCAACTATTTCATCATCTGAAGTATATCTAGATGGAGCAAATCTCTTATAGTCCGCAGGTGAAATCAAATAGTTTGTTGCAAATTTATCTGCTTCTATTTCCAGGTTATTATTAATATCCAACATTTCCTCAACTGTACTACTATATTCTTATTTTTTATTACCATTTTAGCAATAAGTATTTTGTTACAACATATTCTTCAAACATCTTGATTATCTCAGCATCCGAAAATCCTAACTTATATAGTTTTTCCAACAACCTTTTTGTTAGTGTGTTCAAATCCTGATTTTTTAACTCAATTATTTTCTGATCACTATCAATAACAAAATATCCTTTACTTCCATGACTAACAATCAGTCCCTGCTTCTCAAGAACTTTTAAAGCTTTTTGAACTGTTGCAGGATTACATTCTACGGAATAACCGTAACAAGCAGAAGATAATATTTATTAGCAAACATATCAGGGGCTCCTTTTGCATTGAAATGAACAGGAATTTTTTCTGGGAGAAATATGCAAATAATAAATATTACAACAATCATTAATATCAACACCAAGACATCTTTTAACAGTCCAACTTTCATACAATTTTCCCTCCTTAAACTAAATAAAATTTGACTTGCTAACTTTTATATAAACTTCGCTTGAAATAACAAGTAAAGTAACTGATATTATCTGCAAAACTGGTGTTATCGAAAGATTTAAAAACCAATTAAGAAGAATTGGTGTAATGAGTGCAATTATCCCAACAAGTCCAGACACAATAACAGGCATGCTCTGCTTTACAACCATCATCTCGCTTTCCCATTCATAATTTGGATACTTTTTATTTAGGGAAATTCCTATCACTGTTATAAAGATCGAATAGCATATAGGAACAATTATTAGGTTAATAACTTGAATAAAGTTCATATCAAGTTTTATCGTAAATGCAAATATGGAAATCATATACCCAATCAAATGAAGCGTAAGATTTACCGCAATCTTAGAATTTAAAATCGTTTTTACCCGAATAGGAGAACTTTGCAAAATCCAAACATTTTTACCTTCTAACGATATGGAAAATGCTGCCGGACAACTAAGTAAAAACATTGAAGCAATACACAGCGGAGCAAAATTTGAAAGATATTCATTCACATTTTCGATCCCCGAATATTCCCCTATTTGATGTAAAGAATTAAAAAGAAGAAATATACTAAAAACACATAAAAGTATTACACCAAGTCCTGCATTCAACACTGCCATATATGAGTTTAGAAACAGTCCCATTTCTTTTTTATATAGGGCAAAAAATACTGATTTTCTATTATTCGAATTTTTGTTGTCAGAATATCTTGTTGTTGTTTTAGCAAGAGTATTAAGCAATCCATACTTTAATGAAACCATTTTGGCAAACATATAAAAAAATACTATTGAGAGAACAATAAATAATCCTACTCCAATGTACATTGGAAAATTATAGTATTCCATAAATAGCTTAGATAGTGGGTACAATCCGGTAATTTGCTTAGAAAGCATAATCCCGATACTATTTTCATTACCTGATTTCATAGCTGACACTGCAATATATCCAATTATCCCTATCATTGCAAATGAAAAAATTAAAGCAATAACATTTTTTCTTTTAAAGAAAGATGAAGCAACAACAATAATGATTCCCATACTTGCTGCTATACACATAGGTATCAACGGAACAAAAATTATGGAAGTAAAATACAATATAATCTGTAATGCATTTAAACTCCCGTTTAACACCCAAACAATTCCCCCCGGAAGCATAAACATCAATCCTATAAAAAAATTCAATAAATACATAAACATAAACTTGCTGCTTATAATATCTGAACTTTTTACAGGCAATGACAAAAGATTTTCCATATCACGACTGCCAAATAAAATCCCATTCGAATAAAATATTGTCAAAAATAATATTGCAAAGCTTGCTACCGATACCATATATGCCGGTATCAACTCCTGCTGTCCTACTTGTACCAATGTTTTGGCTGTTATGATATTATAAATAAAGAAAAATATAGCAAGAGTTATTATTCCAAAACTTGCAATAACAATTGAACTTTGTTTTTTATTTCCCGGCTCTTTCATTTCGTTGATCGGAAAGAAATTTATCAATTCTGCTCTAATTAATATCCAAATTTTGCTCATTATCCTGCACCTCCATGAAAAAAGTTTCCAAAGATTTATTGCCTTTGACTTCTTCTGTATTTCCGCTCGCAATTAACTTTCCATTTTTTATAATTGCAATTTTATTACATAATTTTTCTGCAACATCCAATACATGTGTTGAAAAGAAAATAGCTCCTCCATCTGATACGCATTCGTGCATTATTTTCTTTAGTAGAAAAGCTGCTTTCGGATCAAGTCCAACAAAAGGTTCATCTAAAATTAGTAACTTTGGAGAATGCACCAGTGCAGAAATAATCGCAGTTCTTTGCTTCATGCCATGTGAATACGAAGATATCATCCCCGAAAGATTTTTCGTCATTTCAAATAAATCACCGTATCTCTGAATTCTTTCTCTGCGTATCTCAGTAGAAACTTCAAATAAATCTGCAATAAAATTTATGTACTGAAATCCCGTCAGATGTTCATATAAATCCGGATTATCCGGAATGTATGCCATCATTTTTTTACAAAAAACAGGCTCCTCTTTAATGGAATGCCCATCAATCGTTATACTTCCATTCTCAAAATCATGAATCCCAACTACTGCTTTTATCGTTGTAGTTTTTCCGGCTCCATTTGCACCAATGAATCCATAAATATCTCCGGACTGTACTGAAATGGATAAGTTTTCAACAGCCTTTTTGTTTCCATAGAATTTACTAAAATTCTTTATCTCTAACATAATTTCCACCTCTATTGACATTTTGTCAGTTACTCTTTGAAATAAAACCGATAACTTGTTTAACAGTAGCTATCGGCATATTATTCTCCTTGCAAACATTCTATTCTTTTTTAATTACTAAAGAGCTTTTTTGTATTTAAGCTTTGTTCAAGCATATCCTTAAATGCATTTAAGTAGTTATTAACAGGTTCTTCCTTTAGATATCTTATACTTATGTTATTTGAAGCAAAAACATAAGCTGTCATAAGGAACTCTGCTGTTTCTAATGGATATTTTACAGAAAAAACTTTTTCCGTTATTCCTTGATTTATAATCTTTCCAAAATATATTGTCAGTTTTTCGACAAGCTTATGGGATAACTTATCTATCATATATTGATTTTCTTTAAGGTCAACTGTTCTTTGCAGTACTGTACCCTCTGCTGAAATATTTTCCGACGATATAATTGTGACATCTATAAATGATCTGATTTTTTCTATGGAAGTTTTATCTTCATCATAAACAATAACATGAATATCTTTCAATAATTTATCTGAATATTGTTCTACAAGACAATATAAGATATCCTCTTTATTCTTAAAGTGATAATATAACAACCCTCTTGATATATTTACTTTATCAACTATATCCTGAGTTGTTGTATTAGTATACCCTTTCTCCATAAAGAGTATCATTGCAGCATCCATAATCTCTGCACGTCGTATTTCAGGTTCTTTTACATCTCGCATTTTATGCCTCCTAGTATTTATATAATACATCCAAACTGACAAATTGTCAATTGATTTGTATGTTCACTAAAGTCAGTATATTGCTTTACAAGTGCAATATACTTATCCGCTCTGGTACTGTCTTCTTCAAAATCTCTTAATGTGTCTTTTGTTTGCTCAGTTGATTTTTCTAATGCAGTTTGTTCTTTTTCAAAGTCTTTTAACATCATATCAAAATATTTATTAGAGAGTTTTACGCTGTATACATAACAACCATCCTTTAAGTATTATACGAGGTTCCAGTTACTCGAAGTAAAGGGCAAAATAAAACTCCCCGATCCTATTTTATTGATACGAGGAGTTTTGTTTTGACTGTTAATCACGACTGTAAGTTCATCGTCTGGTGCTGCATTTGCCGGTAGCGAGGAGCCTTGGTCTGTCCTTTATAAATTGTAAAATAACTATCAGTCAGTAAATCTGATGATCTGAGCCTCCACATCAACGACTGCTTCAATGCCAAATGGAATTATACACCGAGGCATTGAGTGTCCAAAATTCAAGTTGAAAACAACCGGAAGGTCAGGCTTATTTATAATTTGAATAAGCAGCTGTCGATATTCCTGAGCATAAGTCTCATCCATAGGCTTTCCGACCAGTACACCTGATACTGCCTCAAACACTCCTCTTTCCTTAAGGTATTCAAGAGACTGCCGGTATTTTTCCGGAGAAGGTTTTTCTTCACTGGATTCCAGCAGCAGGATGTGTCCTTTCCAATCTTCTGCATCAGGGAATAAATGATATTTTTCGCACAAGATCGGCATATCCTCATATCGCTCACCGTTAAAGAAATCATACATGGAATCGATACATCCACCGAGTATTTTACCTGAGAATACAGGAGACCCCTGCAATAACTCAAACCCATAATTAGGATGAGCTATCAGCGGTTTGCCGACCTGATCGGGTGCAAAGCTTTTCCGTTCTTCATACCAGACATCGCTGGGTGCTATTTCCTTGATCGTTCCAGTGGAGATCAATTCCTCAAAATATTTCCGTGTATAAGGGTGCATTTCTTGGCTCAGTTCACAGATATCCGGAAGAAACACCTGTCCATAAAAAGTATTCAGTCCAACTTTATGCAGCATCAGATGGTTGATCGTTGTATCCAAAAACCGAGAAAAATCTTGTCAGTAACAGCTTCCGCAAGTTCATTATGATCGAATAGATACGGTAACAGGCGGTAAGTATCATCCCCGCCTATTGCACACAGGATTATATCGATCTCCGGATCGCGAAATGCCTCCAATAAATCCTCGGCTCGTTTTTCAGGGTGTGCTTTGATATAATCCAGCCCCATAAGAGCATGCGGCATAAACTTTACATTCAGCCCATATCCCTTCAGTCTGCGAATACCTATATCAGATTCAAATCGGATAAATGATTCGCCAACAATTCCACTTGAAAGACTTACAATACCAACAGTTTTAATCATGCTTCCTCCAGATAATTTCTATTTGTCGCCCTGACATCAATCTCACAGCCACAACTACCCGACATCTAACTCGGTAACTCAAAACATCTATATTATCAAAATTTTCTTTTTCGTTTAAAACCTCAATATCAATAGTTGATAATGCTTTCATACAAGCTTTGAGTATTCTTATTGCGAGAACATACTATAAAACACGGAATATCAAATTAAGATAAATGTAAAGTATAAATATTTCAATTTTTTTTACTTTTGAACTCATTAAGCAGGTCTGATAAGATATCATCTTTTATAGAATTCTTGTTAACAAAATAATATTTTTTTGTACCTAACCCTATTGATATAATATCTCTTCCAATTACTTCATATATACCTTGCAATATAAAGTGAAAAAATGAGGTTACTGTTCACAGTTTTTGCGAATTTTTCTATTAAACTTTTGTAGACCAACTAAGGAAAGTCAATAGTTATTTTTTAAAGTTGTAAGAATATTGCTTAGTTACAAAACCTAAAAATACGCATAACAAATAAGCCTCATACACTTTTTTTGAGGCAACACTTTTAATAATTTATGCAGCCAACTTACTATTTTCACGAATTAGTTTTTGATGTTCTTCCGGTGTTCTTAATTCAAATGGTTTTTGGTTTCTAAGAACAGCAAAAATAATTTGAACCATCTTTCGCATAATTGCACACATTACAATTTTATACGGTTTTTCAGCTATTTTCTTTTCAAAATAAGCTCGCATAACAGGATTTAAATACTCTCTGTTGCGATTCGGATATACATTAGACTTTGCCAACATATGGAGAATTAAGCGAACATGAGGTGATCCTCGTTTAGAGATTTTATTGTTTTTCCTATTGTATGTTCCGCTTTGAGATACTCCCGGATCCAAGCCAAAGAAGGCAACTAATTCTTTCGGTTTAGAGAAATTGGATATGTATCCAAGTTCTGATAAAACAACACAGGCTGTGTATTCTCCAATGCCCGGAATACTTTGTAAAAGCATAATATCATTATGAAACTTTTCATCTAAAAGAGATAATTTCTTGATTTCATCATTGATTGCTTTCAAAGCTTCCTGTAAACTGAAAATAACACTTACCCTTGTTTGAATAAGTACTGATGAACTAAGGTTTACTATACAAACTTCAATAGATTTTTCAGCAGCTTGCAATAGTTTTTCATACTTTGCTTCGGCATAGGAATAGCTTTTGTGTGAATTTTCTTTTATCAGCTGAATCATGTCTTGCTTATTTTCAGGAGATAAGACATCTTGTACAGTAGGATATTTTTCAAGCAAAGACAAAGGTGTTTTCCCTTGCAAGTCCGGAAATACTTTCTTGTAATCCGGAAAAGAAATGTCTAAAAAAGCGATTAAGCGGTTGATGTGTTCCACGATTTCATCCGTCAATTCTTTGTGTTGTCTGCAAAGCTTTTTGATACTGTTAACGGTATCTGAGTGTGTAATTGTTTCATTGTAATTTTTAATACGATATAGCAACGCTATATTATATGCATCCGTTTTATCTGATTTGATTTTTCGGATATTGATATTTTTCAATGCTCCACTTTGAATCAGATTAATTACAATGACTTCATAATTATGCTTACGGAAAAAATTAGCTAAAATTTGATGATAGTGTGCAGTAGCTTCCATGATAATTACTGCTCTGTCTTCATACTCATTTTCTACTTTTTCAAGTACAGAGATGAGCGAATTCATGCCAATAACATCATTAGAAATTTTAATTCTTTTGATAATATCATTATCAGGTGATAGAATACAGATGTCACTGAAAGCCTTACTCACATCAATTCCTACAACAATTTTTTCTGACATAATATACCTCCTATAATTTGGGATGCCCTGTTAATCCAAAACCACAACAGGATCTTAAGTTTACAGGTAATCAATAAATGAACCTAACCAACCGAAAAGATGAAAGGTAATGGAATGAGGGTGGAGTCTACGAAATGAGTAATTCCTAAGTTGGAAACCCAGCAAGCACATAAAACAATCCCATTTCATCCCTAATATCTATAATTTTATCATAAATGATTAGGTTCATTTATAAGAACTATGCTTAGAGCTGTTCTTATACTATTAGTATATGAGTTATACTGACTTTAGAGTTATACCGACTTTCAATCAGGAGTGTTATGTTTG
>NZ_JBQNBU010000086.1:0-8233 GCF_052169795.1 Catonella sp.
TATGTCCATATACAGAAGCTATCCTGTTAAGTACTTTCACAGCTTCATTTACTATTTCAGGTCCAATTCCGTCACCTTTTATAAGAGTAATATTAGCTTCCATATACTTTCTTCCTCCCGCTTACAAATGTTTCCCCTAATAATACAATATGACCGGCTTAAATGCAAGGGTATACTATTTAATAAACATAATAGTTTGGTATAGTGTTTATTCTAAGGGATTATAAAAAAGACAGGTTTTAATCTAAAAGAATAAAAGAAGTTGAAAGATAATTCTTCAACCTCTTTTAATGCGTTATTGTTAAACCCAAATTATTGTGGTTTAATATTTAATTTTTTCAAACATTATCATTGTTAAATAGTTATAATTATTCTAAATCTTCCTTAATTCTTCATTATATGCATCATTAATTTATACATTTATCTCCGCTTCAAGCCCAAGCTCTGCCTTATTTTCTTCAAGTATAGGTCTTATTACTTCCTTTAAGAAGTCCTCCACCTGCTCTTTGGAACGACCGGTGTACTTAGAAGGCTCCATCTGCTTTTTAAGTTCCTCGATAGTAATACCGAAGGAAGGTTCGGCTGCTATAAGTTCAAGCAGGTTGTTATCAAGCCCTCTCTCCTTTACATTTCTTCCCGCTTCCATAGATAAAGTCCTTATCTTCTCATGAAGCTCCTGCCTGTCACCACCACGTTTAACTGCATCCATCATTATGTTCTCAGTAGCCATAAACGGAAGCTCAGCCATTATATGTTTCTCTATAACCTTCTCATATACTACAAGTCCGTCTGCCACATTCATATATAAGTCAAGTATACCGTCTATAGCAAGGAAGGCTTCAGGAACAGACAAACGCTTATTTGCGGAATCATCAAGAGTTCTTTCAAACCACTGAGTAGCTGCTGTTATATAAGGGTTCATTAAATCACTCATTACATATCTTGAAAGAGATGCAATTCTCTCGCTACGCATAGGATTTCTCTTATAAGCCATAGCAGATGAACCTATCTGGCTCTTTTCAAATGGCTCTTCCACTTCTTTAAGATGCTGTAAAAGCCTTATATCATTTGAAAATTTATGAGCACTTGAAGCTATTCCAGCAAGCACATTCAGCACTCTGGAATCTACCTTTCTGGAGTAGGTCTGACCTGATACAGGGAAACAGTCTGTAAATCCCATTTTCGAAGCTATTAACTTATCTATCTTCTTAATCTTCTCGTGGTCTCCGTCAAAAAGCTCCAAAAAGCTTGCCTGAGTACCTGTAGTTCCCTTTGAGCCAAGCAGTTTCATACTGTCTATCATATAGCAGACATCATCGTAATCAAGTTTTAACTCCATAAGCCAAAGAGTTGCCCTCTTTCCTACAGTTGTAGGCTGCGCCGGCTGAAAATGAGTGAAGGCAAGTGTAGGCAGAGCCTTATATTTCTCAGCAAAATCAGCAAGCTTACTCATTACATTGAGGAGTTTTTTCTTAACAAGCTTAAGTCCTTCCGTCATTATGATAATATCGGTATTATCTCCTACGTAGCAGGATGTAGCACCAAGGTGTATTATTCCCTTTGCTTTTGGGCACTGTACTCCATAAGCATAGACATGGCTCATAACATCGTGGCGGACTTCTTTTTCCCTTGCCACTGCTACATCATAGTTTATATCATTTACATGTTCTTTAAGCTCTGCTATCTGCTCCTCGGTGATATTTAGCCCAAGTTCTCTTTCTGCTTCTGCAAGGGCAATCCAAAGTCTGCGCCAGGTAATGAATTTTTTGTCCTGTGAAAATATGTACTGCATTTCCTTACTTGCATATCTCCCTGAAAGTGGGCTGTCATAACGGTCTGTACTCATAAATTCCTCCTGTATGTAGCTGATATAAATTATTAACAAAGTATCTGTCTAGATGATAATTATTCTTCACATATTTTATTTTTTAATCAATATATTTTTCTGTCGACGGCTCGCTTCAATTATTCACGCATTTAGCCTTCGGCTAAATGTGATTACATCAAAATATCTGCGCAAGCACATAATTCTAAGCCTGCGGCTTAATTATGTGCTTTCTTGATATTTCGTGAATAATTTTGCTTAAGATTCCAAGCGTTTTTGATTAGATATCTTTACTACTACTGTATGTTCAAATCACTCTTTGCTTTTTAAATTATCTCCGGACAGTTCTATGATATCAGTTAGTTCAGCTTCGGTCAAATTAGTATAACTTGCAAGTTCCTTAAGTGTAGGTGATGAACCGTTCATTTCTTTCATCTTTTTTGCAGCATCGCTTACAAAGTTTACCTTGGCAACCATAGCATTTGCTGTGCTTTCTATCTCCAGGCTTTCTTCTATAAAATCCTGCATCGCACTTTCTATTCTGCTTTCGATAAATTCAATTGGGTTTTCCTCTTCGGCATTTTCTTTAAGTTCTTTTACTCCCATTAATAACCCAATATTCCCCTCTTCTATCAATTCTTTGAAATAGTCCTCAGTCAATTCAAAGCCTCTTGCTATTTCAACTACCTTATGTAGTTTCCTATCTATATAGGAAATTTCTGCTTCTTCATCTCCTTTTAAAAGAAGATTTATAATGCTCTGCTCTTCTTTTAGTGTCATCTTCTCTATATATTTTAGCTCATCTAAGTACATATTTAAAAATTCGGACTGATATTTTATTGTTTTTTTTGTATTCTTTATATTAGTTTTTTTCTCTAAACCCTCTTTAGTAACTTCTTCAAGCTGTGCCTTAGCTGCCTCAGCATATTTTTTTACTTCTTCTTCTATTTCTTCTTTAGGTTCATAGCCTTCTATTGCTATGTGCGAAGCCTTAAGGTATGCAAATATATGATTAAACTGGCTATCGTCAAGGTCTAATCCTTCAAAAAATTCTTTTATATCGCTTTCATGTACCTTATTCCCGCTAATCTGTGCCTGTGCCACAAGGTCAGAAAGGCGGGTACTAAATTCATATTGTTTATCTGACATTTTTCCTCCAAAACCCTGCAAAAACAGGGAGACAAACAGCATCTCCCTGTGTAATTTTCTCTTACTTTGCAACTATATTAAGTATCTTACCTTTTACATAGATAACCTTTCTTACAGGTTTTCCATCAATAGCCTTATTTACAGAAGCAATCTCAAGTGCCTGCTTCATAGCCTCTTCTTCCTCTGCCTCGGCAGCTATTTCAATAGTACCTCTTACCTTACCATTTACCTGTACGCCTATCTTTACAGTATCAACTACAAGGGCTGTCTCATCATAGGTTGGCCAGGTTTCATAGGCTATTGTTCCGCTATGTCCAAACATTTCCCAAAGCTCCTCGCCAAGATGAGGGCAGATACAGGATATCATCTTTACAAAGCCTTCTGCGTATTCAAGAGGGCATTTACCCTTGGTTACAGCATTCATAAATATCATCATCTGGCTAATAGCTGTATTGAATCCAAGTGTTTCAAAATCATCCGTTACCTTTTTAACAGTCTGATTGTAAATCAGCTTATGCTCCTCTAAGAGTTCACTATAGCCTTCTTCACCCTGTTTTACAATATTTTCAGGATTTGAGAAATAGAAGAACACCCTTCCGAGGAATTTTCTTGAACCTTCTACACCCTGCATATTCCAAGGCTTGGAAGCTTCAAGAGGTCCCATAAACATTTCATATATTCTAAGAGTATCTGCGCCGTAATCCCTTACTATATCACTTGGATTTACTACAAATTCAGGAAAACGCTTACCCATTTTAATTCCGTTTGAACCAAGTATCATACCCTGATGTACAAGTTTCTTAAAAGGCTCTTTTACAGGAGAAAGCCCCTCATTATAAAGGAAGCGATTCCAGATTCTTGAATACATAAGGTGGCCAACTGCATGCTCAGGTCCGCCAATATAAAGGTCTACCGGCAGCCAGTGCTTAAGGAGTTCCTGATTGGCAAATTCATCATTATTCTTCGGATCAATGTAGCGCATATAGTACCAGGAGCTTCCTGCACTACCCGGCATTGTTGAGGTCTCACGCTTACCTTTTATTCCGTTTTTATCATACTCTTTCCACTCTGTAGCATTTTCAAGAGGTGCCTTACCGTTCTTGCCCTTATAGTCTTCAAGTTCAGGAAGCACAAGAGGAAGCTCGCTTTCAGGAAGAAGCTTTACTTCACCTTCTTCTGTATGTACTACAGGAATAGGCTCTCCCCAATAACGCTGTCTTGCAAATATCCACTCTCTGAAATGATAGTTGACCTTTCTTCTTGCAACTCCCATTTTCACCAGTTTTTCTGTAATAGCTTCTTTTGCTTCTTCTACAGTAAGCCCGCTAAACTCCTCAGAATTCATAAGCTTACAGCCCTTACCCAGATAATCCTGTTTTTCAAAGGCCTGCCCACTTACATCACCGCCGTCAATAACCTGAATTCTAGGGATATTATGTGCCTCAGAATACTCAAAATCCCTCTGGTCGTGACTTGGAACAGCCATAACCGCACCTGTACCATAGCTTGCAAGTACAAAGTCACCTATATATACAGGAACTTCCTTGCCATTTGCAGGATTTATTGCATATATGCCTTCAAGTACACAGCCTGACTTGGTCTTGTTAAGCTCTGTCCTGTCCATATCGTTCTTCTTGAGAGTTTCAGCTATATATTTTTCTACAGCCTCTTTATTTTTAATTCTTGGCATAAGACTCTTAACAGTCTCACCGTCAGGAGCAAGTACCATAAAGGTTATACCGTAAATAGTCTCAATACAAGTTGTATAAATAGAGAATTCTCCACCATCAACTATTTTAAAATCAACCTCTACACCTTCGCTTTTGCCAATCCAGTTTCTCTGCATTTCCTTGGTAGACTCAGGCCAGTCTATCTCATTAAGTCCATCAAGAAGCTCCTCCGCAAATGCCACCTGGTCGATGGCCCACTGTTTCATATTCTTTCTGACCACCGGGAAACCGCCACGCTCACTCTTACCGTCTATTACCTCATCATTTGAAAGCACTGTCCCCAGTTCTTCACACCAGTTTACCGGCATATCCACATATTTTGCATAGCCCTTCTCATAGAGCTTTTCAAATATCCACTGAGTCCATTTATAATAATCCTTATCTGAAGTAGCTATCATCTTTGACCAGTCATAGTCAAAACCCAGCTCTTTAAGCTGATTTGAAAATGTAGCGATATTTTTCTCAGTAAATCCGTTTGGATTGTTGCCTGTACTTACCGCATACTGCTCAGCAGGAAGACCGAATGAATCATAGCCCATTGGGTGAAGCACATTATAGCCCTGCATTCTCTTCATTCTGGAAATTATATCAGTAGCTGTATAACCTTCAGGATGTCCTGCATGGAGACCTACTCCGGATGGATATGGGAACATATCAAGTACATAGTACTTAGGTTTACTAAAATCCCATACATCTGTCTTAAAAGTTTCATTTTCTTCCCAGAACTTCTGCCATTTTGGCTCAATCTCTGCCGGATTATATGGTTTTCTTTCATTCTCTGACATTTTATTATCTCCTCATCTATCTTATAAAATTCCTGACAAAACATATTTCATTCTATGATTTGTCTTCTTTTCTATCCTTACCTACAAACATGCTTATGAGATCGTTGGTTTTACGCCCCACCTTATTTTTTTCCCTCTGTTTCATAGCAACAAATTTCTCAACCGCCTCTCGCCCATCTACTATCTTACACCCTGCTAAATTAACCTTTTCATTTTGCTCAACTATTCTTACTATCTCTCCTTTTAATGTATGGAGGGTAAATTGATAATCTTCTTTCTGCTCGTTATATTTCTCAAAATTAAACTGAACTTCTACCGAATCTCCTATATTTAACTCCTGCTCTTTTTTAATTATAAGCCCTACTCCATCATTACTTATATCCTTAACCATAGCATCATGCTGAGCCTTAGTTCCTCTAAGGGCTATGTGGCAATACTGCCCCAGCCAAATTCTAAAGTTATCTCTTCTGTTAAACCTTCTTCCTTCTTTCGGAGCTCTTATTGCATGAACTGTACCATATACCGGTAAATTTACCTTATCTACATATACCTGCTCAAACAGATATGGTTTTCCTTTATGATTACCTATAAAATAGTAGCTAATTCCCTCTTTATCAAATCTTACCAACTTTCCGTCTACCTTTATCGGTTCAATCAAAAGCGGTTCATTCTCTAATTTCTTAGCAACATCTATATCATCCTTTTCAGATAACTCCAATACAAAACTTTCAAAACGATAAGACCGGCTGCCCTTTTTGGCAGTTAGGCTTATGATAGAACCCGGCAATAACTTGGTTATCATAAGGGTCTCTGAATTAATTGCATCCATGTATCAACACCAAATTCCTTTCAAATCAACAAGAGCCACCTACCCATTAACCATTATAACTGTCAAATGTAAATCTGTCTATCTAAATTAACTAGAATTTTCCTTCCAAATTCTAATTAATTCACATCTATGATTTCCAACATCTTATATGCTCAGTTTTATTCTTTAAAATCTAATATTTTTAGTATTAAATCATATAATATTTTTATTTTTTAAAATTTTAATTGGTTTTTATTCATTATTTATCTATTTTTATATGTCTTTTATTGACACTTTTTACAAGAAATGATATTATTGATTCATCTTATATTAGGCAGTTTTTGACACTACCTTTACATGCCAGTATAGTTAAATTTAAATTCCATTGCAAAAAAAGAAGATATCGACCAGATTGTATATAGTTGTAAACCTTAAAGCTGCATATGTTTGGAATGTAGATATTACCGGCATTAATGGTAAAGTCATCAAATCTATTAATACTATCCTTCCAGATTCTCCGGCACAAATTTTTTAACAAAAGGAGTGTTAGTTTTGAAAAAAATTCAAGATAGAATGATAAATTCTTTTATTTTATTTTTACTTTTTGCTTTAGCGGGGTGGTTTATAGGTTCTCTTACTAATAGTAATATAATAGCCATATTATTGATAGCCATTGCTGTTATATTTTGGCTTATTCATACAATAACATGGCTTTTTTTTTGGAAATGTCCATATTGTGATCACCAACTCCATCTAATATTTTATGAGCATTGTCCTTACTGTGGTAATAATTTATTTCATTATGAAAAAACAGTTGATAACCCTCCTTACGAGTTCAAATCAAAGCCTATATTTAAGGACAGAGATGAAAATGGCAATGAATAATATTGCTATAGAAATATCCCTTTCTATCCGATAAAATACATATAACTATTCACAAACACTTTGTCAGGAGGAACTATGCCATTAGATGTATCAAGAGTACCAAATGGAGGCATTTCAAATGGAAGGGAATCAACAGGAGCAAACAGAAGCAGTGAAATTGCAAAAACTTCAAATTCAGCCTCTTCAGGTAATATAAATTATAATAATTTGGCAAAGGGACAGGTATTTTCAGGTCAGATAAAAAATATTTCTCCGGGAGAATTAACTTTAGAATTTGAAAATGGAACTACTATGACTGCCAAATATGATAATACCTCTGAACTCTCCATAGGAGATGCGGCAAGGTTTAAGGTAGTAGACAGGGAAGACGGGCAGATTACACTAAAAGCTCTTCAATCCGGCAATACTATGGAAAATGTTGTCTATAAGGCTCTTGAAGCTTCCGGTCTGCCCTTTTCTACTAAAAACGAGGAACTCGTAACAGCCCTATTAAAAAATGAATATCCGGTAAGTAAGCAGATGATAAACGGTATGCTTCAGCAGTCTCTTAAAAATCCTGACATATCAATGACTAACCTCGTGCTAATGAATAAGGCAGGACTGGATGTAAACCTTGAAAGTACAAAGTTGTTTGAGATCTACAGTAACGGCCTGACTGAATTCACTGCTGCTACCGAAGCAAATTTCAATGATATGCTGGATATGATAGAAGGACTGCTTTCTGACGGAAATATAGAAGAGAGTGCCAATCTCGCTTCTAATATGCTTGATATTTTGAATATAGGAATAGAGCCTGATGAACTGGTTCTGACCCTTGTTGCCAATAATGAAAATATTCCTCAGACTTCTGTCCCTAATGATTTTATGCTGTTTCTTGATTACTTAGTATCAGAAGAAGCTCCTTTACCTCAAGCTGATTTAAATCAAGATAATCCTATGCTTACCGACATATTCTTATCTAAGGATACTGCTGTTTCTCATATACTGAGCGAAGAGCAAAGGCTTGAAATATTTACCTTATTTGAAAATGCTGAAGTAGATGTAGATGCTT
>NZ_JBQNBU010000087.1:0-8133 GCF_052169795.1 Catonella sp.
GGAGGTATGGAGGTTAGTATGGCAGGCAAACTTGAAAAAGCGGTGGAAATTTATCGCTCTCTGGGATATGAGGAAACAGATTTTGAAGATATTTTAAACCTTGGAACAGGAAGCAGTGAAGAACAAAAAATTGCAAGAGAAGGACTGAAAGCCGGTGAATGGTTGGAAATTAAGCAATTATCTGAGAATACTTACGGCTTTGTTCCTGTTGTGGATGTCGATTTAGGCAAACTTGCAATCTTTGCAATCCGTGTGGGAGTGGATGCCAAGCGTGCAGCACATATTTTAAGGCAAGGCAGTGAGGTTGCTTTAAAGGCTGTTGAGGCTCGGGGTGAGACTTATGCTATGAATTTTATTAAAGCTGCCTGTACTTCAAACAGGAGAATATGGGAGCACTCTTTGTCGGTTCTCGGTACATTGGCGATAAAACTGGTTCATCAAATGAATCTTGATATTCCTGAATCGGTGGAGTATATGAAGGACTGGACAGCAGTTGCGGCAATGGTTTTGGGCTCTGAAAGAAAAGAACAAAACTTTGACGAAGGATTTGCACCGGCAAAAGAGGATATTATAAGAAGATTTATAGAGCATATTGAAATGGGTATTTCTGTGAATGTACCGTCAACAGGGCCTTTTTCAAAAGTGCTGATCTGGGGTGTAGAGAATAATGTGCTTACAAAAGAAGCTGCTATGGAACAGGTATTTTATGCACTAAATATGGCACAAAGACCGGGAGACAGAAAAGAACTGATGAATGTTTTGGAGCAAATAGGACTTACGGATGATGATATCAGATCTCGAGCAGAAACAATCATTCCACTGTTGGGACTTGGAGAAACCGCTTTACTTGAAAGATTTGCACCGGTTCTTATAGAAAATGCTTCAGAAGATTTGCTGTATCAGGTACTTATTTCCTGCAGCTTCGCAAAGGTTAAGAAAATCAAAAAACTGATTTTAAATGCTACATTAAAAAGAGAAAAACCGAAGTCTGCAAAAGAGTATGAAGAGTGGATCTTACTGTATAAGCAGGATGAGGATAAAAGTATATCAAAACTTGCCGACAGTCTGGAGAAGGCTTGGGGCTTGGAACTTGAAAAAGAAGATGTAAAAGCAGAGGTACAGGGACTTTGGAGGGAAACACCGAAACTTTGGGAACTTCCTGAGTTTGAAATCGGAGAAGCTTCACCGGAGGCGTTGACGGATTTGGTGGCAGTGATTTCAGAAAGAAAGGAAAGTGTTGCGGATATTACTTTTGAGAGATTTATTGCTATGGCAAATAACATTGCATACAAAAATCCTGATGAGGCTAAAATGAGTCTGGCAGGAATTTCGAACAATGACTCAAGCGGCATATTGGCACTTGGTATATGGGCAAAAAATCTGGGAAATAATATATGCCCGGATAGAATGAGAGAAGTGTGGGATGGTGAAAAACAAGTTTTAAAAATCGTGTATGGTGAACTCTTATATACAAGAAGACTTGTGTTATTTGCGTCTATCGACAAATGGCCCTGCTTACTAAGCACTCCGAGTTATGAAGATTTAAGTATCGGATTATCCGATTTAGTCAATCGTCTGCTAATATATAAAAATGAAAATTTATCATATGTTTCAGAACCTGATTTACAACTTGCACTTACAAGGCTCGACATTGATTCGGTTACAGAAAAAGATGTAAAAGAGTACTTAGAAAAACTAAATGATATAAATTTGAAAATCTTACTTCCGTCAGGAGAACTTTTACAGGATGAATACGGAAATGACATATCAGCAGGTGAAATAATTGTCGAATACTTAAAAGATCCATATATTGAACCGGAATTTATACCCGGAAAAACCTCATCTTGGAAGGTGGAACTTGATATGCCAAAAAGTCTGAAAGCCTTACCGAATAGATTTTCATACAGCAATGATTCTATGTTTTCTATGTTTCCGACTTGGGGAGATTATGCTCTTACGGCGGTACACAGAGACTGTGAGGTATACCATGGGCAGGGTATAATTTTAAGACAGATAGCAAGAAGAAGAAAGCCGATTACAAAGGGTGCACTGATGAACTGGCTTGCTATAGAGAGTAATCTAAGTGATGAGAATGCAGAAGATGTGATTAATGCAACCCATGAAGCCTGGGAAAGGGGACTTCTGCTTCCGGATACAGCAGATATTTCTTATCTGGATTGGAATGGTGATACGCCCTCAAATCTGGCAAGTATGGCTCTTTCTATGGAATGTATGGCAAAAGACGGTATGCTGAGCGTTGTATGGCAAGCCGCCTGTGATACTGTGGAAGTATCGCTTGGGGCTCCCAGAATGCTGACAGGAACTGCTGAGGTTGTAAAGTTTTTAAGAGATTATCTGGATGAGGTTGTCATGGCTGTGCAAAACAAGCTTGCTCCTAATAGTGTATTGGAAATGAAGGCAGTTAAAAATCTTGCTGCTAAATCAGGGGCTTCAAAGGCAGTAGGCTATGCAAAGGAAATCGTGAATAAATTAAAATCTTTTGATACAAAAATTATAGAAGAACCGGAAAACAGTGAAGAGGCATCGGATACTCTAATATCAAAAAATGACTTTGATGAAGTATGGGTGACATTACCTGAGCCAAAAACACTTATCCCCGATAATGTTTCTATGAGTGTAAAAGCTGTTGAAATAAGAAAAAATGAAAAAGTTTTTCAATTTAACTTAAATCTGCCTGATGTACCTGAGTATGAATATCAGGTAACAATAGCCGGATGGATTTACGGACTTAGAAATGAGGGACAGGTTTCAGCATTTAAGGCTAATCATAACGGGGAAATTATAGATGAAGAAGAAAAGTCTGTATGGCTTCATTATGATAATATAAAAAAGAAGATTGTGGTAAGCAGGTTCAGAAATTGGAGAAATGAAGAAAACGGTCCGTTAGAAGGAGAATCCACCCCATATTCAAAGACTCTCCTCACTATTGCTGTGGCACTTTTGGCTCAGGACGGAGAAAGTATTTATGGCGCAAAAAGCCTTACCAAAGAATTGATAAAATCCGGTGAGCTGAATGTGAATACATTGAGAGATATTACAAGAGAGTTACTGCTTCATGAAGATATCAGCCCTGCAAAGCTGGTACGGGTGGTTGAGAAGGAAAGAGAACTTCTGAGTGTGTTTTGGGTAATGCTAAGTGAGTGTATCAAATATGCTGGAGCAAAGACTGTGAAAAATAATAAGCCACCGGTATGGATAAACAGAATTTTGGATATTTGTATTTACTATGCAGACTATTTAAAGGAAGCAGCCGGCAGGGGATTTATTCCTCCGGAAGATGCAAAATGGCAAGGTCTTTTAGAAATTGCAAACAGCAGTGCCAAGTCTGCCGCAATAAAAAAGGCAAAAATCCTGTTAAAAATATTGGGATTGCGTGAGTGAAGAATGGGCGGGCAATACATTTGCTCCCTATTTTGTAAACACAATATCAAGCTGCTATGATTGGGATATGAAAGAGTTAGAAATTAGAGGCAGATAATCGATTACAGAAGCTGAAAGAAAATTATTCTTATTTACTATCTGAGAACAAACACATATAATAGACCATAGCAGGTGAAACTAAAATAAATAACTAAAGGAGTAAATATGGTAAAAGATATAATGAATTTTATCCGTGAAATGGATCCGGAAGTGGGAGCAGTACTTTTTGTGGACATGGCTCATATTGCAGGTCTTATTGCTGCAGGTGTGCATCCAAGCCCGGTTCCTTATGCTGGTAGATTTAACTAATTTTGAGGGAGTATCAGGAAAAGACATGCAGAACCTCTGCGATGAAGTGAATATTACTTTGAATAAAAATAGTATTCCGTCTGATCCACGTTCGTATTTTGTGACTTCCGGAGTGCGTATCGGCACTCCTGCTGTGACAGCCAGAGGATTTAAGGAAGAAGACATGGCAGTTATTGCGGACTGTCTCTTCAAAGTTGCAACAGATTTTGAAAATAGCAAAGAAGAGATACTTTCTAAGGTTTCAGTATTAACTGGGAAGTATCCGATTTATGAGGGATAATATGCAGGCAATTTCTACAATTTTTCCCGTATTTTTCATCCTTTTCTTAGGGATACACGCAAGAAAAAAAGGATGGATTAATCACGAACAAAATAATGGATTAAAGACTATCGCTTTAGATATATTATTTCCTTTTCTTATTTATCATATAGTGGCAAGTTCTGTACTTGATAGACAGATAGCTTTGGAAATAGTTTATTTAATTGCAGTCTGGATTTTTGTTTATTTTTTAGGAAAGATAATATGCAGGATGTTGCCTGGAAACTTAAAAGACCTATCTCCATTTCTACTCTTAACCTGTGAGGGGGGAGCTGTTGCTCTTCCATTGTATTTAAGTATAGTAGGTTCATCCTATATCCTAAATCTGATTCCTTTTGACTTGGCGGGAATCCTTATTAACTTTATCTTTGTACCGACAATATTACAAATAAGGCGTAAGGAAGATTTAAAGATCTTGCCATTAATAAAAAAAGTAATCTCTGCTCCTTTTGTTATAGCAGCCTTGCTGGCTGCAGTTACCAATTTGACCGGTTTACATCACCTTATTTCACAAAGTGAAGTATTTGGTTCAATTTATGAAAATACAATGGGGGCAATAATAGCACCTGTCTCAGGTCTGATTCTTTTTAGCTTAGGCTATGGTATTAGACTGAAGAAGGGATATTTATCTAATCTAATGAAATTAGCTATTATCAGGATAATATTCTGTACAGGTATAATAGCATCATTTTTTCTTCTATTTCCTTCCAAGATGCAAGACCCTATTTTTTCAATGGGTGTGATTTTGTATTTTTATTGTCCGACAGGCTTTCCGGTTCCGCTTCAGATAAGGGAAATATTGGATTCGGAGGAAAAAGAGGAGTTTGTTTCAGCATTTATTTCAATATTTTTACTAATAGCATTGGTAGTCTATGTGGCTCTAAGTATTTATTACAAAAGGTTGCCTTCGTAATATTTTAAGCCTTGTAAGATTGGGATGTCAAAAGCATTTGACACTTGCATTTTCACATCTTAATAAAGTATTGGAAAATGGCCGTACACCTATGGAAGAATACAGTCTGGCTGCGAAAGAGACGGGGTGTCTTAACTGGGCAGGCATGGAGGATGATGAAAGCTAAACTTTGAAGAACCTTATCAGACAATTAAATTTGCAACTAAAGAAGAGTGCTATAAGTATTTACAGGGAAAATATGCAGGCTATACAGGAGAAGGTCTGGTAAAGCTCTTTGTTATGGATAATAATAAAATGGTTGAAGTGAAATGATGTAATTTAAGCTAATATTTGTGATGTGCTGAAAGCAAGGGGATGTTATGGAAAGAGAAGCGCAAAAGTGTAAACAATGTGGCAGAGAAATATATTTTGATGGTATTTGTGCTGATTGCAGAGCAGAAAATAGGAAGAATGAAATCTTGGCAATGACAGAAGAAGAAATAGCTGTCGGAATAAAAGAAATTTGTGAAGAAATGGAAGCAACCGGTGACTTGGATAAAAACCATGGAATCTTTATAAAACTGTTGGATTACAGAGACATAAATACTGCCAAAATAGCCGAAACTGCTTTTGAGCATAAGGTTTTCTATCCTTGTGAGCTATATAAAGATGCTTATGAAGATATAGTAAAATCAATGACAGAAATGATAAAGCAGGATGATATAGAGTCAGGACTTGCGGGACATTTATTATTATGTCTTGCTGCAGCCGGTGGAGATGAGGTGTATCAGACCTTTTTAGAGCTTGAAAAACATCCAAGAGAGTGGAGAAAAAAGCTATATGTCAATCCTTCATTTTATGCGACCTATGGCGGCTGGTCTTATGATAAGGAAGGGAATTTTATTAAAACAAATTTTGATAAGTGCTATCCTCTGGTAAAAGGAACAATGGAAGAGAAGAAGAAAAGTCCAGTAAAAATCGGTGTCAGGACTGATGAAAAATGTCCTAAATGTGGCTGTACTGTTGTAAATCTTATGGAAATTGATGGCAGGGATGAAAGACTAGATTTTATTGGCATAGATGGTGTTATTAAAGCAAAATGCTGTCCAAACTGCTTCCAGTTTTCTGGTGGAGATTTTTGCAGATATAGTGTGGATGGAGAAAGTGAAGCTATTTTCGGGGAAGATAGTTTTATAGGAGAAGATTATTTGGGTGAGAGTGGAGTAGAGGAATTAGCTTCAAATACCTATGTTTTAGGTGATAAACCTGTGCCGCTCAGATTTGCGGCTGACTGGTACGGCGGTTCATCTGTTGGTGGTTTTGCCTTCTGGATTCAGGACTGTGAAATAAAGATGTGCCCTGATTGTGGAAAGCCTATGAAGTATCTTGCCCAGATACAATGGGATACAGTGCTTGATGGTATGGAGGGAAATGCTTATATAGAAATATGTAAGGACTGCAAAACCATAGTTATGCTACATCAGCAGACCTAATAGTATGGAGATAATAAAATGGGATATAACATAAAGAAACTAAAGCTTGAGTTAAAACGAAATAACCCCAATAACTTTAATTTTGAATGTAGAAGAATGAAGAGTGTGAAGGAATATAACTATGGAAGATAATGTACTCAGGGTAGTAAAAATAGATAAAGAGGCTGTGTATGAATTTATTTATGAGAATTTTATAGCTAACCAGAAAGAACTTTTGGGAGTTTTCTAAGTTTTATGTGGTGTAAAACAAAGAGGAAAATTTCGAAAAATAATTATAGGCATTTTGAAAAAAGATAAATAGCATAAGATTACAACTAAATTTATAGCATAGGAGCGGAAGGTATGAAGAATAAAATTTTAATCGGCAACATAGAATTTGTTTTAGATGATAGTGGTGATTATATGGGCAAGATGGATGTATGGGGAAAAGAAACAGATATTCTTCTGGAGATAAAAGCCGATGAGAAAGACGTTGAAGACATCGTTTTTGAAAAAATTAACTGGCTTAATAAAAACAGAAACAAGATAATAGATACATTTATGGAGGAAAATGACTATTTTATAGAAAATATTAATGATATGATTGAAAGTGGTGATTTTACCGCAGATGGAGAGATTACAGAGAAAGATTTTATCGAATCACTTTTTGTGAATAATGTCGTAATTTATATAAAAGGAAGTGAAACAGATTTTATGCTGGATTTAGATGCAGAACCGGATTATTTATTAGGACATTTGGCTTGTATGGAGATAGACAGTGAATATGTAGTTGAATGTGGCGGAATAAACGGGTAAAAGTAAATAATTAAAAAGGAGAATAAATATGTCAACATTTGTAGGATTTGTATTGCTTGAAAGAGCAGATTTTGATGCTGAAAAATATGTTAAAGACCTCAAAGAGGATTGGGGAATGAGCTATGATTTTGAAATAACACACGATAACAATACCATAATTGCAGATAACAATGGTATGATTTTAACTGCAAGCTTAATGCCTGCGCCAATTCCTGATAATGAAGCAGTAGAACAGGCTAAAACTAATTACAGATGGGATGGTGCAGTAGAAGCGGCTGAAAGGCATAAGGCACATCTATTGGTATCTGTAATATACCATAAAGATGATGTCAATGCTGTTTCACAGGCGAAATTATATGTGAAACTTCTTGCAACTGCAGCAAGACAGAAGGAGTGTCTTGGTATTAATATACTGGGAACGGTTATTCATCCTCAGATGTATTATGACTTTGCAAAATTATATGATGAAAATGATGATTTTCCAATAGAAAATATAGTTTATATTGGACTTTATGGAGATGAAAATAATACTGTTTCAGGTTATACCTATGGTATTGAACAATTTGGCAAAAAGGAGCTTGAGATAATTAAAAGTTCTGAAGAAGCTGAGGAAGTCTACAATTTTTTAGCAAGTATTTCTGATTATATAATTACAAGTGATGTAGTGTTAAATGATGGAGAAACTATAGGCTTTAGTGAAGAACAGAAAATTCAGATTTCTGTTTCGGAGGGGATTGCACTGGATGGAAAGACGATAAAGCTTGGGTTTTAAGGAGTATATAGAAAAGAAAGAGTATTAAAAAAATGAATTAACAAATGCAACGAAACTAACTTATCGTTGCATTTTTTTGTTATTACATATATAATTAAAACAGATTTGAAAG
>NZ_JBQNBU010000088.1:0-8060 GCF_052169795.1 Catonella sp.
TGAGAAAAACGGTACATTCGCCTCTCCTGCAACTGCCTTTGCAAGCAAGGTCTTACCTGTGCCGGGAGGGCCTACAAGTAATGCTCCCTTAGGAAGTTTTGCTCCAATTTCGGCATATTTTTTAGGATTATGCAAAAAGTCCACCATTTCACGAAGTGAATCTTTAGCCTCATCCTCACCGGCTACATCTGCAAAAGTAATTCCTGTACGCTTTTCTACATATACCTTTGCATTACTCTTTCCAACTCCCATCATTCCGCCTGCACTCTTAGAAAATGAACGGTAAATGAGATACATAACTACCCAAATTCCTACAAGGGGAAGTATATATATTGCAAAAAATTCAAGTATGCCCTGAGTTGCATCAGGAGAAGGAGAACGCACCTCAACATTCGCTTTTAAAAGCCTGCTTGCAAGATCATTATCTCCAATATACCCTGTATAATATGTAGGTGTATATAAGTCATTAGTAGAGGAATTTGGAGTAATCTCTATCTTTCCCTGCTTAAGCAGTACGGACTTTACCTTACCTTCATCTATCATCTTAACAAATTCATTGTAGCTTATTTCCCTATTTACCCCCTGTTTTATGAGGTTCATTCCATACATAAACAGTAGAAAAATTACTATAGTCGCAACTATAGTTATAATTCCTGCCTTTTTATTCATCCCTCCTCCGGAATTATCATCACCGGACCTATTATTTTTATTATCTTCCATTTAACTCCCTTTCTAAGATTTATTTACACAACTTCATTGTGTACAATTATATACATGCACAATCCAAATTGCAAGCTATACACAATTTTTTCACTATTTTCTATTCTTTTCGTAAATAATCCCAAGCCCCTTTATCAAAAGAGAGTCATCCACAACAATCTTCTTCTTACAATATGGAACTACCAGCTTCGCAAGTCCTCCTGTAGCTATTGTCAAAAGTTCCCTTCCCATTTCTTCTTCTATCCTTGTTATCATACCATCTAACATTGCAGCATTTCCATATATAGTTCCACTTTTCATGCTGTCTATGGTATTGCTTCCAATAATCTTTTTAGGTGCATCAAGGCTTATTCTTATAAGCTGTGAGGTTCCGCTTACAAGGGAGTTTAATGCTGTTACCACCCCCGGCATTATAGCCCCTCCTATAAACTGTCTTTTTTCATTTATATAGCTGAAAGTAGTAGCCGTTCCCATATCTATTATAATAAAAGGTGGTTCATACTCATCTACAGCTGCTACTGCACCTACTATGAGATCCGCCCCAAGCTGTGCCGGGTTGTCTATAACTATATTGATTCCACTTTTTATTCCGGGACCTACTATCATAGGGGACTTGCCACATACCTTCTTAACTGCATCTGCTATTGTGTCGGTTAGCTGCGGTACTACAGAAGAGATGATACAGCCTTCTACCTCAGTCGGTACCTTATCATAAAGTTCAAACAAATTTTTAAACATTATAGCATACTCAAGGCTTGTCTTACCTATATTAGTAGCAAGCCTCTCTTCAAATATCAACTTTTTCCCATCTAAACAGCCCAAAACTATGTTGCTGTTACCCATATCTACTGCAAATATCATAATTTTCTCCAATATGTAAATTTAGGACAGGAACGCTCCTTCTCAGTACGAACCTGCCCTCTTATATTAATTTTCTTCTATAATGCTCTTAGCCTTGTCAGGATCAGCCGAAACTGAAAGGTAGATGTTATTTCCTTTTCTAATAACAAATGCCTTATCAAGTCTTTTAAGTTCTTCCGGAACATAGTTCTTAAAGCTTGCCTTCTGAATCTCAATCCTTTCATTTAACAAGGTTTCTATATTTTTTGCACTTTCTTCATCAGCTGCTTCAAAGCATGCAATCTCTTCCGCAGTGCCACCTGAGCTTGATATATAAACCTTTTTAGCCTTTACCTTGTCACTAGGAAGACCCGGATAAAGAATGTCAATTGTTTCTGCCTCCGGCTCTGCAAGTTTATCATCGTACTTAATCTCATCCTTGAGCCTATCTGCCACCTTAGTTACATCCACAGCTGCTGCCTTACTGCTTGTTGCAGCGGTCTCATTCATGCTTTTAGCTGAACTCTTTGTTTCACCTTTTCCACCACAGCCATATAATACTGTTGAAGCTGTGAGTGTTAATAAAGAAAGCATTGCCACCATCTTAATTCTGTTTGTTTTTTTTCTCATTTCATCATCCTCACTCTTAATAATTCATATTTACTATATATGCAAGAATCCTCTTGCAATATTCCCTATCCATATGCACTCCGTCAGGAGTAACATTGTTTGGAAGAAAACCTTTTTTATTTGAAACAGCAGGTGATACATCCACATAAGTAACTCCAATCTCCTCTGCCATTTCTTTGATAACCTTATTAAACTTCTTTATGTTCTTCATATTAAATATCTTATCCGATTTAGACTTCTTTTCAGTAACAGGTAAAATTCCCTGAACTACTATTTCTGCATCCGGCTGTATTTCCTTTATAGCCTCTATAGTCTTCTTATATTCATCAGCAAAGATATTGGTATAAGGCCATCCTAGTTCATTTATTCCGTAACATATATATACTTTTCTATACTTTTTATCTTTAAGTGCCTCAATTACTGTAACAGTCTTACCTTTAGCATTTTTAACTACTTTTTCAGTACGTGCATTTTTTACATTCAAGCCTCTTCCTGCAAAGAAATCAGGATTCTTAAGCCCTGCATTTATCTGAAGTCCCTGTGTCCTGGAATCTCCCACAAACACAGTATCCTTATAATGCTCTTCCTCTGCACTTTTTTCGGCCGTCACGAGTTTTTTTATATCAACCTTTTTTGAATCATCAGTCTTTTTATCAACAGCTGCATTGTCCGGTTTAGTCTCTATCCCTCCCGTACTCGCACTTGCCGTCACTTTACTCTCTGTCTGTAAAGAAGAACCCTGTCCAACAACATTATTTCCCTGTAGGGTACTTCCATTATTTTCATCTGATATCGGCTGAATTACTGAACTTGCAGTCTGTGTGTGCTTAAGTGACATACCATCATCCGTAAAAAGATTTATCACTCCATAAAGCCCCATTATACCTGCTGCCATTATTGTTACAACCACTAATGCAACCAGTACTCTTCCTTCTTTTTGGCGTCTTCTTCTATAAGAATTCCTACTATTTCTATATGGATTACTGCTCATCGCTACCCTCATTTCAAATACTGATACATTTATATAATTAACCTCAAATCTCCCAGCAAAACGAGTATAAATTTGCTAATATCAATTGTCAAGCATATTTATGCTAATTTTTCTATTTTAAGATTTTTGTAAAATATACTTAATTATTTTTGACAGATATTTGTAATCTTCGTTATCTGCATTTGCTAAAACACCTAAAACCGACTCTTTCTGATAACTCTGTACCTCTTTTAAAAAATTAGTCCCATCAAGGCTTATTCCATAACCGTCTGATACAATTTTATCTCTATACAAATTAACATCGTCAAGTAATTCGGATATTTTAAGAAAAGTTCCGTTTTTAACATACTCTTCAAATGTAGGTCTTTCAGCTATTACAACATTAATATCTCCTGTCGCAAACCTAGCTACCAGTCTTTGTGTGTTGGCAATTTCATTACCTATTCCTGTTTCTTTTAAAAAATATGTATCATCAATCCATATTTCCTGCTTGCCCTCCTCAAGTTCAAGGTATTTTCCTATTTCCTTAGTCAATTCTTCAACTTTTTCATTATTCCAATAATCATTTAGTACTGCTATAGAAACTACTACATCAGGCTTTGGCTTAAGCATGGAATAAACTAATAAAACGATGACTGCAACCAAAATTACAACTCCAATCAACTTATTCCTATAATAATCATTGAAATAAGCCCATTTTTGCTTTCTGCTCATCCTCTTCCATTTATCGCCTTCATCCTCATTATCATTATGCCTGTAGATATAGGCCTCTTCATCTAAAATACTCTCTTTTTTCATATCTATTCTTCAATCAAATTAAATTTTTTGAGCATTGCTACCAACTTTTCCTGATTTATCGGCTTTCCTGCATAAGCAGTGCATCCATTTTCAAAAGCCTTTGTTACATGTCTTGTTTCACTTAGAGCTGTGGTCATAACAATTTTTACTTTATTTTCTTCAGAAATATTATTTTCTTCTTCTATTTTTCTTATCATCTTAAGTGCCTGATGTCCATCCATTTCCGGCATCATTATATCTAAACATATAAGGTCATAAGGTTCATCCATTTCCAGTGACATTGTAAATGCCTCAACCGCTTCTTTCCCATCCACCGTTATATCACATTCACCATATTTTTCAAAGAATCTAAGCATAAACTTCCTGCTGGCAAAATCATCTTCTGCAATAAGTACTCTCATATATACCTCCAAATTTCTAGTGTATCTTTTAAGATTTTATGCTATCATAATGGCAGAACGATGTCAAATAAGAAAGTGAGGATATATGGTTTCTGAGAAAATAAAAAATTTACTTGAAAACAGTTCAGTAATAAGGGCTATGTTTGAAGACGGAAAGAAAATGGCTGAAAAGTTTGGACAAGAAAATGTATATGATTTCAGTTTGGGAAACCCAAGTGTGTACCCGCCTGAAAGGCTAAAAACCATCATCAAATCCATTGTAGATAACATTCAGCCTGACTATCTTCATGGTTATATGAATAATTCCGGTTACGAAGAGGTTCGTGAAAAAATAGCACTCTCCTTAAATAAACGCTTTGGCACAGATTTTTCATTTAACAATATAATAATGACTGTTGGGGCTGCCGGAGGACTGAATGTGGCATTCAAAACCATTTTAAATCCTGATGATGAGGTACTTACATTTTCACCCTACTTTGGAGAATACAAACACTATGCCGATAACTTTGGGGCTGTACTTGTTCCCATAAAACCTAATATTGCCGGAAGTTTTAAGCCCGATATAGAGGACTTACGCCAAGCAATCACTCCTAAAACCAAGGCATTAATTGTAAATACTCCAAACAATCCTACAGGTGTAGTATACTCTGAAAATGATATTAAAGCTATTGCAGATATTCTCTCTGAAAAAAGCAAAGAAACAGGCCATACCATCTTCCTCATTTCAGATGAGCCTTACAGGGAACTTGTGTATGACGGTGTTAAAGTCCCCTATCTTACCAAATATTACAATAATACCATTGTGTGTTATTCTTATAGTAAATCTCTTTCCCTTCCGGGCGAGCGTATAGGCTATCTCGTTATCCCCAATGAGATTGAAGACTTTAGTAATATGGTTGCCGCAGCTAATACTGCTACAAGAATATTAGGCTTTGTAAATGCTCCTTCTCTTATGCAATTGGCAATAGCAGAGTGCCTTACCGAAAGTATTGATATAAGTATCTATGAAGATAACAGAAATAAACTGATGGATATTTTTGACAGGCTCGGTTTCTCTTATATATACCCTGAAGGTGCATTTTACCTTTTTATGGAAACTCCTTATGATGACCGAATTTTTGCTGAAAATGCAAAAAAAGAAAGACTGCTCCTTGTACCCGGCTCTGCCTTTGGCTGTTCCGGTTATGTGAGAATAGCCTACTGTGTAGCTCCAAAAGTCATTGATAATGCTTACGCTTCCTTTGAAAGGCTGGCTAAGAATTATAAGTATTTATAAAAGTTTCATATAACTAACTTATTATATAGCCTTTTTCTATTATATCCGGACTTTATTGTATTTTACTATTACTGCCTGAATTGACTTCTTTTTTCCATAACATTCATGTATAATAGCCATGTCACACTAATCTGTCACAAATTTCCGGAAAATCGACAATTTTAAAAATTTGTAACTATCGCTTTAAGCCTCATGAACTTAAGGCAGATTTAGTAGAAAGGCAGATAATAATATGGAAGTAAAAGTAAAAGAAGTCAGTCTTAGAAAAATACAAAAGGACGCAGAAGATAGCTATAAAGGCGGTTTTTTCTGCTGTGAGGCACTTGTCCGTTCCATCCGCGATAATTTTGAACTGGATGTTCCCGACACTGTAATAGCAATGTCTTCAGGAATGTCCGTAGGTGTTGGGCGTTCCGGCTGCCTTTGTGGAGCACTTAACGGCGGAGTGCTTGCACTCGGTTTACTTTTTGGAAGAACTGAGCCTCGTGGTCCAAAAGACCCTGAAGTTGTAAAAGTAATGGGCTTTACTCATGAACTTCATGACTGGTTCAAGGTTTATAATACTAAAAACGCTACTTGCTGTCGTGTACTTACCCGTGAATATAACATGGCAGAAGGTGAGCATAAAAGACAGTGTATATACTTTACAGGCTTATGTGCATGGAAAGTTGGAGAAATTGTCTGTCGTGAGTTAGGTGTCAAAAATATTGATGAAGACAATGAGCCAGATACCTACTGGGCTAAAGAGCGTCAGGCTGCTAAAAAGGCGGAAAAAGCTATGGTAACTGCATAATTCCGTTTGCATACTATTTCATATTAGGAGGACATCCCAATGCACAAAATCGCAAAAATGCCTATGCCGATTTGTGGGGTTATACTGGGGCTTGCTGCCTTAGGAAACCTTGTACAAAGCTATTCCGAAACTGCTCGCCTCATCTGCGGTGCTATTGCAGGTTTACTGATGATTTTATTTATTATCAGATGTGCAACTAATCCTGATAAATTCAAGGAGGATATGCGAAACCCTGTAACAGCTTCCGTATCAGGTACATTTTCAATGGCTTTAATGCTCCTTGCAGGCTATCTTAAGCCTGTAATCGGCAGTGCATCTCTTGCTATCTGGTATATAGCAATTATACTGCATTCACTTTTAATTATATATTTTACAGTTACCTTTTTATTAAAGCTAAAACTTCCACAGGTTTTTGCCAGCTGGTATATAGTTTATGTCGGAATAGTAGTTGCAGCCGTTACAGCTCCCACTTTCGACGCTAAGGGTCTTGGTGAAATTTTGTTTTGGTTCGGTTTAGTTACTTTTCTTGTACTCTTAGTACTAGTTACTATACGCTATACTAAAGAAAAAGAAATACCTTTACCTGCTAAACATCTCATCTGTATTTATGGTGCTCCTGCCAGTCTTTTGATTGCAGGATATGTACAGGCGGTAGAGTCTAAATCTCCTGCTTTCTTAATGGCATTATGGGTTCTTGCCACTCTTTTGTATGTCTTCTCATTCATACAGATGGCAAGACTTATTACAAAACCATTTTTCCCAAGCTGGGCATCATTTACCTTTCCTTTTGTAATAAGTGCAATAGCTTCTAAACAGTTTATGGCTTTTTCAAAAGACATTGAAACTCCAAAGCCATGGCTTTCACCTATTGTATTGTTCGAAACCATAATGGCTGTCTTATTAGTAGCCTATACGCTCATAAGGTTTGTTGTGTTTATACTTAAAAGTGATAATAAATAAAACAAGTTTTCTAACTAAACAGAGCTTCCGCCATTTTCAGACGGAAGCTCTGTTTTATTTACCTCATTATAACAAACTTATACATTTAAACTCGATATAAAATCATTCATCATTGCCTACAATTTCTCCAATTACGGAAACTATTGCCCCGAATATAATAACCAGGTCTGCTAAATTAAAAATCACCTTAGGTATGCCCTTGATTACAAAATAATCCGTAACTCCACCTTTCTTAATCCTGTCATAGAGATTTGAAGCTGCTGCTCCCATTAGAAGTGCAAGTCCAAATCTTTTAAGTTTTCTATGTTTCTTACCAAGGGTTAAAAGATAAACATAAGCAGTCATACCGAATATCGCAGAAACCCATGAAAGTACCCACCTCGGCCTTTCCTCAAGGTTATTCATAATAAGACCTTTATTCATAGATTTTTTGATAGTAATTAAATCTCCAAAATACTGCTCACCATCTTCTATCTTACCTTTTTCAACCTGACCTTTAATAAACTGATCAGTTAAAAATGCTCCCACACCTGAAAGTAATGATAACATAAGCTACCTCCTGAAATTTAATTTCATTAATATTTATATATCATTATACCACCATTTAATTACCACACTCAATACTGATTTCAGTAAATTTACCTAAAATGT
>NZ_JBQNBU010000089.1:0-7878 GCF_052169795.1 Catonella sp.
GCCTCTTAAACTTCTTCTCCACATCAGCCTTACTCATAAATATCATAGTAGGTCTGCCATGTGGACAATTATATGGATTATCAAGGCTCATAAGCTCTTCAATAAGTGCCTTTGCCTCAATCAGGGATATATTCATATTTCCCTTAATGGCAGCCTTGCAAGCCATGGTTGCTATTTTAGAAAGCACTGTATCCGGAGTAACTTTTTTTCCCTCAAGCGAATACTGGTCAATAATATCGAACAAAAGCTCTTTTTCACTTATTCCAAAAAGCTCTGTAGGTACTGCCTTTATTACATATTCATTGCCACCAAATGGCTCTATTTCAAAGCCTATTTGTCTAAGATGTTCACTAATCTCCTCCACTATCTGTCTCTGGCTTCCTGAAAGTGTAACAACTACAGGAGGCAGCAGGTTCTGTGAAGTTACTTTATTAACTGATATTTCTTTGACAAATTTCTCATACATTACCTTTTCATGGGCTGCATGCTGATCTATCATATACACATTTCCGTCATATTCCATTATCCAGTAAGTTCCAAATATTTGTCCTATAATTTTAATATCTGGGAGAGCTTTCTTTGCCAGTATTCCTCCCTTAAAATCTTCGGGAGAAAGGTCATCATCTGCATCAGAATCTAATTCTACCGCTGTAGTTTCAGACTTAATTATCGTTTCTTCTTTGTTGTAATCCGATATTTTCTTGTAAGCATTACCTTCTTCTTCAACTGACTCTATATGTTGATTTCTGAGTGATTTTCCATCATCTTCTACAAAGGTTGAACCAATAATTTCTGCATTTGATTTTTCATCTTTGTTCACATTATCAAATGAAATTTCATTTTTATTTTCTAAACTTTTATTTAGTTCAGATGAATCCACAACAGAAGCCGGAGTACCGGCTAAAGGTGCATATACCTCAGGTTTAATAAGAGGACTTGCCTCATCTCTTTTTGTTTTCTCTGTCACAAAGCTTTCCTGCTTAAATACAGGCTTTAATTCCTTTTTCCACTCACCCTGTCTGCTTTTTTCAAAAGGCTCAGGCATAGGAATATCAGGAATTACATAGCCCTCGTTTTTTTCAGGTTTAGATGTAGATTTAAACTCCCTTACAAGGGGCTGCTTATCAGGAACCTGCTTTATACCCATATCAGGAAGTAAATCTTTCTTCCTAAGGGCATTGTCAACTTCGTGAAAAATGAGTCTGTATAAGTTTTCCGTATCACTAAATCTTACTTCTAACTTGGCAGGATGCACATTTACATCTACTAAAGAACTGTCAACGCTTATAAGCAGACAGGTAAAAGGAAACCTATGCTGCATAAGAAATGACTTATAAGCATCCTCTATAGCCCTTGTAATAACCTTGTTTTTTATAAATCTCCCGTTTATAAAATAATTCTCATACTCTTTATTTCCTCTGGTTAAGGACGGCTTTCCTACATATCCACGTACTGAAAGCCCGTTTATAGGCTCTCCCTCCACATCAGGATTATTTACAGGAATTATATTGGATGTAGTTTCTTTTCCATATATGTAGAATAGTACATCTTTCAGACTACCGTTTCCCATAGTCTGAAGCTTTACCTGACCGTTTAGGATAAACTTAAAAGCTATCTCAGGGTGGCTTACCGCCATATGCTCCATAACCTCGCCAACATATCTTCCTTCTGTAGCTGCTGTCTTTAAGAACTTCTTTCTTGCAGGTGTATTATAGAAAATATTTCTTACTACAAATGTAGTACCCTCCGGAGTACCGATTGGCTCATTAGCTTCTTCCTTGCCACCGTTTATCACATATCTGATTCCGCTTATTTCATCAGCAGTCTTGGTAAGCACTTCTACCTCGCTGACTGCGGCTATGCTGGCAAGAGCCTCACCTCTGAAACCAAGGCTTGATACCAGGACAAGGTCATCGGCAGTTTTAATCTTACTTGTAGCATGAGGCAGGAAAGCCATCTTAATATCATCACTGCCTATGCCTTTTCCGTTATCAGTCACCCTTATAAGTGATGTACCACCGTCTTTTATTTCCACAGTAACGGAGTTTGCATCCGCATCTATTGCATTTTCCACAAGTTCCTTGACTACCGCAGCAGGCCCTTCTATAACCTCTCCTGCTGCTATTTTATTGATAGTATCTTTATCAAGTAAGTTAATTATTGCCAAAGCCTCACCTCATTTCTAACTATAAACCTCTGCTTTTTACCTTCTTTTGCATAGCATAGAGCTTGTTTAGTGCGTCTATAGGAGACAGTTCTTCAAGCTTCATATCCATAAGCTCTGCTATTACATCTTCATTCTTGGACGAGCCAAAAAATGAGATTTGATTTTCATCTGTTTTATTAGGTTTTAAAAGCTTTTTCTCTTCTTTTTTGTCAGGCATACCGCCTGTTTCCGATAAGAACTCTATTACATTCTTATTTTCTACATACTCTCTTGCACCGCTGCTGTCGTCAGCCACAGATTTCACTTCAAGCTTCTTAGCTTTTTCCAATATATCATTGCTGTCAAGCTCCATAGCAAGCTCTTTGGCTCTTTCAATTACATTGTTAGGAACTCCCGCAAGCCTTGCCACCTGTATACCGTAGCTTTTATCAGCTCCGCCTTTAACTATTTTTCTTAGGAAAACTATATTATCTCCGTCTTCCCTTACGGCTATGCAGTAATTGTTTACATTCGGAAGCTTGCCTTCAAGCTCTGTAAGCTCGTGATAATGTGTTGCAAACAAAGTTTTTGCTCCTAAAAGTCTTGGATTGCTGATGTATTCAACCACAGCCCAGGCTATAGAAAGTCCGTCAAATGTACTTGTACCCCTGCCGATTTCATCTAAAATAAGTAAGCTGTTCTTTGTAGCATTTCTTAAAATATTTGCTACCTCTGTCATTTCCACCATAAAGGTAGACTGGCCGCTTGCAAGGTCATCAGAAGCTCCCACCCTTGTAAATATCCTGTCACAGATACCGATATTGGCTGAGCTTGCCGGTACAAAACTTCCTATCTGAGCCATAAGCACTATGATAGCAGTCTGCCTCATATAGGTTGACTTACCTGCCATATTAGGCCCTGTAATTATTGAAATTCTGTCATTTTTTTCGTCCAGATAAGTATCATTTACAATGAAACCGTCTCCGCCCATCATTTTCTCTACTACCGGATGTCTTCCGTCTTTTATATCAACTATTCCCTCTTCATTTATCTTAGGGCGTACAAAACCCTCACTTTCCGCGACTGCTGAAAGTGAAATAAAGGCATCTATTCCGGCTATGGCTTTGGCGGTCTTACTTATCCTTACAATTTCTGCGGCTATCTCATCACGAAGTGCTGAAAACAGGTCATATTCAAGGGTTACAAGTCTTTCTTCCGCACCAAGTATCATATTTTCAAACTCTTTAAGGCGTGGCGTTATATATCTTTCGGCATTGGTAAGTGTCTGCTTCCTTGTCCAGTCATCAGGAACCATATCCTTATATGAATTGGTAACTTCTATATAGTAGCCAAAAACCTTGTTATATTTAATTTTAAGATTTTTAATTCCTGTTCTTTCTTTTTCTTCATTTTCAAGCTCCGAAACTAAGGTTTTTCCCTCTGTATTCGCTCTTTTTAGACGGTCTATTTCCTCATTATAGCCCTCTTTAATTATCCTGCCTTCTCTTACTGAAAGCGGCGGTTCGGGAACTATTGCCCTGTCAATCTTTTCGTAAATATCTGAAAGAGGATCAAGCATTTCATTATAATCATTTAACAGTTTAGAATTAAACTCAGGTAAAAGACTTTTAATTGCCGGCAAAAACTCTATAGAATTCATAAAAGCCAGCAAATCACGGGGATTGGCACTTTTATAACAGATTTTTGCAAGAAGTCTTTCTATATCATATACAGGATTTAAATATTCTCTGATTTCTTCCCTTGTAATAATGTTCCTGCTAAAGTCTTCTATTGCATCAAGCCTTTCTTCTATCTCTTTCTTCTCCACAAGGGGCTGTTCTAAGAAATTCCTTAAAAGCCTTGCTCCCATAGCAGTTTTGGTTTTATCAAGTACCCAAAGTAATGAACCTCTCTTATTCTTATCTCTTAACGTTTCTGTAAGTTCAAGGTTTCTTCTTGTTGAGCCATCCAGTATCATATAGGCATTGTTTGAATATGGCTTGATTGAAATAATATGAGTTAAATCATTTTTCTGCGTCTCATAAAGGTAAGCAAGTACCATACCTGCCGAACAGATTGCATTGTCCATACCTGTAAGCCCAAGACCGTCAAGCACTTCTACCTTAAAATGCTTCTTAATCATCCTGACTGCAGCAGAATATTCATAGTATCTTTTTTCAAGCCTTGTTATTACCAAATGCTGTTTTTCTATAAAATCATCAGTCAAAATACCCGATATAATAAGGTTGTCATTGCAAACCAGTTCTGCCGGTTCAAATTTTGTTATCTCATCAAGCAAAGACTTAGCTGAGACTAACTCAGTTACAAGAAACTCACCTGTAGACACATCTACAAGTGAAATACCATAGTCTTCATTTACAGCTATTATTCCCATAAGAAAGTTATTTTTAGTTTCTTCAAGTGCTGAGGTATCAAGATTGGTTCCCGGTGTAACTATCCTTATTACTTCTCTCTTTACAAGCCCTTTGGCAAGCTTAGGATCTTCTGTCTGCTCGCAGATAGCCACCTTATAACCTGCCTGTACAAGATTATTTAAATATCTGTCCACAGCATGAAAAGGCACCCCACACATAGGCGGACTGTTCTCATTGCTGCCTGACCTTTTTGTAAGTGTAATTTCAAGTACCTTAGATGCAGTTAAAGCATCATCATAAAACATCTCATAAAAGTCGCCCATTCTATAAAAAAGAATACAGTCACTGTATTCTTTTTTAATATCATAATATTGGCGCATCATAGGAGTAAGTTTTTCTACATCTATCTCCATTTTCAGCCTTTCTATCTTTATTCATCCCAGTCAAAACCTGAGTGTTCATCCTTTTTATCTCTTAAAAGCAGTTCACTAAGAGCGTCTTCTGCTTTTTTATTTTCAAACAATACCTTATTCATCTGCTCAACTATAGGCATATCTATATTGTTTGCATGAGCCAATTTACTGGCAGCCTTTGCGGAATATACACCTTCTACCACCTGTCCTACCTCTGCCATAGCTTCTTCCATAGTCTTACCCTGTCCCATAAGAAAACCGGCATTATGGTTACGGCTGTGAGTCGAGCAACAGGTCACTATAAGGTCACCTATGCCTGAAAGCCCTGCAAAAGTTTCAAGCTTACCACCAAGCTTCATACCCAGTCTTCCAATTTCAGATATTCCTCTGGTTATAAGGGCAGCCTTAGCATTATCACCAAGTCCAAGTCCATCTATTACACCTGCGGCAAGAGCAATTACATTTTTAAGAGAACCACCTAGCTCTATTCCTATTATATCAGGACTTGTGTATACTCTAAATCTCTCAGACATAAAGGTATCCTGTATCATACAGGCAATTTCTCTTGATTTAGCTCCCACTACTGCTGTAGTAGGCATCCCGATAGACACTTCTTCGGCATGACTTGGTCCTGAAAGTACCGTGACTATACCCCTATCTCCATTATCTGCTTCAAATTCACTTTCAATAATTTCGGTCAAAGTCATAAGTGTATCTTCTTCAATACCCTTAGCCACATTTACAACAGGTATTTTTCTATCTATAAAAGGAGCTGCCTTTTTAGCTGTCATTCTAACGTAAGGAGAAGCAACTGCAAATACTATAAGTTCCTTGCCCTTGCAGGCAGAACTTATATCATTTGTAAGCTTTATGCTGTCATCCAGTTTAACACCTTTAAGGTTCTTTACTGTTCTTGTATCATTTAATTCATTAAACTCTTTTTCAACAGCAGTCCAAAGCGTAAGTTCATGCCCATTGTTGTTAAGTAAAATTGTCAAGGCACTTCCCCAGGTACCTGCACCCAATACTGCAATTTTCATACTACCTCCTCTTTAATCTTTCTTCTTACCTAATTTATTTTCAGTTCCCTTCATAAGTCTTTCAATATTTGGCTTATGTCTTGCAATTCCTAAAATGGCATATAATGAAGCCACAAGAACCAGTGCCCACTGTCCCTGATAGAAAAAAGCAATAATAACAGGAATTGAAATCAAGCCTATCATAGAACCAAGTGATACATACTTAGTTATATAGCAGACTAAAATAAATACGGCAAGTGGTATCATAGTCATAGGAAAATTAAACACAAGAAATGCACCACCGGTAGAAGCTATGCCTTTTCCGCCATGAAAGCCAAGCACAGCAGGGAAATTATGTCCGAGTACAACTCCAAATCCGCATAAAAGCACAAAATAGTCTGTACTTAAATAACCAATCTCATTGCCTGTAAGTCCCGGACAAATAAGATATTTTACCAAAAGGCAGGGAATTACAACTTTTAATATATCTCCCACCAAAGTAGGAAGTCCGCCTTTTAGAAAACCTAAAGTTCTCAGGGCATTGGTTGAGCCTATATTTCCGCTTCCGGTCTTCCTTATATCAATATTATTGAGTTTTCCTACAATAAGTCCTGTAGGAAAATTGCCAAATACATATCCTAAAAAAATAACAATTGCACTTAACATATATGCTCCTATTAATGTATTTTTGTTGTATCATCAGCATTTCTTTCTCTGATGATGAAACGAAGGGGCGTTCCGGTGAAGCCAAAAGCTTCTCTTATCTTATTTTCAATATATCTTGTATAAGAATAATGCATAAGTTTCTTGCTATTTACAAAAAGTATGAAGGTAGGCGGTTTGACGGACACCTCAGTGATATAGTAAATCTTAAGTCTTCTTCCTTTGTCAGTAGGCGGCTGCTGCATTGCTACCGCCTCAGCTAAAATATCATTAAGCACACCGGTAGATACCCTCAGTGTGTGATACTGAATAACCACATCAATAAGGTCGAAAAGCTTATTAAGACGCTGTCCGCTTACTGCTGATATGAAAAGAAATTCTGCATAAGGCATATAGGCAAGGATTTCTTTAAGTTTCTTAGTATGTTCATTCATGGTCTTATCAGTTTTCTCAATCAAATCCCATTTATTTACAGCTACTATTATACCCTTACCACGCTCATGTGCTATTCCCGCTATCTTTGCATCCTGTTCGGTTATACCTTCGGTTGCATCTATAACGAGCACTACTATATCAGCTCTTTCAACGGCAGATATTGTTCTTACTATACTGTAATATTCAATATCTTCTTTGATACGGCTTTTCCTGCGGATACCGGCAGTATCTATCATTATATAGTCATTTCCATTTCTGCGGATTCTGGTATCTATAGCATCTCTTGTAGTACCCGCAACATCCGAAACTATAACTCTGTTCTCACCAAGCAATCTGTTAATTATAGATGATTTTCCCACATTCGGCTTACCTATAATGGCTATCTTAGGGGTATCATCTTCTTCCGCCTCAGGGCTGTCTTCCGGAAAATGTTTAATAACCTCGTCAAGCATATCACCTATACCGGTCTGGTTTACAGAGGATATAGGAAATGGCTCACCAAGTCCGAGGTTATAAAATTCATATACATCTGCCTGCTGCTTAACAGGATTATCTACCTTATTAACTACTAAAACTACAGGTTTTTTGGACTTTCTAAGCATATGAGCTACCTGATTGTCCGAGTCAACAAGTCCGGTTTTCACATCTGTTATAAATATAATTACATCTGCAGTATCTATAGCTATCTCAGCCTGCTCACGCATATTGGCAAGCATCATGTCACTTGTGTCAGGCTCTATACCGCCTGTATCTATCATTGTAAATGCCTTATTAAGCCACTCTGCATCTGCATATATCCTGTCTCTGGTTACACCCGGAGTGTCTTT
>NZ_JBQNBU010000090.1:0-7869 GCF_052169795.1 Catonella sp.
TTCAAAATAAAACTAATATTTTTTATTTTAGCTATTGACATTTCTTAGCTGGACTCCAATCTATCTAAAATAGCTTTGCCAATACTTTGAACCACATTTGCTGTCATTGCATTTCCTGCCTGTTGAAGCAAATGACGATTACTTACTTTACCAGACACTTTTTTTATAAAACAATCATCAAAACCTTGAAATTTTAAAGCTTCTTCACCTTTTAGATAGTATATTTTTTTATTTCTAACATAATAGACACCATCCCTATGTGCTCTTAAAGTTGGCATTCTATTATGATATAAACGCAAATCAGACATTCTAGTATCTACTACCACATTATTCATTTCTAGTATTTCTTCCAATTTAAATTTACCAATATTTTTTTCGTTATTCAGATATCTTGATAAAAACCACTTATAATCCTCTTCCAACATATAATTGTCAGTTGGATTAAAGTATGAATCAATTTGAACCTGCTCTTTTACATCCGGCCAAATAAAGTCTGTTATTCCCAAAGAATTTTCAAATCCTATAATATAAATCCTTTGTCTCATATGCGGAACACCGTAATCAATACTATTCAGCACTTTATGGTAAATTGAATATCCTGATTTAGATAAAGTACCAATTATATCATTAAATGTTTTACCTTTATCGTGTGTCAGCAGTCCTTTTACATTCTCAAAAATAAAAATCTTTGGTTTCTTCTTTTCCAGAATGTCAATAAGGTAATAAATTATCTGACCTCTCGGATCTTTCGTACCTTCTTGCCTACCAATTACAGAAAATGTTTGGCACGGAAATCCAGCAATCATAACATCAAAGTCTGGAATGTTGTTACAATCTATTCTTTTTAAATTACCATAATTAATATCCGTTTTATCATCAAATAATAAATCATATGTTCTGTTTGCAAGTCTACTTGTGTCAGAAGATCCCACACAAGTTAATCCACATCTTTCTAATCCTAATCTTCCTCCACCAATTCCAGAGCAAAAATCAAAAAAGGTATTTACCTCCATATTAATCACCCACTTCAAAAACTATTATCTTTTATTATACCAGCCATGAAAAATCTATTCCAGAGCTATTTTTCATAAAAAAATAATCGGTGCAGTCCTAAGACCACACCGACCATAAATTTATCTCTCAGCTTCTTTGCTTGCTTCTTTCTTTTCTTTTGGTTTTTCTTTATCTTCAGCCTGATGCCTCCTAATTGCACCAATAACTGATTCCTTTTTCTCATTCTTTTTATCCCTATCAAGATAGCTATCCATATTAACCTTTAAATGCTTCAATCCATCATACTGTGCTGCTAATGAATTATGTTTCTTCGTAATCTCCTCTTGCTTAGCTTGTAATTCTTTAGAATGCTCATTTAATTTTCTGAAAATATTTTTATCAGATTTTGTCTTTAACTCTCCTACTACAATATGTGTTGTCCATAGGATAGGAACACAATTTATTTACCTCGTTGCTTGATTGAGGATACAATTTATTTTCATTTTCTCCCTCAACTACTTTAGCATTTTTTCTTTTACTTTTAAAGAGCAGTCCATTCTGTGAATCCTTTTTACCTGTTTTATATATGATGGTAATCATTGCCGGATCAATTTCGCCATCATCATTAGTCCCACCAATAATTATCTTATCTACTATACTTTCAAATACAGCTCTGTCAAATTTTTCAAGATATTTATTTGACTCAAGCAGCCTCTTAAACCCTTCAAGTCTTTTCTTCAATGCTTTTTCATCTGTAAGAGTTACTTCTAATGTTCTTTTTTCTCCAAGTAATTTTTCTTTGCTTAATGTTATTTCATTATACTTTTCTTGATACAAATCCATGCTAATTACTTCATTTAGCCTTAGTTCTACAAGATCTTTTTCTTTTTTCAACACTTTGTCAAGCTGATTGCTTACTTTTTTTAGCTCCTTAGATAAGCTATTGTCTTTGAGTTCTTCTTCTACTGTTTTTAGAAATTCATTAGTAATCTCTACATTATTATGGCATACTTGACGATAACTTTCCATAAATGCTTTTTCTATTGCTTCTTCTTCAAGTCCTTTGCTATGTGGACAATGCTTTTTCCCATTCTTGGTAGCATTAACACACTGCCATATTATTTTGGAATGTTCTGTACTGGAGTGCCAAGTTCTCCTCGAAAGTGTATGTCCACAAAATCCACACTCAAGCATACTGCTGAAAGCATATTTTCTTGAATACTTTTCTCTTTTACCACCATTGTTAGCAACAGTATTTCTGTTTTTTGACCTTCTTAATCTAATACCTTGAGCTTTTTCAAAATCTTCTTCCGTAATGATTGGCTCGTGATGGTTTTCTATATAAAACTTATCCTGTTCTCCAAAATTATCCAATCTTCTCTTTGAAATAGGATCAACCGTATAGGTCTTTCCCATCATGAGATCCCCTTTATATTTCTCGTTTTTTATAATTCCTAAAACTGTTGTTTCAGTCCACCTTTTATTTCCTCTTGGTGATAAATATCCCTGTTCTTCCAACTCTCTTGAGATTACCATCCCACCGACGCCTTCAATATATCTTCTGAAAATATATCTTACAATTTCAGCTTCTTTTTCGTTTACAGAAATGCTTTTTGTCTCCGGATTATAGTCATAACCTAAACATCCTTGAAAGCCGACCATTTCTCCTCTTTCCATTTTCATTCTCAAGCCTTTTTTAACATTAGCTGAAATGTTCTCTACTTCCTGTTGAGCAACTGAACTTAAAATAGTCAAAAGCAATTCGCCATCCATTGTTAGAGTATTTATGTTTTCTTCTTCAAAAAATACCGCAACATTAAACTCTTTTAACTTTCTTACATACTTTAAAGTGTCTAATGTATTTCTCGCAAATCTTGATATAGACTTTGTAATTATCATATCTATATCGCCATTCATACAGTCATTTATCAGCCTTTGAAAATCAATTCTTCGATCAACCTGTGTTCCTGTTATTGCTTCATCAGCATATATTCCAGCAAGAGTCCACTCTTTATTTTTTTTTATAAATTCTGTGTAGTGTTCTACTTGAGAATTATAGCTGTTAATCTGATCTTCAGTATCTGTACTAACTCTGCAATAAGCTGCCACTCGCTTTATTGAGCGTTCAACACAGCCTGATGCAGTTCTTTTTAGTGTGGTATCACCTTTAATAACTTTTACATCTTTCTTCACTGCATCCGCCTCCTTATTTGTATCTTTCTATGCAGTTTAATTATACCACACTTACAAAACATTATAAATATAATTCTGTCGAAATGTTATACTTTTTCATTAGTTTTAACTTTATCTTTCTGTATTCAATATCGTTTAGTAAATGTTCGGAAAGTAAGATAGATAGCATAGATAATTGGAGGCTATATTTTAGTAATTCGTTATTCATTCTAAACCCTCCTCGTTAAAATTTATTTTTAAGTTTTATGACATTGACGGGTGCTTTGGATCAGCAACATTGGAATCTCACCACCGCCCCTGTTAAGATGAGCCGGCTTTCACTAAAGAAGTATCATTATCATCACTTAGATCATGGCTCACAAAGTTGTCCTTGTTCTTTGCTTTAGAATATTTATTTATCGCTCGTTTCCTTATATCCTCGCTTATGGCAGTATTCATTTAAACCGAATTTAATCAGCAGGAAAGTCATGGCGTAAATATCTTTTGCTCACTAAGTAATTAAAAGTCCCGTCTTGGTCTATTCAATTGTCAAAGAACAACTGCCTAATGGCTATAAGAGAGAATTCCCTTTAAATATCTTGAATTTCATTTTCTATCTTCTAAAAAATTAAAGAGGACAGATCTCCCTTCACTTTATAAAGGAAAATCCGCCCTCACATACAGAGTATTTTCTACAATAATTTTTCTAAAATCTCTTTGAGCTTTCTTAAAATTCTATCCTTTCGCCATTGTATAGTCTGATAAGTTACTCCCTTATCTCTTGCAACACTTGATAAAGTTTCATCATTGAAATATAAGCGTTCAATAATATCTCTTTCTTCTGCATTGAGCCTTAATATAGCATTTCTGACTGCTTCAATCATCATATGTGTTTCAACAATCTTTTCTACATCAATGCTTTCATCAACAATATTATCTACAAAGTGTCCGTCATGATCCAATGATGAAAAAAAGAGCAAGTGGTTTTTCTTGTCCACCTGCTCTAAATACTTCTCGTGTTCTTTTTCTCGCCAGTAGACTTTATATATCTGCTCGCTGACTCTAACCTTTTGTCCATTGACATACAGATAATATTCTTTTGGCATTTTATTTCCTCCATTTCTTTTTTGTCTGCGTTTTAAGACAAAAAAGGAGGACTTCTGCACATAGGCATACGAAGTCCTCTGAAATGAAAGAATCTTGCTTTTTCTCTATATTTTAAATTTGATTTTTTATGATAATTACCAGTATCAAAAAGGTCTATTGTTTTTTTCTTTATGAATAACAGACCATAAATAACACATAGCAATTACCCCCATTATTCAATCCATTTTCCCCTCATAAACATATCTCCTATCTTAGCTAATTCATGTAATTGAATACTTAATAACTAATTATATCTTTTGCTTTTTCTATTAGTTTTTTTGTACTATCGAAATCAATTGAATTCTCCAATTCTGTATTTTTAATTACAGCATCTAAATATGAACTATAAACTATCTCATGATTTCTATTAGGCTTACCTCCTAAAAGCAAGTTATCTTCAATCCAGTTATCAATTTTATTAAAATATTGATCCCCTTTGATTTCAAAAGATTGTTTCCCTCTCTCCAAAAGAATTTGTAAGTACTTTTCTATATACTTATTAGCTAAATTAAAGTTTTTATCCTTGTTATAATGCATAGCTAAGGTCAAATAAAAATTCAAAGCCATAGCTACATTAATTTCTACCAGGTTAAATGTTTCTATTAAATCTTCAATTTTTTCACAAGTTGCACACCAATTATCATTTTTAAGATTGCTTTTCATTAGCAATAAGGTGACTAGCTCAACAACATTTTTTAGAATGAACACCTGTAATTTTGCATCCACAAATTCATCCTCTTGAGTTTGCAGATAAGCAGATGCAAGCAAGCATTCTGTTGATAAGAGCAATTCCTCCGATGAGGGTAATATTTCTATCGTCTCTTTTGCCTGTCCTAATTGAAGAAGGCATACCCCTTTCATGTTTAGTGCTTTTTTAGTTAATGTATTATTCTTAGAGTGGTCAATTACTCTTTTAAATATTTCATTTGCATATCTTAAGTATTCCTGCTTTTTTTCTACCTCACCAACCAAATCACAGTGATTAACTATCAATGCCCCCATATAATAAAGCAATTCAAAGCATGAATAATATTGATTTATTGTCAATTTAATATCCCTAATAACGTCATCAATTCCATCCTTTGTAATGTCTTTTGAAAAATCTTCATATATTTTTTTTATTTGTTCTAGTGATAATTGAGGCTCATAACCAATCAACTCATCTACTGTAACGTTAAAAAATGTTGCAAGTTTTGGTAACAATAAAATATCCGGATAACTCTGACCGGTCTCCCATTTTGAAACAGAAGCTTTTGTAACCATCATGAAATCAGCTAGTTCTTCCTGTGTTATATTTTTTTCTTTTCTTCTTTGATAAATATTCTCCGCAATTTTCAACATATGATTCACTCCTTTTTATGACATTTCCTTTTTATTTAATACAATAATAGAACTAATAATACAAATAATTATTAAACCAAATGTTGTAAAAATAGGGATAAAATAGTCATTAAACCCGATCCCCTTAATTATATTTATAGGCTTTACAAGTAACGCAATCGGCATATATTTTACAATTTCTTCTTTTAGAGAAAGAATAAATTGTATCACTACAGCACCTGCGACGAATAATAATGTCCCTATCACATTTTCAGTAATGACACTGCCTAGTATCTCTAATGCAATCAAAAATATTCCAAAAATTAGCGGAAGTAATACTGCCAAGAGAATATTCTCAATGGGAAATTTATTGCTAAAAAAATACTTTGTATATCCAAATGCTATAAGAAAGCAAATACAATATGAAAGAATCCACATGATTGCATTAAAAAAACATTTTGATATTATTACTTGATATCTTGGTAACCCCTTTGATAGCAAATTTATTAAAGTTCCTTTTTGAATCTCATTCGTAACTTGCGTACTGAACAAAATCACAAGACCGAACATTCCTATCTGGTTAACGTTCTTAAAAAATTGTACCCAAGAATCAATTTCTGTTGGAGTATTAGCCTTGATATCAATGCCATCAGTTGCAATAGCTTGAAGGATTTGAGGAGTCAGTTTTGCTGTAAGTGGACTTATCAATCCAATAAATATAAACAACAATAAAAGTCCCAACATCTTTTTTGTCCTAATATTTTCAATTGATTCTTTTTTTATCAGTGAAAAAAATATTCTCATGACTTAATTACCTCCATAAAAATATTTTCTAGTGTTGGCTCTTTTACACTAAACTCAATAGGGAGAATATTCTCATTATGAAGTTCAGATAATATATCAAATGCTTTATTTTCAGAATCTACTTCTAAAAATCTAAGCGTACTTTCTTCCTCCTTAAAATTCATTTTCGAAATAACATTGTTGTTTTTAAACTTATTCAACTCATCAATAGATTTAAACCTTATATCAATTTCATTTGTACGTTTCATATTCTTCAGCTCATCTATTGAGCCTTCTAATACGTTTTTACCGCCATCTAAGACAACAACATGATCACAAATCGCTTCAACATCAGATAAAATATGCGTAGAAAAAACAACCGTCGTTGTTGATTTTATTTTTCTAATGATCTCTAATATTTCTTTTCTGCCCACCGGATCAAGAGCCGAAGTAGGTTCGTCACAAATCAATAATTTAGGGCTATTTAAAAGAGCTTGTGCAATTCCTAAACGTTGCTTCATACCTCTAGAAAAACCATGTATTCTTTTGTCAATTCCATCTAGTCCAACTAATTCTAATAATTCATCACTTTTTTTTGCTATCTCATCATTATTAAGCCCAGTTATAGAACCACATAATTTAAGATATTCTTTTGGTGTCATGTAACCATAAAACTCAGGCACATCTGGCAAATAACCTATAAACCTATTAGTGTTTGTCTGACCATATTTTACTTTTTCTCCAAATACTTCAATAGAACCCCCATCAATTTTCAAAAATCCCAAAATCATTTTCATTGTTGTCGTCTTACCCGCACCATTTTTCCCCAAAAATCCAAATATAGTTTTTTCAGGAATATTTAAAGATAGTCCATTTAAAATATTATGGGTTTCAAAAGACTTATATAGATTATCTATTTTAAGAGCATCCATTATTCATTATCCTTTCCTATCGTTAGATACAAAATAGGACCAATAATTTGTATTAAAACAACTACAACTATCCACATTGCCTTATTCCCAAATTTAAACTTGTCGTGTTTTAATACATGGCTCAATGCGTAAATCATAAGCCCAATTTCCAGAACAACTATCGGTATTAAGATTGGTAAATATTCTCTAATAAATTCCATTTTAAATCCTCCTTACGTTATCTTTATGTTATTTATATAATAGCAGTTAACTTTATTAACTTTCAAGAAACTATTAGTTGATTTTTTAGCCGAAAATCAACTATCATGAAACCTCAACTTTTATATCGAAATTTAAATTAATTACTCTTTTGTGGTATAATATAAACATAAATTAAAAGCTCGCTTAACGCTTGCTATCTAATTCACTCTTATGTAGCAAGCACAGTAAGTGTACGGACACTTACGAAAAAATTGACGAAGCAGCCTCTTGGGATCTGCTTCTTTTTTTATCAATTTTTAGCTTGTTAGGGAGAACCCTAAGA
>NZ_JBQNBU010000091.1:0-7755 GCF_052169795.1 Catonella sp.
GGCATAGAGAAAGGCATAGAGAAAGGCATAGAGAAAGGCATAGAGAAAGGCATAGAGCAGGGTATAGAGAAAGGAATAGAGCAGGGTATAGAGAAAGGCATAGAGCAGGGGGAAGAGATTGCAACTCTCAATATAGCCAAAAAACTGAAGGAAAGTAAAGCTACATTAAAGTATATAATGGAGATTACAGGTCTGACAAGAGAACAGGTAGAAAGTTTGTAATAATAATCAACAAGAATACAATATAGGAAATTTGAGGAGTTTCATAAAAATAAATCACAACAACACAAACCGTGTACTTGTAGCAAAATTTCACAACAATATAAAAAAATCAATATTAAATATTAATTTTTTGAATAGAAAAGCCGATAATGATATTGCAGACCTATCATTATCGGCTAGTAAATATTGTACTTAAGAAGATTGATGAAGATACTACAGAGGCTCTCAGTGGAGTTAAGTTTAAGCTTGAAAAGTACAATACTAAAACAAAGCTTTTGATTGGAGAACCTGTTGAGTCATCTACTGACCCAATTGAAAAGAACTTTGGTAAGAGTGAGAAACAAGGTTTAGCTGCACTTAACAAATATCTCCTTTCAGGTGCGAGATTTGTCTTAAAGAATGCCCAAACAGGTGAAGTAATACCTGTTAAAGATAATAACGGTGTTTATACTGCTACTAAAAATCTTGTAGAAGGTTCTTATACCTTACAGGAATTAAAAGCTCCAAAAGGATACAAAGCAGATGCCTCAAGAATTTATCACTTTGACTTTACACCTGATAAAAAGAATCCTAAAGTAAAAGGCAGAGTAGATTACCATGGATTTTATGACTCTGAGCATACCAAAACGAAGCAGAATGAGCAGTACAAAGCCAATAATTATAAGTTTAAGTACTTAGTTATTTACAATGAAAAAGACACAAGACCTGTGGCAGACCTTACAGTGGTGAAACAGGATATAGCTAATAAGACTGCTTTAGCCGATGCAGAATTTGAACTTATATATCCTAACGGAATAACAACAGAAAGTGCTATAACTGATACAACAGGAAGTGCTGTTTTCAAAGATCTTGTAGCAGGTACTTATAAGCTTAAAGAAACAAAGGCTCCAAGAGGATACAACAAATTAGAAAAAGAGTACTCTGTTACCATTACTCCTAGTGCAGTTAAAGGTAAAGCTGCGGAAATTGCAGTTGACAAGACTGTAAAAGACATAGAGGTAGTTGATGGTAAGGTTGTAGTTTATAATGAAAAAACTTATGAACTTAAACTTATAAAGAAAGATTTTGCAGCTGATAATCTTATTGTAACAGGTGCTACACTTGTACTGAATGCTGCGGGAAATGAAAAGCTTACCAAAGAAGGCAGTGAGGATAATGGTGAGTTTGTATTCAAGAACCTTAAGGCAGGGCAGACATATACCTTAGAAGAAACCGTTGCACCTGAAAATTATGCGAAGCTGAAAGCTAATGTTTATAGCTTTGCTGTAGATAAGGATGGCAAGATAACTTTAACAGGTCCTAAGGATGAGCATTATGTAGAGGCAAATTCGGATGGAAGTTTTACAGTCTTTAATGAAAGAACCTATGACTTAAAGCTTGTAAAAGCAGGTTTGAATGATAAAGATAAGACCGGGGAAGCAGGAGCTTCACTGAAGGATATCACACATTTAACCGGAGCTAAGTTTACTCTCGAGCGTAAAATTGGTGATAAAGTTACTACTTATGCAGCAATTGAAGAAGATAGTAAATATATCTTTAAGGGACTTAAAAAAGGAACATATAGGTTAATAGAAGAAGCAGCACCAAAAGGATACAACAAGTTAATTGATGCGATTGAAGTAGAAGTAGATCCAAGTGCAGATAAGGGTAAAGAAGTTACAGTTAAAGGTGAGAATGCAGTATTCTTTGATAATACAGTTGTAGTATTTAATGAACAACAAAAAAAGACAATTGTATTAAATCTGATAAAGGCTGATATGACCGGCATGAATGAAACAGATGAGAATAAACTCGTTAAGCTTGCAGGAGCTAAGTTTACTCTTGTTCATAAGGAAGAGCCGGCAGTGAGTTACTCAGCTGTGACATCAGAAGGAAAAGTAGGTTTTGCAGTAAGCAAGGCAGGTATATATACCTTGACCGAGCTAGCTCCTCCTACAGGTTATGCAATCTTAGCTAAGTCATTTGAAATAGCGGTAACTCCTAGTGCTCTTACAGGGCAGCAGGTTGCGATTAAGGATGCGGATAGTAAAGCAATAAAAATGTTAGACCCAAAAACTAATACATTCGTAGTCTTCAATGAAAAAACCTATGACCTTAAGCTCCTTAAAGCAGATTCAGCTGATAACGCGGCTACTACTCTTGGAGCAATAAAGACACCGCTTGATGGTGCCAGGTTCAGACTTGCTCTTGAATCTGATACAGCAGTATCTTATAGTGCAATAACAGGTAAAGAGGTGGCATCAAGAGGAAGCCTTGTATTTAGTGGACTTAAGTCAGGCAAATATGTGCTTACAGAAGAAGCAGCTCCTAATAATTATACAGCTCTTATGAAGAGTTATACAGTAGTTGTAACTGCAAGTGCATTAAATCCTGAGTTTAAGATAATAGATGCTAAGGATGGAGAAATAAAAGAAATAGAAAAGACAGTTGTAGTATTTAATAAGAAGAACGATGTACCAAATGGTGGTGGAACTACACTTGGTGGCGGCGGAGGAACTACTCCGGGCGGTGGTGGCGGAACTACACCGGGAGGCGGCGGATCTGTTCCGCCGGTACCGGTACCAAACACAACACCAAGCCCTAATCCGTCACCAAACCCAAGTACAACACCTAACCCAACACCATCACCAAATTCACCAACACCGACAGCGGAACTTCCGAGGTATTCTGAAAACAGTCTTCCGGATCCTAATGACCCGGATAGTCCGGATGAGTTCGTAGCAGTTGATGAAGAAGGTACTCCACAAGGTCGTTTTGTAAAGCAGAAGACTCCTGATGGAAAGAATGAGTATGTTGAAGTTAATGACGATGGAACTCCTAAGGGGCCTAGCAGGGCAAAGAGGGCACTTCCAAAGACAGGTGGAACTGACAATGTAGTATATTATGCAGGTGGAGCTATGCTTTTGTTGCTTGCAGCAGGTGCATTGGTAGTAAGAAGAAAGAAGTATAAAGAGAACTAATTTATAGTTAAATGAGAGCTGTGTTTTGACATATTATGCCAGGACACAGTTCTTTTATCCTTAAATACTATTATAGCCCTTGGCAGTGAGATTGCCTTATGGTATTACTCACACAAAGTCATACAAAAATCTGACAATTAAGAATATAGCTCGTATTGTCATTAAAAAAGGATTGTAGTAACTAAAAATAAGGAATATAATGTATAATTATACAGCTAAGCAATTAAAGAACGAGGAGGTAACATATGTGGAAAAAACACAAATACGCACTACTTAGTTTGATACTTATGGTAGGGATATTTTTGACAGGAGTGAGACTGCCACAGTTTGCAGAGGCAGCAGGACCTGGTACTGTGGATAAAACCGGAAATACCAATGTAGTAAAGGAACATAAAATAACCTATGTACAAAAAGGAGCAGAATTAGATTTAAACGCAACTCCGGCACCTAAGATTGATTTAACAGATGAATTGACTGTTACAATTAAGGATAAATTTAATTTTGATAAAAATACAGCAGATCATATAGATGATATTTCATATGTAGAATATGAATTAGGTCAGTATTTTGATTTTGACAATATGGCAATTGAGCAGAATACAATACCGGATCCGGATAAGACAGATTCATCGCTTCATAATAAAACAATTTGTAAAACTACCTTTACTAAGGACTCTGAGGGGAAAATTAAAGTTAGATTTGATTTTGGTTTTGCAGACCCTATTATGTTTGACCAGGCTGAAATTGAAGTAAAAGCAATAGTTAAGTTAAAGATAAATCAAGCTGAAATAAATGATAAAAATAATGGCAAAATTATAATTTCAGGTCAACATTATGATGTAGAAAGTTCTGAAGAAGAATTTACTGTTAAGAAAAAGGGTGAACTTAACCTAAATAACGGTACTGTAGACTGGACTGTAGATGTGCTGAGAAAGAAAAAAGGTGTAAATGAACAGCTTAGTCTTGTGGGGTATGTGTTTAATGACGATCTTACTGCAGTAGGGAATTGCAAGTTAGGGACATTTACAGTTAATGGGGTTACAAAAGCACTAGAGAGTGGTGGAAATCAAACAAAACTTAGCTATACGATGAAAAATGAAGATTTTACAGATCCTAATATTGGAAAAGCACAAATAAAATTTAGTACTGAGATATCATCAGGGGAACTGTACTCGGGAAAAATTTATAGAAATAAAGCAACGGTTTCTAAAGATAATTTTATCAAAGAATCTAATGAAGCAGTAGTTAAACTAACTAAATTTGGCACAAAGAAATACGAAGTAGTTAAAATTTCTGAGGATAAGCACAAAATAATATGGCATGTAGAGATAAATGAATCTAATGAACAATTAGACAATGTAATTATAGAAGATCCTCTTTTGAAATCAGAAGTAGGAGGACTCATACAGGAAAGGGAGAGCAGCTATTATCAGGTATGGGATGATGCTATAAATGACTGGAGTACTACAACAACAACCATAGCTCCTGATTCAGCTAATAAGTATCGTCTTGGTACTGTAAACAAAAAGACAAGGCTTACCATTGAAACTAAGGATTTGGACACAAATGGTGGTTATTATCAGTTTAGGAATTATGCTAAAATATATTGGGGATCTTCTACTGGTATAAAAGTAACATTTGATAATGAAGCACCAATTGGTAAAGGAAAATTGAGTAAGTCCACTGTAACTTTTGGGATGAATCCAGGAGAGACAGAGGAAATCACTGATAAAAGCAAAGGTAAAATTGGTGACAGAAGAGACAGTGACAAGACGAACGCAATAAAAAGAGCTGCCTTTGAGACAGAATGGATAGCAGAGGTCAATATTCCGGATACAGATAACAAGACATATTACCTTTACGATGCTTTTGTTTTTGGTAAGGATATTATAGCAAATAATGGAGAACTTAAGGATACTAGTAAATATAAAGTTACTAATTTTGATGGCTCAATGAATAATATTCGTCCGGGAGTTAATTTAGAGCATGTAGTTTCACATGTTCCACACCGACAAAGACTTGTGAACCCAGAAGCACCATTTACCGAGAATGATAATGGTTTGTCTCATAAGACTTATCTTATAAAAAAAGTTAATGGCGAAATAATAGGTCATTTACTGGAGATTAGTGGTTTTAAAAAAGGAAAAAATGTAGTTAAATTTAAATCAAAGCATGCTGAGCCATGGGCATTATTCGGAACGGATAAAGTAGATTCATCAGTACAGGTTAAGAACTACATGTTTCTTGAAAATGAAAGTGGACAGGTTATTGAGATAAAAGGTGTCAATACTGCCTATAATCCTAAGATGTTAAAGAAACAAGCTCTTTCGAAGGAAGCTGCAGCAGAGTTTGTGAATAACTTAGAAGTATCCTATGCAAACAATATAATCAATGATGATGTATTTGACAGTAGCAGCAAAACGGCTAAGCCAGCTGAAGAAATTAAGAATACTGCATTCAATATAAAAGATCGCTCCATTATTTATAGACTCAGTGTGAATGCAGCACAGATTAATGATACAGATGGTGACCTTGGAGTAGTTACTGTTACGGATACTCTTCCGGATGACTGGGAGCTTACCAAAATTACTGGAGATAAAGAATACCTTATATACAAAGGCACTCCTGCTACTAGTGTTGCAAAGATAGATGCAACAGTACTTGCAGAAGGCTCACCAGTAGAACTTACTCCAGAAAAATTAGAGTTTGTAAAGACTGATAATAAGCTTGAGTTTAAGTTTAAAAAGTTAGACTCACCTTATGTAATTTTATTTAAAGCACAGCTTAAGGAAGAAAAATTTAAGGAATATCTTAATAAAAAAGATAGGGTTGTTAAAAATGAGGCAGAGATTTCCTCAGAAAGCCAATCATTCAATGGAAAACTAGGAAGATGGTTGACTCATACTATAACGAGCAGTCAGGAAGTGTTAATAAATGAAGAATTCCTTACAAAAACTCCTGATACTAAAGCAAAAGAGCAGGAAGAAAAAGGATATCTGAAATGGAATATAGTATACACTCCGTATAAGGATTATACAGATAATACTAAGGTAACACTTGAGGATGTGCTTGGTGATAAACTCAGTCTGAGAAAAGAAAAAGACAGTAAAAATCTTGTATTCCAAGGAGATAACTACAGGATTTTTACAGGTAGGCTAAAGACTGACGGTACATTTGAAGAACAGCATGAAATAACTACAGGGCTTTCGGATATATTTAAATATGATAAGGATAGTAAAAAGTTTATTATTACTCTTCCTAATAGTAATGAGACCTACAAGATTTCTTATATTACAGATATTGTAGGAGATATAAATGCAGGTATAAGCTTAGCAAATGATGTTTATCTTCGTGAGGGTAACGCTGTAGCAAATACTGTAGAAGTTAAAAAGAGCTATAATGCAACAGTAGCATCATCAGGTAAGGTAAAGGGCTTTGAGAAGCTAACTATAATTAAGAAAAATGCAAATGGAGATAAGCTTCTTTCAGGAGCAAAATTTAAGCTTACTAAAAATAATGTGGAAGTAGATGGTTCTCCTAAGATAACAGGTGCAGATGGTGCTATCGAATTTGAAAGACTTTCAGCCGGAGAATATGTGCTTAAAGAGATTCTGGCACCAGTTGGATATGAGTTAAATGAGACTGAGTACAAAATAAAAATAACAGACCTTGAAAATGGAAAGAAAGTAGAGCTTCTTGATAATACCGGAAAGGTAGTGTCAGACCTTGAAAATATTACACATATAGGTAATGAATTAATTGTAAAAAATGAGATTAGTGATAGTGCTAATTTGGGTAAATTAAAGATTAGCAAAAAAGATAGTATAAATTCTAATCCGCTTTATGGTGCAGTGTTTGAACTTAAAAAGGGAGACATTCTTATAACCGGAAAGACCGGTATAACTGATAAGAATGGTTTACTTGAATACAGTAAATTAACAGAAGGCAATTACGAACTTACAGAAACAAAAGCACCTATAGGTTATAAGGATAATAAGCCTGTATACAGGTTTAATGTAGATAATGGTGGAAATATCAATTTCACATACCCTGCTACTGTAGAATGGGCAGAAGGCATTTTGACTGTCAAAAATGAGGCTGAAAATGTTGCTAATGTAACCTCGTTAAAGATTATTAAAAAAAGCAGCAGTAACAATAGTCCTCTTAGCGGAGCAGAATTTGAGCTAAAGAAGGATAATGTAGCGGTCACACCGGAACCAAAGACTACAGGTGCTAATGGAGAAGTTACTTTTGAAGGACTTACAGAAGGCACATATGTGCTAAAAGAAGTAAAAGCACCAAACGGTTATAAGAAAAATGATGCAGAGTATGTTATTAAAATAACAAAAACTGGAAATAAATTTAACAAGTCATTGGACAAGATTTATACTAATGCAACATTAGCCGTTGATACAGGTGATTTGACCATAACCAATGATCCTCTTCCATCTGCTCCTAGTGGCGGGGGTGGAACACCACCAACACCACCAACACCACCAACTACACCGCCGACAACCCCAACAACTCCAACAACACCGGTAACACCATCAGAACCAAGCAAGCCAACAGAGCC
>NZ_JBQNBU010000092.1:0-7653 GCF_052169795.1 Catonella sp.
AGGTATGCATCATCATTATCTCCCAAAGCTGAATAATAAGTACAGTTCACCTGATAGATATCAAGGTTGTTGTAAGCAGCAGTATTATATATTTTCTTAACATTTGCACCAAATTTAAATATATCTTCTTTAGTTCTTTCAATTTCCTCATCAGGAAGCAAGTCTTTCACATCTACCACTCCGATGCCGTCATGTGTATCGAGAGTTGTAAACTGCTTATTAGGGCATTTTAACATCCAATCCTTAAGATACTTGGTCTGCCCATAGTAGAGCGAATTCAAAAGAAGCATAGGAAGTGCAAAGTCATATACAAAATATCCCTTTTCTGCTATTTTAAAAGGAATTGTAAAATGTTCATGTATTTCAGGAAGGATAGTAACTCCTGTAGGCGTGAGTACATCTGTAACCTCAGCTAATAATTCCCATACATAAGGTTCTACAAAGAAACAGCTTGTTCCTGCCTTTTTAGTAGCATAGGCAAAAGCATCCAGTCTTATTATTGCAGCTCCCCTCTTTGCCATGCCTGTTAAATTATCCACAAGGAATTTTTTAGCAGTTTCAGATGGGCAATTAATGTCTATCTGCTCTTCATCAAAGGTACACCATACCTTTTCTGTAGTTCCATCTTCAAACTTTGCATCTACATAAGGTGCTCTAGGTTTTCTCTTATAAATTGCATCTACTTCTGCCTCTGTAGGCTCTCCATTTTCCCAAAAATCTTTATATCTGATGAAAAGGTCTTTGTAAGGGCTGTTGTCCTTATTTTTCAAGAAATCTTTATAATACGGACTCTGTGCACTTATATGATTTAACATATAATCGAACATAAGGTAATACTTTTCTGAAAGTCCGGTAACATCTTCCCAATCTCCAAAAGTCTCATCTACGATGTCATACCTCATTGGGGCAAAGCCTCTGTCTCCTGATGACGGAAAAAATGGAAGGATGTGAACCCCGCCAAGAGCCTTAGAAAAATGCTTGTCAAGTACATTCTCAAGATCCTTGAAATTCTTTCCCATACAATCAGCATAGGTAATGAGCATAATCTTGTTTTCGAGTTTTTTCATAGACGCATCTCCTCGTATAATTTTTTAAGTGCCTTACTCTTTTAGTATAAAGTATTTCGAGTGTCTGGGCAAGAAGAAAAAAGAAAGACTGGAAATCTCTTCCAATCTTTCTTTTATAATTATTATATTACTCAGCCTTTTGCTCCTTTATAATTTTCTTCACCCTGCTATTATACTCACTTAAGGGTATAAATACTGTTTTATTTTCATCTTTAGTTACAAATTCTTTTGCTTTATCATTATATTCACCTAATGGCACCATTTCTTGCTCTGAATAAACAACATTAAAATGTAAAGAACAAGCAACAATGAATATAATTACTGCTACAATAGTAAAAAATATCTTCTTATTCACTCTATACCTCCGACAACTTATGGATATTCAGGTAAAAAGGTCACTACTACAGGGGTAATAAATAAAAATGAAAAAATTAAAGTTAATGCCAAAATCTTTTTAATAAAATAATCAAATCTTTTCATATTGCCTCCTCCTTATAAATAATATTTAATTTATAAACATATACAGTGGCAATTCTTAATCTCCATTTTTAACTTTCTGTAAATTAATATATCCCATTAAAACTCCTTTGCTAACAAAACCACGACTATAATATATATTCTTCAGTCTTTTAGGATCTGTCAAGGATAAACCTATTATCCAAATTCTGTCTTTTACTGCACATTCTGCCAAAATAGAATTTTTTGTATCAAGCAACCTACTCTTTAAAAACTCATTTTGAGAGAATTTTGCAAGCAGACCTTCATATATAATTATCCCCAAATTATTGGGGTTATATTGCTTTTGTTTTAAGTATAAAATATTTTTAACTTTTGGGCAATAAGAAAAAAGAAAACATGAGATTTTTATCCTAATATTTCCTATATAACCTATAGTATTATTTATTTTTCTAAAATCCATACTATATTTATGATAATATAACAAGTGAAATAGTTTTTTAATATTAAAAACCGTAAAACCTTTCCCTTGGGAACAGCGTAAGTTGGGGGAGATTATTGAAAGAAGAATTGAACAAAGGCAACAATCAGAAGGTTATCCTCGTCTAGCATTTGCATCTGGTCAAGGTGTAATACCTCTGAGTGAACGTAAAACAAATAACAGAGAACAGCTTACAAAAGATGAGTTTACAAAAAAATATTTAGTTACGGAAATGAATGATATTGTTTATAACCCAGCTAATGTTAAATATGGAGCAATAGATAGAAATAAGTTTGGAAGGGGATTAATTTCACCTATTTATGTTACTTTCACTACTAAAGAAGATGCTGGCTTTATTGAGCGAATAGTAACTTCACATGATTTTCAACAAAAGGCACTTAGGTTTGAAGAAGGAACTGTTACAAAACGTCAATCTGTAAATCCTGAAGACTTTGTTATGCTTGATATTTTGTTAGCTTCTAACAAGTCAGAGCAGAAAAAGATAAGCAGTTTTTTTGAAACCCTCGACCACCTTATCACCCTTCACCAGCGTGAGTTATAAAACATTAAGGAGGACTTAAAAATGAGTACATTAAAACATTGCAGTACCAAATCTATGTTATTTTGTGATTATTATAAACAGTGGATAACTGTTTATAAAGAAGGAGCTATCCGTCCGGTAACTATGAGCAAATATAATATGGCACATAAATGGCTTGTTAAGCTTATACCAAAACTTCCTCTATGTGAACTTGACCGGATTTCATATCAAAAACTGCTTAATGACTACGCAAATGAGCATGAACGGCAAACAACTATGGACTTTCATCATCATTTAAAATGTGCCATACTTGATGCAGTAGATGAAGGCTTTATAAGTCGTGATCCTACCCGCAAGGCAGTTATTAAAGGAAAACATCCCCGTATTAAAAAGCCTAAATATCTTAATCAATATGAACTGCACAAGCTGCTTGATGACTTGAAGCTCTCTGCAAATATAAATATGGACTGGCTCATTCTTCTGATAGCCAAAACCGGAATGCGGTTTTCAGAAGCCTTGGCTCTTACTCCAAATGACTTCAATCTGTCACATCAGATGCTTTCTGTCTCAAAAACTTGGGATTATAAAGGAAACAGCGGTTTTCTTCCTACCAAAAACAAGTCTTCGGTAAGAAAAATTTCTTTAGACTGGCAGACAGTGATACAGTTTGCCGAACTTCTAAAAAATATACCTGAAGACAAGCCTGTCTTTGTAAATGACAAAATTTATAATTCAACTGCCAATGATATACTTGCCAGACATTGTAAAAATGCTGATGTCCCCATAATCTCAATTCATGGACTTCGTCATACACATGCTTCACTTTTACTCTTTGCAGGTGTCTCCATTGCAAGTGTAGCCAGAAGGCTAGGGCATTCAAACATTACTACAACACAAAAAACATATCTCCACATTATACAGGAACTGGAAAGCAAGGATATCGACATCATAATGAGGTCATTGTCAAATCTTAACTCATAAACAGTTTACTCACGCCGGTGAAAGACAAAGCCTGTAGGCAAACTTAAGCAACATCTACATTCTGTCACAAGGCTTTTCCTACAGGCTTTTTATAAAGCACTACTCTATTAAAGGACTTATCTCCGGCATCAATGCTTCTTTAAACTCCTTACTAAGCTCTCCATAATACTTAAATTTAGGCAATGGAGCCTCGCTGCTTTCTTTATAAGCCGAGTAGTTTGCACTTTCTTTCAGCTTATTTTCATTTGCTAACTTTCCATCTTTATAATTATGAGCCTCATATTTTACCTCTTCTTCCTCAAGAAACCACTTATCTGCATATTTTCTTATTTCTTTATCTGCCGCTGCATGCCTCATCTGGTTGATAATAACAGAAATATCCTTATCTCTGTATTTTTCCTTATCCTCCTCAATTTCATCAATTAGCTGCATAATTAAAATACTGAGTTTCGGATTAGCTGCTGCAAATTCATCTACTGTTTCTCTTAATTCTTTAAGCTTAGAATTAAACTCTGTACTTCCACTTTCCTCATTATTTACAGAATCTACAAAGCCCTGTAGAAGCTCTACTATATACTCAAAATCAACCTTAAATTTACTATATGCGACCAGCTCATAATCATCTGCTATAACATCATCTTCACCATCATCAGGTAATTCAGTTTTAATCTCCGCCAGTACATTCTTATATATTGCTGCATAATCCTCATAATCTTCCTCAGTAAAATTATATTCCTTTAACAGGCCAGGATTATAAGTAGAAAATGACTTTAAATGTGCAAAATCATGATCCAAATCTCTAAAAAGCCTTATAAAAGTCTTTTTCTGCTTCTTAGAAAGGCTTAGCACATCTTCAGGCTCAGGTGCAAAACTCCTTATTGTTTTAAGTGATAACTTAAAATTTGACAGTACAGTATCCCAGTTCTCTGCTATCGCCTTTCCAAAACCTCCCTTTGAGTACAGTACAAGTGCCTCATTTATCTTCTCTTTATACTCCTTTGGTGAGCGGAATGTAACTATCTGCCCATACATTTTATTTTGGTCTAAAAGTCTGTTTGTCCTTGAAAACGCCTGTATCAAATGATGCGGTTTCATAGGGGCTCTGTCAATAAATATTGTAGAGAGACAAGGTGCATCAAAACCTGTAAGCAGCCTGTCTACAACTATTACCAAGTCTATTTGTTCTTTTCTGAACTCATATTTATTATTTTTCCTAGCTAATCTATCATTTAATGCAGTATTATAAGCATCAATCGCATCAAGCCCATGGGTTTTAGTATCAAATAATTTACTGTAATCTTTCAAATAGCGTTTCATAGCCTCACTGTTTGCCTGAGAATTATCCTTGTTTTCTGCGACTGAAAATGTAATGGCAACTTTAGGAAAATCAGGAAGAATCCTTCTTACTTCTTCACTAATCTTTAATTCATCTTCACCTGCTTTAATTTTCATAATCAGGTCATAATATTCTCTTGCAATAGCTATAGACTCAACCGTAAGCATAGCTTCGTAAGTTTTACCTTTTCCATTTTGGAAACCAAGTTTTGTCATTGAATGATTTAATATTACATCTAATACCTGTCTCCTATGCTTTTCACTGTTATAATATGCGTCTTCATCTTCCACTTTTATATTTTCCGGTCCAAGATTCTCTACATTAAAACCAAGTACAGCTCCGTCATGTATGGCTTCTTTTATGGTATAACTGTGCAGACACTCTCCATAAAGTTCTTCCGTAGTCTGTGCTAAATCTCCTTTTTTCTCATATTTATTTTCTTCAAAAATAGGTGTACCTGTAAATCCAAACCAGAGAGAATTAGCAAAAAATTTCTCAATTTCCCTCTTAGTATTTGGAGTCACAGCCCGATGGCATTCATCTACTACAAAGGCAATTTTTAGAGCTTTAATTTTGTTATAATCCTTTGCCCCTTCTTGCAGACTATCTCTTATCATTTTTTGCATTTTTTGTATAGTGGTTACTATCATCTGCCTGTTGCCATCAGTAAGCTTCTTAATAAGACCTCGTACATTTTCTGTATTATCCACATCTACCGTATCATTTTCGGAATAAGATTTAAATGCAGTGCCTGTCTGCTGGTCAAGGTCTCTCCTGTCTATCAAAAATATTGTTTTTTCTATCGCAGGAATATCCATAAGCAGATTTCTGGTTGCCTTGTATGAAGTCATAGTCTTGCCTGAACCTGTAGTATGCCATATAAAACCTGATTTACCAGTTCTTGAAGCCTTTCGCATAGCTTCTATGGCATGAATCTGATATGGTCTTAATATTAAAAGCTTCTTTTCTGTATTATCCAAAACTATATACTTAGTGACCATTTCATGTGCCCTGGGTATTTTAAGTACTGACTTTGCAAAATCAATATAATTACCAATCGGTTTATTTTCCTCATCAACCCAGCCGGTAAGAAATTTCTTATTTAGCTCAGTGTCCCGCACTGCTGAAAAATACCTTGTATCAATGGCATTGCTTATAACAAACATCTGCACATTTGAGAACATGCCTCGGAATTTACCCTCAGAAATATAATTTTTTATCTGATTATACCCATCCATATATGGGTGTTCCTTATTCTTAAGTTCAATATGAATCATAGGTATTCCGTTTATAAGAAGGGTGACATCAAATCGGCGGTTTCTGCCTTTCTCATCACCTTCAGACTTAAATACCCTATACTGATTGATTACCTCATATACGCTGGTTCCACCTGCTATATGCTCATTATTCATCACAAGCAGATGAAGCACCTTATCTCCTCTATGCACATGGACCTGGACTTTTCCATTCTCTCCTACAAGCCACTGACCGGCATCATAGAATGAGGCATGGGAGAGGTCATTTTTCACTTTTGCAAACTCTGATTCACTAAGAGGCATTCCATTAAGTGCTGCCTTGTTATTTTGTTCCAATATATACTTAAAATTAGCCCACAATTCATCTTCTGTTCTGATATCAGGGCGGTATGTCCACTGTGACTCACCATTTGTAAGCTCTGCTATCAGCTTCTCTTCTATCACTGATTCTAATTCTGCCATAATTATCTCCCTAAAAATCACTCTTTATAAGTATAATCTATATGTTTTCCTGTAGTCACAAGAGAGTCTATATCCTCGTACGCATTTTCTAAGCGTTCCTGATGATACTCAAAATATCCGTCAAAGACTTTTTCTGTTATTCCTTTTTCATCCCATTCTTTAAGCACATCTCCTGTAACTCTCCCTCTTGCTTTTGCATATCTTTCAATAAGAAATAGGAAAAATTCCATCTCTTTTGTCATATTATTCACCCCTTAAATGAACTGAATTTCTAGGATTACCGGTTATTTTTTCTACTTCCCACATATCAAAAATTGCCCTTGCCGAAAATTCCCACATAGCCATATCAGCATCTTCTAACATCCTATGTGTTTCAGACAATAAAAACTCCCTTGCTGCATCCATTTCCGTCAAGTCATATTTTTCTATAATCATTTTTATAACATTTTTATTATAACAGTCTAAAGAAAAAACAGGTATCTTCGTCATAGTACAATTACCTCTTTGTATTTAAGCAGCTTGATTGCTGTTTCTGTTTTAAATGTAAACTGATCTTTCAATTTCTGTGTAAGAAATCGTCTTATTGCTTCTTCTTCAGAATACATTCCATCAAGAAAAAGGTCAATAACCTGTGCTGTTTGGTCATCTGCAACAGGTCCTGATATTATATCCCAATTTTCAGCAATAAATTCACCTTTTCTGTTCTTTACTACAAAATTAAGCCATTCAGCATTTGGTAAATCAAAACTAAGAAGACGAAGTTTGTTAATTTCTTCACCATCAACCTCATAAACTGTAACAAGCGCTTGTTGTGTGCCTCTTCTTTTTGCTGTTCTCTTAGCCCATTTAGCTGCCTGTTCCAAATCACTCGTTGTATAAAATCCTTTGCCAAAATCTAATTCTCTTTGAATTTTTAACAACATAGGCTCTCTAACTTCTACATTGCTTCCATGATATAAAATCATATATTTTTCTACCCTTTCTGAGGAAACATATTTTGCAACATATATTTTTTAATTTGTTTTAGTTGGTCACACTTTCGTTGGTGAAGGGTGATAAGGTGGTCGAGGTTA
>NZ_JBQNBU010000093.1:0-7527 GCF_052169795.1 Catonella sp.
GATTTCCACTATATAAGGCAAATCGTAGCAAAATGTAGTAGTCATTAGTAGTCAACGATAGGGAGGTTGACTACGCACCTTTTAACGGTAGAATCGTTAAAGGGGTTTCAAATTTAGGGTAAGCGTTATAAGGTATGAACCAATGCTTTTATTTTACCAAATAGATTACAGCTAACTATGATTTTTTGTTAAAAAGCAGATTGCATTTTTCTTTGTCAACTCGCATACCTAGTAGCAAAATATCAATTTAACTCTTCATAATACTTTGCTAATAAACTGAAACTTATTATTTAAGTATTCTGTTAATAACATATATCAGCATATTAAGTAATTATAGAACAAGCAAATTCATAACCATCTTAACCATAATATCTTTTTCATCGGCTTTTGATTCAGCAATCATTAATGTAATTGCCACTAGTGTGCCATCACTTAATCTCTTCCTTCCATCAATAAAGAGAGCATTATTCTTATCTAAGAATTCTAGGAATAGCGAAGCCGCAATTCACTTGCATCCGTCTGCATATGGATGATCTTTAATCATAAAATAAATAAATTAGCAGCTTTTTCCTCTAATGACGTATATATATCATCACCAAATACATCTGATTTAAATGAAGTCTCCATGTGAGAAACCATATTTCGACATTCTTCATATGTTATTTTATATATAGGCTTATTCCCCACAGGTTTTTCAAGAGATTGATGATCATATTGGTCTAAAAGCATCAATGCATCTGTATACAAAGTAACAGCTTTTAAAACATCTGACTCTTCAACATCCAATTTACTTGCAAGCATCTTTGTTTGTATATCAATTGTTCTTTCAAGCGCTTGCAATCTTTTTTCATTAATAGCATAACCTTGTATTACATACTGTTTCAAGACAGAATTTGCCCATCTACGAAATGCTATTCCTCGCTTTGAATTAACTCTATATCCTACTGAAAGTATCATATCCAGATTATATATCTTAGGTTTTCTTCCCCCGGAACTTTTGTCGGAAAAACCGACAGAAGTCTCATCCAATTCTCCTGAAGCAAGTATATTTGAGATATGTTCGCTCACTGTGGCATGCTTAACATCAAACAATATCTCCATTTGTTTCTGTGTCAGCCAAACTGTTTCCAATTCTGGACTTAATTCAACTTCAATATTTACATCTCCATCTATAAATAAAACAATTTCATTTTTCACAAAAAATCACCACCTATTGTTTCAGATAAATTATCGCATCTTCAACCGACATGCATGTAGCAAATCTCTCAGGCCACATCATATCATTATAATACTTATATGTTACTTCGCCGGTCATATAATCATTATCAAAGGTTGAATTTGCTCCTTGTGGAATAATCACCTTATATCCTCTTTCAAATGCAGATTTCACAGTTGCGTCAACACAAAAATTTGTCTGCAAACCGACAACTATCAGAGTATCTTCATTTTTAATATAATCAACAAACTCTTCATTTCCAAAGCAGCTATTAATATCTTTTACAAAAACCTTTTCCTCATCCATAGGTGTCACCTGATTCGCAATTTCAAAATCTTCATCACCAATCGAAAAACCCGTTCCAGGTCCATCATCATGCTGAAAATATATGACCTCTATCTGATTCGCACGAGCAGCATCAATAATTCTTTTAGTATTATCTATAAATGATTCAAAATTATAGAGTCTATTGTCTGTAATTCCTTTTTGTATATCTATAACTAACAGTTTCATTCGATTCTCCTTAGCACTAAAAACTAGAATTTAGCACGGAGAAACACTCCGCCTAATATATCATTTATCATAGCATAACACCCATACTTTTTCTATCACAAAAATAACCCCGGCAGCACATTACCACCGAGGTCATCATCCTTTGCATCGTCAAATCCAAGGTTGGTGTAAACATTCATTGAGTCGGACAGCTCAGATACCATCCTTTTAGATTTACCACTTATAATTGTAGCTATAATGTAATATTTGAATTTTCTGCTGATATTGATTCAGTATGTGATATTGCGTGGTACACTCTTGCTCGTATGATTTCCGAAGATCCTGCTCTTGAAAACAGAGGTAATGAAGAATCAAGACCAGAAGGTATCATGATATGCTGTCGCAACTGCGATAAATTTATCATAAGGAAAATCAACAGACAGTAATACCGTGATTCAGAAGATTGTCAGAAGGGGCATTGTTCTTCTATCCTAAAATCTGTTGAAATTATTATCTCCCCTTCTCTCATAAATCACTTGAAATTATATACAGTTCGAGTAATATATAAATAATCCTCTAAAGACATTTGTATACTTCTTTTAAGTCAATTTTTTCATATTTTTATTGATTTTTTCACAGAAATGTTATAGATTGTTTGATGTAAGGAGGTTTATAAAATGTCAGTAAGCTATAAGAAACTTCAACACATATTAATAGAGAGAGATATTTCTCATTCTCAGCTTATGAGGGATGCTAATATATCAGCTAACATTATTAGCAAAATAAAAACCGGTCAATATATTGCACTTGATAAAGTAGAGAGCATTTGTAATGCATTAGAATGCACACCAAATGATATCTTAGTTTTTCTACCGGAAAATGACGTGAATGCTAATTCTCACGAAGAAGGAGATAATTAAAATGAATTATATTGGCTCAAAATATTCTTTATTGGATTTTTTAGAAACAACAATAGAAAAAGTTACTGAATATAAACATGGGGATAATTATGTTTTTGCCGATTTATTTGCCGGAACTGGAATCGTAGGTCAAACGTATAAATCAAAAGGATGTACCGTTATTTCAAACGATATTCAATACTATAGCTATGTCTTGAATAAACATTACATAGAAAACATTCCAGAACTTGACACAAGCCTATTAGATACACTTAATAATCTTCAACCTGTCGAAGGCTTTATATACAAAAATTATTGTGAAGGCTCCGGTTCAGGTAGAAATTATTTTACTAATGAAAATGGAATGAAATGTGACGCTATAAGAATAGAGCTCGACAGACTCCATTCATCAGGTCAAATCAATAACAATTTGTATTTTTATTATTTAGCCAGCCTCGTAAACTCGATTGACAAATATGCAAATACAGCTTCTGTATATGGTGCCTTTTTAAAGCATATCAAAAAATCTGCCAGGAAAGAGTTCCAATTAGAACTATTGCCAGTAGTTTCCGGCAGTATCGGAGAAGCTTACAACGAGGATATTAATACATTGGCAAAAAAAATTCATGGAGATGTATTATACCTCGACCCGCCATATAATGCTAGACAATATTGTTCTAATTACCATGTACTCGAAACAATTGCGAGATACGATAATCCTGAATTAAGTGGAGTTACAGGACTCCGAGATTCTTCAGACCAAAAGAGCAAATTTTGTTCCAAAAGGACTGTTGCAGAAACATTCGAAGACTTAATCAAAAATGCTCAATTCAAATATATATTTTTGAGCTATAACAACGAAGGCCTTATGAGTCTCGATACCATAAAAGAAATAATGTCTCACTATGGAAAATATAGCTTCTTTACTAAAGAGTATAGACGTTTCAAAGCAGACAAAGATGAAAACAGAAATATTGCAGCCGACTCTACTACTGAGTACCTGCATTGTCTAATAAAACAATAGGAGGAACCGGATGGCAAGATATAATGATTTAGACCCCGAAAAATGGAAAGAATATGATGATATTAACACCGATTCTCTATGGATAATAGATAAGCGTGATAATTCCGGTGCTCACACTGGAGATTATCATGGTAATTTTGTTCCACAGATACCACACCAATTATTTACTCGATATACCAAAAAAGGAGATTGGATTCTTGATCCGTTTATGGGAAGCGGTACTTCTTTAATAGAGGCACAGCGTATGGGAAGAAATTCTATTGGAATCGAATTGCAACCCGAGGTCGCTCGTGAATCTTGTGACAGAATACAAACAGAACATCATGATGATTGTTCTGTAAAAATAATTACTGGAGATAGCCGAACCATTAATATGGATAAAATAATGGAAACCATAGGTATAAATAAATTACAATTTGTAATTATGCATCCACCATATTGGAACATTATTAAATTTTCAGATAACAAAAATGATTTGTCAAATACTGAAAGTCTCGAAGAATTTCTAAATTCATTTGGAGAAGTAATTGATAATTCAACTAAATATCTTGAAAAAAACAGATATTGTGCCTGTGTTATAGGCGATAAATACGCAAATAGTCAAGTGGTACCTCTTGGGTTTCATTGTATGAATAAATTCATAGAAAAAGGTTTCTTACTTAAAGCAATTCTTGTAAAGAATTTTGGTGAAACCAAAGGTAAGACCAATCAGCAGGGTATTTGGCGTTATCGTGCTATCACAAATGACTTCTACATTTTCAATATTCAAAGAAACTAATTCTTGAGTTCTTATCCTATCAATTATTCTTTGGTTGTCTGTTCTCTTCGCTAAGATACATGGATGAACTATAACTTTTTTTCCATATGATAGTATATTCGGAATAATATATTGTGAAGACCACTTAAGATACCACGGCAATTGCTCATCAATAATATAATCATATGGTTCTTCATCTTTCAATTCAACAATTTTGAGATGTATTTCCGTTTCATTTTCTTCAATTATCATCGTGTCAATTCGCTGCATTCCAACTCCACACGATACTTCATTGCCTATCCAAACACTTCCATTATCTAGAGACAATATTTTATCTTTCAATATAGGCGAATCAAATTTTTGCATAATAAATGCTTGTAGATGTGTCTCAAACGCATTTCCTCTATGTGCCTTATATAAAAGTCTTGGTTGAATATCTAGAATACACTCTCTTCCTGTATATGGATTAGTCTGATCAACATTACTAATCTTGACTTCTCTAGAATCAAATGAAAATCTAGTATTATTTAAAGTTTGACCGTTATTCTTCACCTCAAGTTTAGCTTTCAAATCGTCAAACTCATACTGAGTAATCATTGTACAGCCTCTATTACCTTTTAACTTTCTATAAATCATACTCCAACAAAGTTGATGAGGAGCACTTTTACCAGTTAAATCATCTAAATAATCGTGTTCAGTAATTCCAAGAGGATATACACAATCTGGTGCAATTTTAACACGAAAAGCTAATCCCTTTCCAAGTTCACTCACCAGATAATTATTATTATCATTTTCATCGAAAAATCCCAACGATTCTGCTTTAAATACTCCAAAAAACAATCCTTGATTATTTTGAGTTGACTGTAGATAAAAGATAATCTTATCTCCTGGTCGAATTCTTGAAATATCTGCTATCATTCCAACTAAGTTTCGTTCTGTACTATGATGATAATTTACTTCTGCAGAAGTTAAAAAAGGACTTGTCTTATCCTTCGCTCCGGTACCAGCAAACATATAATCAAGATGTAATTTAAAAGTTGTTGAATCAACAACAAACACGTGTATATTCATAATTCCTCCTAATTCAAGTGAATAATATTACTTTTAAGGTTATATTCTCTTCCATTATCCATAATTGTTATCTCATTGAACCCATGTTCTTTTACATATTTCATATATGCTGATATTCTATCTCTCGTTAGTTCAAAGTTACTTTTCATATCATTTTTATGATCAACTTCTGGGTTTGAGGTACCCAAAACAACACAATTTCCGCAAATTTTTCCTCGTATTAAAATGCCTTGTAATGCCGAGTTTTGCGTTGATTTATCGGCTTTTTATTGCATCGTATTTTTCTTGTTAATGACTACACTTTTTGCAAAGTACTTCAAATTGGTGTAATTGGGGCAAATATATTTGCACTTTCCCCCATTCAACTGTACCAGAATGTATCTTATTATTACGCAATTTTACAAAAGATGCTATACTATTCTCATTTACTTACGGTAACAAGTATTTTGATACGATTACATTCACTACATCACTATTTTCATTTACGCAATATTGCAATCATGCTATTATTATTTTCACCAAATAAATATTCCGGTATATCTGTATTGTGTGATTTTATACGATACAGATAATCAATTCTCATCTATTTTTTTCATATATATTCAACACCTCCTACTCATTTTATATTTTATTTAACCTTATAATTCAAAGGAAAGTAAAAACCTGTTTTGGATAAAAATATTAAAAAATATGATAAAATAGGGATTTTCTGCTCGATTGCCACGCATTTGCATGGTATAATTAAACTATAGAATAGAGAGTAACAAAGTTGAGGGATACAATCCGTAGGATGACGGAAGCAGCAAGAGAACTTAACAAGTTGCTCAATGAACTTATAAAGTTCTCCTGGAATATATCCTATTTAACCGGTGTGATACTCTTCCTCATCCACTCCCTTAGGTAAGTGATGGGGGCGAAAGCCCCTATGCCTTACCTAAAATATAACACCAATCCACCAACTATGCAAGTATGAAAGAATTTACAAAAGAAATGGTCAGGCTTTCAGGTGTACCTGTGCGTACAATAGAAGACCTTGAGAAAAGAGGTGACGGTAGGGTATCAACCATTATTAAGATTGCTGATGCCCTTTCAGTCACTCTTGATAAGCTGTAAATATCAAGACCTATAAAAATATGGTCCACAATCGTCCTCGTGTGTCTTCATATATGTCCAAGACCAATCGGATGAAACTACATATATTTCGTCAAACTTATCTATATATTTCGAATCCATTTCTTTTCCAAGAAGTTTAAGAGAAGGATTAGTTTCCCACAAGTCAAAATACTTAGCTCCAGATTTATCAAGTTCATCAAATATTTTTCTTGCGTTATCTCCTGTAAAATACTTATCTGCATCAACAATATTCCAAGAAAAAATGTGCCAAAGAAAATTACCCCCTCCTACAACTCTTTTTTTCAAAAGTGATTTTGATATGTTATTTGCAAAATGTAATAGCCATTCTTTTTCAAAATCCATAGTACCTCCTCTAAAATTCCAATTAGTATAGCGAAAACTTTTTAAGATTCATTAAAGCCTTTTATTATTTTTTCTTCCTCTTCTGCAGAAATCTCATAAAAACGCCGGCTTGCTATCGATATCCTATCTAAAGTAGTAAAGAAAAATTTCTTTTTTCGCATTTTAACTATCTTCACGGCTTGCAAAATTGCTTCTTCACGATTTAAATACCTCATTTTGCTCTATTTTGCTTGGGTTTATCTTGTACTTTGTCATATTCTTCTTAAAATAAATATGATTTATAAACAGAATGTCATATACGCCGGTATACACACTATTCCATCTTTTATTACAAGATTTCTTGGATGAATAATATAACTCTCACCTATTCTCGATTTATATTTTTCATTAAACCTATCCAGCGAAGCTGTAGTGTATTTTTTCCCTGACTTTACTTCTATCGAATACATTTTATATTTCAGCTTACTATTGTTGGATATAATGAAATCAATTTCTATATCGTTACGATGTTTTTCACGCGAATAATGAGTATAAAAATACAATTTATGTCCATTTGCGACAAGCATCTGAGCTATTACATTCTCATATAACA
>NZ_JBQNBU010000094.1:0-7390 GCF_052169795.1 Catonella sp.
ACATTTCATAATTAAATAAAAGGGTATGCAATTATACACACCCTTTTTCATCTTACTGAATCCTGTGATATTTCAAATTCTACTTAGTTACCCACATTCCATCCCTTTTTGAGCCTTTTCTTTCCAATAACCCATGTTCTTGAAGTTTTGAGCATATTTTTTTGACTCCTCCCAAACTTAGGCCGGTAGCATCAGCTACCTCTTGTAAATTACTTACTATATTAGATGACATATATTCATAAACATGTTTCTGATTATCTGTCAGGTTATTTTTCACTTTTCCCTTGTTTACACGGTTTATAATCTCTTCACGCTCAAGTTCCAAAGGAATAGTAACCTTAATCATTCCATCTGCAAATGAAAATGCACTCCGTCCATATTTGTCAACAATCGTTGGAACGCCATGACCACTTTGTTCTGCATATTTTGCTGCCATAAATATTGTTAATAAGCTTTTATTTACAGGAACACTGGTTCCTGCAAAGAACCCTTCAATAGGAAGAGAATATGGAAGTCCACCATATGAAACTACCTCTATCCTATCATCATACATATATACTGAAGGTGCAATAGCGTTATTCCAGTCATTGTGGAGACAGGCATTAATCCATGCCTCTCTAAAGCTTTGAAAGTCAAATAAAGTAGTTTCCATTCGTTTTGAAGAATTTATATTAACTTTAGTTGTATTTATTGATTCAAAATACCCGGCTATTTCAGATAATGATTTAAGCAGACATTTTCCTCCATACTCAGTCCTCTTTGACATTACACTCTTATCTCTGCCTTCAAAAACAACAACTTTCATAGACAAATCATTTTCATCTGACATCAGATATGCATTAAAGTTAAATTTACCATCACGATTAAGCAGTCCATAGTTGCCGTAAAATTCCTCAGAGTCTTTTGGATGTATTCCACTTCCGGATAATTCGGCGAAAAAAGCATTAAATGTCAAATTCTGTTTAGGTGATGTTTTCTGCCTAAATTCATTTTATGGCCTCCATACTACATAATTATAAAGTCTACTATAAAGTCTACTCAAAGTCTACTTTTACATATTAATTTTTTATTTTTATGTATTTATTAACTTTGGCACCAATTTCATGCTTTAGCCGATACAGAAAAGAAGCCCCTCTTCGAAGCTTCCCTACCCTCATAACTATTCATTTCTATCGTGGACAATCCAATTGTTAATTAATTGACAATTTCCAAAACAGGGGGGTACAGATCACTCTACAAGACCCCCAAACCCTTGATTTTAAGGAATTCTTAGAAGAAAATACGCATTTTACCATGCAGATGAATAGTATTTGGTAATAAATTTATTCCTCCTAAAACGCCTTATTTTCCCTATTTTACAAGGTTTTTCCCATTCTGTAGAAATTGGTTAAACCTACATATATATAAGAATATACTTATCTTGGGTTAAGATTTGCTAGTTATCAAACATCATACTATCCAATTCCTTGCTTTGCTTAAATTTTGGATAAAGCAATATAGAGTAGATTTACAAACTTGAAGTTATCAGTTTGTAAATCTCAATAAGTATCCATTGGGATCTTGAATCAAGAACTCCATCTGTATTTCTTCTATTCCGTTAACCAGATATACACTTTGGGTCAGTTTTTTGTAAATCTCTAATTTTTTGCTTTTCACTAATTTATATAGGTTTTCAATATCATCAACTGCTATGGAAAAATTTATTCCTCTTCCTAAAGGATAGATTAATTCCCCTGTGCTCCACCCCTCATCATGAATTTGTTCAAACATAAACTGACTATCTTGAAAAGACATAAAAACAAATTTCTCTTCCTGTCGTTCGTACTCTATTTTAAATCCTAATTCTTCGTAAAAATTTTTAGTTTGAAGAATATCAAAAACTGATAATTCAGGAATCAAATTATTAAAATCCATACCAACTTCTCCTAAAATTCCAATTAGTATATCGAAAACTTTTTAAATACCTTTTACCATTTTTATATTGTTGTATCGCGTTCCATCCTCCAAAATAAAAGCATTAGGAGTTTCTCCCACTTTGATGAATCCAATTTTCTCATAAAGAATTTTGCCTCTTTCATTGCCTGAGAAATAATCCAGTTCAAGTTGGGAAAGCCCCCATTCCTTAGCATAGTCTTCAAGACATATAAGCAACTTCTTTCCTATTCCTAAGTTCCAAAATTCTTTCAGCACAGAAACAGCGACATTCCCTCGATGGCACATTTTCTTTTTACTCAGCCTTGTAAGCGTGCCATTTGCAATCAGTCTTCCATCCATTTCGACAACAAGCATAAGGATATTATCAGATTCATTAAAGCCTTTTATTATTTTTTCTTCCTCTTCTGCAGACATGGTTATTTCTTCCGGATAAGAATACAAAAAATCAGATTCTCCCATGACAGTTTTCAAATATTCAACAGTTTCTGCCGCATCCTTTACTTGAATCTCTCGAATTTTGCAAATTCTGCCATCTTTTAGTTCAAAATTTATTGGTGTGTATTTCATATTCAGCACCTCACTATCTATTTATTTTAGCATAATGTCAAATCATTCCTGTTTCAATATATTTGTATTATTTTTGTGGAAATTTACCTCATTCCATCATAATGTGTCCACATACATGCCACCTTCACTATTCCTTCATATTCTACATCATCTTCATAAGTCTCCTGAACAGAAACTTCGTAAACTAACCTATGCTGTATATTTATTCTTCTTGAACAGAAACCACTTAGATTCCCAACCAATTTCTCATATGGTGATGGTTCTTTGAATGGATCATTTGCTATGATATTTAGAAGTTCTTTTGCTTTTCCATCAAGTCTGGCACCCTTTAATAGTTTTTTGTCCTTATCTGCCTGTTTACTGAATTTAATTAAATACATCTACCACTCCTCTTCCGGATTATAAGATGTACACTCAGAAACATCTTCTTCTCTGGAGTCCAAAATACTTTGTGCCATACTCGGTATGGAATTAAGATACAAAGTTTCCTGAATCGCCAGCCAATCATCTTCTGATACTAATACTGCATTTTCCCCTCTATTATTTGTTATTGTTATAGGCTCAGAGTATTCATTGACATCTGAAACTGTCTTATATAAGTTAGCTCTTGCCTTTGTTATACTAATTGAAGTCATGACATCATCTCCTTTCGCCTTAAATATAGCGTACTTTTTAGCGTACGTCAAGCTATAGTCAATTACAATGTTCATTTATTAATATATAGTAATTGAATTTTTGCATTCATTTGAATGTTACATTAGAATTTAGCGCATAGAGCAAGCCGCCTGATATATCATTTATCATTACATAACATCTGCATGATTACTATCAAAAATGACCACGACAGCATATTGCTACCGAGGTCATCATCCTTATTTTTTATTAAATTGCCTTGAACATTTACTGACTTACAGGCTTTTCTCCGGTTACCTTTTTAACTTCTTTCCTTGCTGCATTAAGTTCTTCAAGCCTTACCATCTCGTCCTTGGCATCATCAAAGCCAAGGTGAGTGTAAACATTCATTGTGACGGAAATGTCAGAATGCCCCATAAGGTACTGAAGGGTCTTGGGGTTCATCCTTGCCTTTGCCTAAATTCATTCGACAACCTCCCTGCTCTATAATTATAAAGTCTACCTTAAAGTCTACTCAAAGTCTACTTTGCAATTTTAACTTTTGAATTTATTAATTTCGCCATTAATCTCGTGCTTTGCCCAATAAAGAAATGAAGCCCGTCTTCGAAGCTTCTCCCCTGGCATAACTTTTCATTTTTATCGTAGACAGTCCAAATGTTATTAATTTAACATTTTCAAAAACAGATGGCATTTTACTTTGCTTAATTTGTTTATACTCACAACTTTGTCTGGTGCAAAACATCATCCTCGTCGTAAGTAAATCTCGATAACTCTGATTTTGACTTATTTCATTGTTTATTCGTTCTTTCTAAACAATAATCTCCACTTAGTCTTATTTCATGCAATTCATAATAATGGTAATCATCATTTCCATCTCTTCCGGTTTTGATTCGGCAATCATAATTGTGAGGGCTACAAGTGTATGGTCATCAATTGTTTTCTCACCATCAACAAATAGTACTCCATTCTTATCCAGAAAATACAAAAACATTGTCGCAGCAATTCTTTTATTTCCATCCAAGAAACTATGATTCTTGGTTACAAAATATAATAAATGTGCTGCCTTCTCCTCAAGAGTCGGATATAAATCCTGTCCGGCAAAAGACTGATAAATATTACCGATACTTCCTTCAAAGGAGCCGTCTTTTTCTTTTCCAAAAATGTCTGATTCATCACCAAATCTCATACTTGCAATTATCTCCATACATTCTTCATATGTAAGCACATATGTTGCTGCATTACCTTTTGGTCTGGACATATTCTGGTGATCATAAGCATCCAGCAAATCCAGAGCAGTACTGTATCTTTCAATAACTGAAAGAACTTGCTTACTATCCAATGAATTCTGTGTACGCTTCATAATCTGTATTACCTCACCAAGCTGTGCGATACGATTATTATTCACCGCATATCCCCTCAATATATACTGTCTTAACACTGAGTTTGCCCACTTACGAAATTCCACACCACGCTTAGATTTAACACGATATCCGACAGAAATGATAACATCAAGGTTATAATACTCAATAAATCTTTCAACCTCTCTACCACCCTCATTTTGAACTGTCGCAAATTTTGCGACAGTTGAATTATCCAATTCTTCACTCAATGCATTATTGATATGTTTGCCAATAGTCTTTATATCTCGATCAAACAGCTCAGCCATTTGATTTCTACTCAGCCAAACCATCTCTTGATTCACCGGCACTGATAATGTTACATCTCTGTCTTCTGTTTCAAATAAAATAAGTTCATTGTCTTTGTTACTATTGTCTTTCATCCTCATCACCATCCTCGCTTACAATTTTCTCAACTCCCTTTTCTTTCATCAACTCCTGCATGCGAATATAATATTCCAAAAATCTAAATACATATGATGGAGCATTTCTATGCCCTAACTCCCATTCTGTCACTGTTCTATAAGGAATATCAAATTGTTCACAAAACTCTTTTCTATTAAGCCCTGTGGATTCCCGCAATTCTTTCATCCTATTCTGAAATGTCTTTTCTTCCATAGCTACCCCCTTTACTCATTGAGTAAATTATATCACATTTCATAATTAAATAAAAGGGTATGCAATTATACACACCCTTTTTCATCTTAAGGAAACCTGTGATTTATCTCATTCCATCCCTTTTGGAGCCTTTTCTTTCCAACGACAACCTCACTGCTCTATAATTATAAAGTCTACCATAAAGTATACTCAAAGTCTACTTTACAATTTTAACTTTTGAATTTATTAACCTTGCTATTAATCTCATACTTTGACCAATAAATAAAAGAAGCCCCTATCCGAAGCTTCTCCTCCCCTTCATAACTATTCATTTTTATCATGGACAGTCCAATGGTCAATTAATTAGCAATTTCAAAAACAGGTGTAAAATAGGGGCACAAATCACTCTCTTACACTCTCAAAACCTTGATTTTAAGGCATTTTCAGAGAAAAATACGATTTTGCCGTAGCAGATGAATAGGACTTTTATGGGTGTCATCATTTACCTCCTATTGCTCTAAAACATCCTATTTTATAAGGATTTACAAGATTATTGTGAAATGCTCAGAAATGACGTAACACAGAAAATCAGAGCAATATTTAGCAAGTTATTACTGAAGCTTAGTAGTAAAAATATTAATTGAGTTTCCGCAAACGTTTCCGCAAACTGTATTGAAGTATTTTTGTTATCAAATTTTGCTGCAACCACTTGATTATCCAATTCTTTCATCCCAGTTAAGCCATCACCGATCTCGTGTCGACGACACACTATAATACCCTGAGACACTGTTCTGGAAAGTTAGTCGGATCATTCAAAAGATACTCACTGGCAAAGTTGCATTTAGTGAAATTTAGCGATTCAGCCATTCCTTTATCAGCGTAAACACCTTTTCTTTATCTTTATCAGGTATTGATCGGTTTTTATTTACGGTATAATGATGACCAAACTCGTTATCAATATATGTGTTTCCGTTAAGCATCACCGGTTTATCATATCTTGGCCTAACATGAATATGAAGATGAGGGTTAGGATCTGAATCTTTATAGAAGCTATTCATCAAACAACTCCAATTACTTAAGGTTGCTCCTAAAGCAGTCTTAATACAGGTCTCTACTTTATAAACAAGCTTGTGAAGCTCTTCCCATTCATCATCTGTTAGTTCTGACAATGAACCGCAGTGACGCTTTAAAACCAAAATACATCGTCCGATATAATCCTGTTCATCGGCAAGAAAAATAGACCAAAATGTACTTTCGTACACCAGAAACTGTTTATCTTTTTCAGATAGATTGCACCAACTACAATTTTCCATTTTTCTTACCTCCAAATTCAAATTTGCTATTAAATTTCCATGAACATTTTCTGGCTTATCGGCTTTTCCTCGGCCACCGTTTCAACTTCTTTTCATTTACTCACATTGATAATAGCAATATCGCAAGACATTCGTCCTCTTACAATCTCAAATGTAACATCATCATATCCCATTTCTTCAAAAAATCTCTTATAGGATGCCTCATCAAATCTATTGCTAAAATTTGCCCCTATTTTCTCTAATAACTTAACTGCCAGCTTATTAGTTCTTTTATCGCCTTCTATGTATGTTGGAATTATAAGTTTACCACCATCTTTACATACACGAGTTAATTCCCTTAAGGCGGCTTCCGGTTCCGGCAATAAATGAATTACATTACCCGCTACAACCGCATCAAATGAGCAATCTTTCGCTTTTAATGAGGTAATATCAGCTTTCTTAATAATTACATTATCAAATCGACTAAGCTTCTTTTTTGCCTGCTTTAGCATTCCTGTAGAATAATCTGTTGCGTACAGTTTACTGCACTTTGGGGCAATATATATGCCTATCGCACCTGTTCCACAAGCGCACTCAAGGACTGTATCATTTTGATTAATATATTTTGCTACGCTTATTCCTGTTTCCCTATATACTTTTTTATTATAGATATTTTCAAACAAATCATATAATCCTGCAACTTTATCCCAGAACATAATTCCTCCTTAATTCAATTTGTAATTCATTCACAACTTTATTTTTTTCTCATAATCCAAAAGATACCAAATTCATTTTTATTAAAAATACGTTATCGAAAATACGATATCATATTTCCATCCATTCTCTCATATGGTTGTGGTTTTTTATCCTTATCATCCTGCTTACTGAATTCAATTAAATACATCTACCACTCCTCTTCCGGATATTTCAATCCCCATTCACTTCGAAATTTTGTCATCAATTCCATAA
>NZ_JBQNBU010000095.1:0-7379 GCF_052169795.1 Catonella sp.
GTACCTGTCAGAGTAAGTGCAACACCATGTTGCATTTAAGTTGAAAAACTACATCAAAATAAAAATCGTCAATAAATCAAAAAAGGTACTTGACAAAACGCTCTCTGGGGCAGGCATTCCGATATTGAACCGTTTGAAGATAAGGTGTTTTCAGAAAATGTAATCCTGTCTCAGACTGAAAGGATTACCATGAATTCAAGGCCGAAGGTTCCAAAATATGCGAGGAATAAAAATGTGCTTGTGGTAGGCGGTTCAGGCTCAGGAAAGACCAGGTATTTTATAAAGCCAAATCTTTTGCAGATGCATTCAAGCTATGTGGTTACTGATCCGAAAGGCAGCCTTATAGGGGAAGTCGGAAATGCCCTTTATAAGAACGGATACCGGATTAAGGTGTTTAATACAATAAATTTTACAAAATCAATGCACTATAATCCGTTTGCATATATCCATTCAGAAAAGGACATATTAAAGCTGGTTACGACACTTATTGCGAACACTAAGGGGGAAAGCAAGGGAAGTGACGACTTCTGGCTGAAAGCCGAAACCCTTCTATATACGGCACTTATAGGCTACATACACTATGAGGCACCTGAGGAAGAGCAGAACTTCTCCACCCTGCTTGAAATGATAAATGCAATGGAAGTAAGGGAAGATGATGAGGAGTTTAAAAACCCTGTGGATATGATGTTTGATGAGCTTGCAGCAAAAGAGCCTGAACACTTTGCAGTGAGGCAGTATGCAAAGTATAAGCTTGCGGCCGGAGTAATAGAATTAAGAAGAACACTTCATCACTATTTGAGTGAAAAATGTTTTGCTTAATTCTTTTTTTATTGGAGAATTTGAGTGAAAGGAGGTAATTGCAAGAATATTAGAAGCCGACAAGATAGATATACCCGCCTATCATCAGCAGAAATTGGGATATGGACTACATCAAAGCAAAGTGTTTGAATATCCGTATCGTTGGTGCAGCTCCACGATTGCAAGTATCTTAAAGAAACAGGAATACTTAGGGCATACAGTCAATTTCAAAACAAGAAAACATTTCAAAGACAAGAAAAGTAAATACGTATCTGAAGATAACTGGTTGATATTTGAAAATACCCACGAGCCAATTATAGACCAAGAAACATTTGACAATGTTCAAAGGATAAGAGGAAATGTAAAAAGGTATCCTGATGGTTGGGGAGAATACCATCCCCTTACAGGGCTTATGTACTGTTCGGATTGTGGCAGTAAAATGTATGTACATAGAACAAGCAACTACAAGAATATCCCCTATTATACTTGCAGTGCCTACACAAAAGCACCTTGTGGAACACTTTGTCCATCTGCTCACAGGATAAAAGCAGAAGTAGTCTTAAAGCTCATTCAAAGCACCTTACAAGACATTAAGAAAAGCCTTGATGAAGATAACGAAGCCTTTCTCCATTCCATTCAAAACGAAATGGAAGAAAGCGAGAAAATGGAAATGGAAAAGAAAAAGACAAGGCTCACAGATAGTAAAAACAGACTTCAGGAACTGGAATGCTTAATGTGTCGGATATATGAAGATATGATACTGGAGAAGATACCGAATACCCGACATGAAATCTTAAATAATCAGTATGAAACAGAGCAAAGAGAACTCAGCAAAGAAATCGATGGGTTGGAAAAAGCCATCAAGCGATACGAAAAAGAAACCGACAGAGCCAAGAAGTTTATCCGGTTGATTGAACGCTATGATAACTTTGACGAACTGACACCTACCATCATCAACGAGTTTGTAGAAAAAATCTTAATTCACGAACGAGATCGAAAAGGCAGTCAAACCGCCAATCAGAAAGTCGAAATCTACTTCAACTTTATCGGCAACTATGAACCGCCGAAAGAAGAATTATCTGAAGAAGAAATGCAGAAATTAAGGGAGGAGGAAGAAAAAGAAAGGGCAAGAAAAGACAGACTTCATCAAAACTACCTTAAGCGTAAAGAAAACGGCAAGCAAAAAGAATATGAGGATAGATATAAGGCAAGGAGAGAGGAGAAAAAACAGGAAAAGCTAAAGAGTTTGAAAAGAACAGGGATACCGGTAAGTGAGTATAGAAAAATATTTAAAAAACAAAAATGATATACAATAGTTAGTTGACATTAACTATCATATAGTATATAATAAAAACCGACGACATTGTCGGTTTTTATTTGTTGAGTAGAAAAGAGGTCTTCATTTTGAAAGAAGAAAAACAAAAAGTAGGACAAATCAAAAAAAAGAAAATTAGAGAAGCTGCAAAAAAATGTTTTTTAACAAAAGGCTTTCAAAGCACAACGATGGAAGATGTCATTACAGAGATAGGTATGAGTAGAGGGGGTGTTTATCATCATTATGCAAGTACAAATGAAATGCTTAAAGACTTAATGCTTGATGGTAATGATTACAGAAACAGCTTGATAAATGAGTATTTGGAAAATAATCGAGGCAAAGATAAATATCAGCAAATGGGTGATATTTTGGTTGATAAGTCACTGGCTGATACAGATTTGATGAGATTATATACGCTCCTTTTACAGGCAAAAAAATATAATGAGGATTTTGAAAAGTTGTATCAAGAATTGAAACTTAATACGACTAATGAGCTAAGTTTAATCGCCAAGCAGCTTGGAATTAAAGCAGATATATTTGGTGACGGTTTTTTAGTGAATTATATCAATGGATTGATATTAAGTTCAGAAATTTTAGGTGCGAGAAAGTCTTATAGCGAGCATAAACGATATATAAAAGAAACAATGATAAATTATATTGTTGATGTAGAAAAGAAAAATTAAAACAATTAGGAGGTTTCAAATGAGCAAACGATTAGAGGTAAAGGATTTAATCAATATAGGATTATTTTCCGTATTAGGATTCATATTTATGATGATTGGATCATTTTTAGCAATGGTTCCGGTTTTAATGCCGGTTGTCCCATTTGCACAGGGAGTTTTGGTAGGACCTGTAAATATGCTATATTCTACCAAGATTAAAAAAAGAGGAATGATTTTTATTCAATCATTATTGATTGCATTGATATATGTTGCTATGGGACATGGACCTTGGGCATTATTAACTGCTGTTATTGCCGGTATTATTGCTGAAATAATTTTGAAATCAGGAGAATATACCAATGTAAAGAAAGCAAGATTAGCATTTTCAATTGCTCCTCTTTGCACGTTAGGAAATTGGCTTCCAATTTTTATATCGAGAAATGAATATATTAAGCAAATGTTAGAACAAGGATACAATCAAGAGTTCATTGATAAGATGCTTAGTGTTATGCCGAATTGGATTATTGTTGTAATGGCAATAGTAGGAATTATCGGTGCATATATAGGTTGCAGCATTGGAATGGCATTTCTAAAAAAACACTTCAAAAAAGCCGGTATGGAAAAATAAGATTTCATGGAGAGTTAGGATGATAATCAAACTTGATTTTCGTACAAAACTTTTTATGACGATAGTTCTTTCATATGTGATGGTATTAGGCAATATTCAAACAAAGTATTTCGTGCAAGCCATTTTAATATCCACAATTCCGATAATACTTTTAATTCACGCAAAATATACAAGAGTAGCTATTATTGGAGTGGCTACTCTTTTGTTTGTTTATGCTGCTGATAAATTTCTGATAGGGCTTAATTACAATCCTATGGTTGCAATTTTATTGATAATAGTAATGGTTATTAAAAAAATTCTTCCTGCATTTTTGATGGGGAGATATACCATACTTACATCAAATGTTGGAGAAAGCATTTACTCATTAAAAAAAATGAAATGTCCTGATGAAATAGCCATTCCCTTGACGGTAATGGTACGTTTCTTTTATGCAGCAAGGATTGATTATAGTCATATAAAAAAAGCTATGCGTTTGAGAGGATTGACGCTTAAAAAGTTAATAAAGAGTCCAATTTTATTATTTGAATATAGATTTGTGCCATTATTGATGTGCTTGTCAAAAGCAGCAGATGATTTGACGGTATCAGCTATGACGAAAGGGTTGGCTGTAAATCAAAAGAGGACAAGTATTAGTGAAACATATATGGGACTTATGGATTATATATTTTTCTCAATAATGGTATGGATAATCTATCTGTATATAAGGGGGAAATATGCTTGAATTACAAAATTTAACAGTGAGTTTTGACGGTGAAAGCATATTGAAAAATATAAATATGATTTTCAAACCCGGTGAAGTAACCGTCATTACAGGACATTCAGGAACAGGAAAAAGTAGCTTACTAAAAGTTATCAATGGAATTATTCCGGAATACAATAATGCAGAATTAGAAGGAGATATTGTATTTAACGGAAAATCACTGTTTGGCTTGACGATATTGGAACGATCTAAATTTATATCCACAGTGTTTCAAAATCCTAAAACACAATTTTATTGTATCAATTCAACCGATGAACTGGCTTTTCAGTTAGAAAATAGAAACATAGATAAGAATTTGATTTTAGATAAAATTAGGTATTATTCAGAGGTTTTAGGTACAAAAGAATTATTGGACAGAAATATTTTTGAATTATCCGGAGGCGAAAAGCAGTTGATTGCAGTAACAGCTTGCGGGATTTCTGAAAATGAAATTATCTTGTTGGATGAACCCTCATCTTCCTTAGATCAGGTTGCAATAGAGCATTTACAGAATGCCATTATGGAACTGAAAAAAAGAAAGAAAATTATCATCATTGTGGAGCATAGATTGTTTTATCTGAAAGATATGCTTGATAAATTGTGTGTGATAGAAAATGGAACTTATAAAGAATACACAAAAGAGCAGTTTTGTGATGATTTCTTTGAACAGGTTTCTGAAAAACACAATCTAAGGAGTTTTAATGCGATTTCTAAAAACAATTTTTTAAGCAGGAAATATAAGCAAGTAGAAGTGTTAAAGAAAAATTCTTCAGATCTTGATTGTAAAGCATTGTCTTGTTTGAATTTCAAAAAAAAATATGAAAGAAAGGAAATCTTTGACTTCAGTATTGCCTTTGAATCCGGTATCAATTTCATCATTGGTCAAAATGGTGTTGGGAAAAGCACTTTTATCAATTTGCTGATGGGGCTGACAAGAGGAACAGGAGAGGTGTTTTATAACGGAGTAAAAGTAAAAAAACGATGTGAAAATATTTTTGCGATTATGCAAGATGTTAATTATCAACTTTTTACAGAGTCTGTATGGCAAGAAATTTCAACTATTACTAAGGAGAATGAATTAAAAAATGAAATTTTGAGAACAGTAAACTTATTTGATAAAAAAGAAATGCACCCAAACTCATTATCGGGAGGTGAAAAGCAACGATTATTACTTGCTATGTCAATGCTAAGCAAGAAGCCTATCATAATTTTCGATGAACCGACAAGCGGACTATGTAAAAGGCAGATGGATATTTTGATTGGATTTCTTAATAAAATGACCGAACAAGGAAAGATAATTATCATAATCACACACGATTATGAATTTATAGATAGATGTAACGGAAAAGTATATGAGTTTGTGAAATAAATATAGGTAAAGGAGAATGATACGATGAAAGAAGATATGAAAACACAACTATTAACAAAAAGTCCTAAAGAACTGTTATTTAAGTTGGCAATTCCCGGAATAATCGGGATGATTGTCATAGGATTGTATCCATTTATGGATGGTGTGTTTGCAGGATGGCTCATTGGTGATTATGCTATGTCAGCCATTAGTGTATCCATGTCTTTAACAATAATCAATGGTGGAATATCGGCATTGATTGGCGTTGGAAGTGCCTCAATATTATCAAGAGCAATCGGAAAGGGCGATAAAGAAACGACAGATAAAATATTCGGGAATTTTTGTTACTGGGTAATATTTTTCTCTGTAATTATCACAATATTTGGCTTGATTTTTGCACCTCATTTTTTAGATTTGGTAGGTGCTAAAGGAAATATTAAAGAACTCGGTGTGAGATATTTAAGAGTAGTTTTCTTTGGCTCTATATTTGTGAATTTTGCTCAAGCGGGAAATATGACAATGCGTGGCGAAGGTGCATTAAAGCAATCTATGATGATTATGGGAGCGGGAGCTATATTAAACATTATTTTAGATCCTATTTTTATGAAGTTGATGGGTGAATATGCGATTGAAGGTGCAGCTATTGCCACTGTTATATCTCAAATTGTACAAGCAATATTGACATTCCACTATTTTTCAAAGAAAAGTGCTTTTGTGGGTATCCATAAAATTCAAAAATACAAGGCAATTTATAGCGAAATGTTTAGTATAGGAAGTTCGGCAATGATGATGCAAATTTTATTTGCAGTACAGCAAACATTTTTGTTTAAGCAAGCCTTTGCGTATGGAGGAGATGATTGGGGAATTTTGATGTCTGCTACAATGCGATTATATATGTTTTCCTTTATTCCACTGTGGGGTATGAGTCAAGGCTTACAACCTGTTATTGGAGCTAATTTCGGAGCAAAACAATACGGAAGAGTAAAAGATACGATGAAGATTTTTATGTATGGTGCAACAATTCTTGCAGCAGCTTCATGGATACCATCAATGTTTTGTTCAGAAAAATTACTATCATTATTCAGTGTGAGAAGGGAGATTATTGAAGTTGGTGTTGTAAATTTTAAGATGTTTTATTCTACATTCATCTTATATGGAATTATGATTATGACACTTACATTTTTCCAATCCATAGGAGATGGAAAAAAAGCAGGCATGATTGTAATGCTTAGACAGTTAGTTTTATTTATTCCTGCAATATTACTATTTCCAAAGGTGTTTGGAGCGTCAGCAGTTTGGTGGACAGAACCTATCGTAGACTTTAGTATGATTATGTTAGGACTGTTTTTAATGCTTAATGGACTTAGGAAGATGGGAAAACAACAAATTACAAACAGTTAAATACATCTAAAGAAAAGGTAAACTCTTTTCAATTCAGAGGACATTTTACGCCAAAGTGTAGAAGTCCTCCTTTTTTTATTCTCAAAAAGCAAAAACAGAGAGCAGAAAAAGGAGGATTACACAATGGACAAAAAAGAATATTTCCTTTATGTCAAAGGAAAAGCGGTTAAGGTCAGTGAAGAAGTCTATAAAGCCTATTGGAAGATAACCGAGCATGAAAAATACCTTATCAAGAAAGATTGGAAAAACAATGTAATACCGTTTTCAGCACTGGACTATGACGGACACTTTGTAGACAATATCATAGATGAAAGAGTAGACTTAGAAAAAATTGTAGAGGTCAAAATGCAGATCGAAGAATTAAACAAGGCATTAGCTACACTCACAAAAAAAGAAAGAGAGCTGATAGAAGCCATTTTCTACAAAGAAGAAAGTCTAAGATCGATCAGCAAAAAAGAAAAAGTAAGCTATCAAGCAATCGGAAAAAG
>NZ_JBQNBU010000096.1:0-7357 GCF_052169795.1 Catonella sp.
AGATTTTCTCCCGAAGTTATAGATGCTGCCAAAGATGCTTTAATTACACTTTGGAATAGAGAAAGCCTTAGAGATAATCTGAACATTTAACACTTTTAAAATTAAAACTCCCTCTGAATTTATACATCTCAGAGGGATATTTTATTTTATTTATTAAAACAAGCCTACGATATCTCCGTTATCATCTACATCTATACCAAATGCCGCAGGAGTCTTTGGAAGTCCCGGCATTGTCATAATACTACCTGTCAGAACAACTACAAAGCCTGCACCTGCTGATACATAAACCTCTCTTACACCCACCCTAAAACCTTCAGGTCTTCCAAGAAGACTCGCATTATCAGAAAGTGAGTACTGTGTCTTCGCCATACATACCGGAAAACTTCCAAAGCCTAACTCTTCAATCCTCTTTATTGCCCTCTCTGCTGCCGGAGCAAAATCTACTCCCTCTGCACCGTAAATTTCAGTACAAATTGTTGCTATCTTTTCCTTAATTGACAATTCATCTCTATAAATAGGTTCATATTTCGATTCTTTAGTTTCAATTACAGAAATTACTTTCTTAGCCAGCTCTTCACCACCAAGTCCTCCCTTTTCCCAAACTTCTGCAAGTTCAAACTCACATCCCCTATCTTCACAGAATTTCTTTACAAACTCAAGTTCTGCCTCTGTATCTGAAATAAATTTATTGAGAGTAACCACAACCGGAATTCCAAATTTTTGTATATTTTCAATATGCTTTTCAAGGTTAACTATACCCTTTTTAAGAGCCTCTATATTCTCACTTCCAAGTTCCTTTTTATCTACTCCCCCATTATACTTAAGAGCCCTTATTGTAGCCACTAGAACCACTGCTGCCGGCTTTAGTCCTGCCATACGGCATTTAATATCAAGGAACTTCTCTGCCCCGAGGTCTGCACCAAAGCCTGCCTCTGTAACTACATAATCTGCCAGTTTAAGTGCTGTTTTGGTCGCCCTTACAGAGTTGCACCCATGCGCTATATTGGCAAATGGACCACCATGTACTATCGCAGGGCTGTTTTCAAGAGTCTGAATGAGATTAGGCTTAATAGCATCCTTAAGGAGAGCTGCCATAGAGCCAACAGCATTCAATTCACCTGCTGTAACAGGTCTTCCTTCAAAATTATAAGCTACTACAATTTTTGCAAGCCTTTCTTTAAGATCTTTCATATCATTTGCAAGACACAGCACCGCCATAATTTCAGATGCCACCGTAATTACAAAATGATCCTCTCTAACAATTCCATCAGCTGCTGCCCCAAGTCCAACTACAACATTTCTAAGTACCCTGTCATTCATATCGAGGCAGCGTTTCCATACTATCTGATTTGTATCTATTCCAAGTTCATTTCCCTGTTTAATATGGTTATCAAGAAGAGCTGCAAGCAGATTGTTTGCAGAAGTAATAGCATGAAAATCTCCGGTAAAATGAAGATTTAAATCTTCCATAGGGACTACCTGAGCATAGCCTCCTCCTGCTGCCCCGCCTTTTACACCAAAGCAAGGTCCAAGTGAAGGCTCTCTTAAAGCAATTACCGCCTTCTTTCCAAGCCTGTTAAACGCCTCTCCAAGCCCTACTGTAACCGTAGTCTTTCCCTCACCTGCAGGTGTAGGGTTAATTGCTGTCACAAGTATCAACTTTCCGTCTTCATTCTCCTTAATTCTGTCCCAGAGTTCATCTGAAAGCTTTGCTTTGTACTTACCATATAATTCCAGCTCATCAGATGTAATCCCCAACTTCTCTGCCACTTCTCCTATTGGCTTCATCACCGCTTCTTTTGCAATTTCAATATCTGTTTTAAACATACCATCATCCCCTTAAACTTATTTTTAACACTGCTACTAATTAATTTTACTTATAAATATTCCTCACATCTTCATAATACCTAATAAACCCCCACTGTGTCAATCCTAATTATTTTTTAATTACTATGCCTTGCATTTACAAATTCCTCAAACTCTTCCTTGCTCATAATTATCTTTCTTGGCTTTGTTCCTTCATCCTCTCCAACAACTCCCGCTTCTGCAAGCTGATCCATAATCCTTGCAGCCCTGTTAAAGCCTACTTTATATACTCTCTGAAACATTCCTATTGTAGCTTTATCTTTACCAATAACATATCTTCCTGCCTCATCAAAATACTCATCATAATCATCTTTTGTTTCTGATGATTGATTAGCCGCTTTACTGCTTTCTGCCTGTACTGTATTTATCTGTTCTGTAATGTCCGAACCTTTGTGTGAAGAATCATTATTAGAAATAATAAATTCCACTACATCCGATACTTCAGAGTCTGAAATAAATGCTCCCTGTACCCTCACAGGCTTTGGATAACCTGATGGGAAAAACAGCATATCTCCCTTTCCAAGCAATTTTTCTGCTCCGGCTCCATCTAATATTGTCCTTGAATCTACCTGGGAAGATACTGCAAACGCAACTCTGGAAGGCACATTTGCTTTTATAAGACCTGTAATTACATTTACACTCGGTCTTTGCGTAGCTATAACAAGATGAATACCCGCTGCTCTTGCCAGCTGCGCCAAACGGCAGATAGCTTCTTCTACTTCTTTTGAGGAAACCATCATAAGGTCTGCAAGCTCGTCCACAATTATTACAATCTGAGGCATCCATTCCAGTGCATCTTTACCAACTTTTTTATTAAAGCCCTTTATTTCCCTTACACCTTTTTCCGCAAACAACTTGTAACGCCTGTTCATTTCAGCTACTGCCCAGTTTAGAGCTGCTGCAGCCCTTTTCGGATCAGTTACTACCGGAAGCATAAGATGAGGTATACCATTATATACCGAAAGTTCAACAACTTTAGGGTCAACCATAATCAGCTTCACTTCACTTGGTTTAGCCTTATAAAGTATACTCATAATCAATGTATTTATACACACTGATTTACCTGAACCTGTTGCTCCGGCTATAAGAAGATGCGGCATCTTTGCTATATCTGAAATCATAGTCTGCCCACCTATATCTTTTCCCACTGCAAATGCAAGTTTCGACTGATGCTCGTCAAAGGCTTTATTTTCAATTAAATCTCTAAAATACACCATCAAGTTCTTCTTATTTGGTACTTCTATTCCCACTGCCGCCTTCCCCGGGATTGGTGCTTCTATACGAATATCAGCAGCCGCAAGATTAAGTTTTATATCATCTGTAAGTGCTGTTATCTTGCTTACCTTAACCCCCTGCTCAGGTTGAAGCTCATACCTTGTTACAGATGGACCGCAGCTTACATCAGTTACCTTAACATTTACGCCAAATGCTGCTAAAGTCTCCTGAAGTTTTCTTGCTGTATCATGCAGTTCCGCATCACTTATCCCTTCTTCATCTCCCCTTGCCTTATTTAACAAATTCTTAGGCGGGAATATATATGGCTTAGGTGGTTCCTTCGGCTTCTCCGCTGCAACAACAGGAGAAATAGGTTTTTCTTCTGCCTTGATAATGTCTTCCTTCTTTGCTTCAGTTTTATCACTACTTCCAAACTCTGATTCAAGAGCCTTATTGCCTGTTATAGTTTTTTTCTCAAGCAGCATCTCTTTTTCAAGTTCAAGAATTGACTTTTCAGGCTCTACTTCCCCATATTGTTGTTCAACCTCATCCTCCTCACTCATATCCTCAACACTTTCTTCAGTATCTTCTTTATTACATTCGTCAGCCACATCTTCATCAAAGATTTCATCCTCTTCATCAAGCAAACCTTCATATTCATCTATGTCATCTTCAACTGACATTATATCTATATTGTTTTTCCCTTCATAATCCGACATTTCAGGCTGCCAAAAATTTTCTTTTATAGGTGCATCCTCAGGCATTTCCTCTTCTAACTTCTCTTGAATAAATAAATCCTCTTCATCTTCTTCAAAATCCTCTCCATTTCCAAACTTATTTTCTATTTCTTTTAAATAAAAAGGCTCTTCCTCACTCTTTTCTTCTACCTCATCTTCTATTTTATTCTCGACTATATCTTCTATTTTATCTTCATCTGCTCTATGTATCAGAAAGGAAAGATTTTCTTTATCAGGCTTGCTTATCTCTTTTAACTCTACCTCTTTATCTTTCTCCTTAATGGGTTCTATTTTTTCTATTTTTTCTATCTTTTCTATCTTTTCTCTATCATCATTATCTTCTGATTTTTTCTCAAGTTTTACAAGTTTCTTTTCCTGTTTCACTTCATCAGAAAAATTTCTCTCTTCCCTAAGCTTATCCCTCTCAGCTTTTTTTATTTCTCTAAGTTCTTTTCTTTTCGCTATTCTCTCCTCTGCCCTCGCCCTCGCATCTAACACCACTTCTTCAGTATAATCAGCTATTACTTCTTTGGTTTCAGTTACCCTGACTTTAACTGCATTAGTTATAAGTTTACCTGTTAAATATATAACAATTACAATTACAGCCGCTATAAGTACCAGATATGCACCTGCCTGTGCAAGTCCCAAATTCAACACCTTGGCTACTGCACCTCCAACAAAGCCACCTCCATTTTTATTTTCAGAAGACATAGTATATAAAGCTCCCCAAGAGATTTCCTTTAAATCTCCATAAGAAATAAGCTCCACGATACCACCAAGCGAAATAAATAAACCGGTTGCAGCAATTACTTTATTAACAACCCTTTTATTACCTTCTGCAGCAATTAAAAATAGTGAAGCCATAAAAAAATATATAGGAAAAATCCAAGTAAACATACCTATAATTCCAAATAAAAACTTATTAATAAAACTCCCTACAGGTCCTGCCAAATTAAAATTTGATAATAACAGTAATACTGATATTACAAAACTCAATATAAAGACCAGTTCAGCCTTATTTTCTTCTAAGAAACTCTTATTTGTATTCTGTATTTTCCTAACTTTCCTGTTAGTTTTCTTACCAGACTTTTTTTTCTCTTTTTCAGCCATTTCTACCTCTCTATTTAAAACTAAGAAACAGTTATTCCCACTTGTGGCATAACTGTTTCAATGATATATCAAATTCAATATTTTTGCAAGAACCCTGAAAATCGAAGCTGTAGCAATCCTGTCTTAACGGGTATCAAATACTTTTGACACCCACATCATATTTATTAAGATATATAACCTTCTGCTTTTATAACATCAACTATCTTATCTACTGCCTCTCTGCATTTTTCATCTGTTTCAGCTTCTGCCATAACTCTTATAAGAGGTTCTGTACCGCTCTTTCTCAAAAGTACCCTTCCATTTCCGTTAAGTTCCTCTTCTGCCTCATCCTTAGCCTTAATAATCTTATCATCTTTCATAACCAGTTCTTTATCTGACACCTTAAGGTTTACAAGAAGTTGAGGATAAACCTTAAAACCTTCTACTAATTCTGATATTTTACACTTGCTGTCAATCATAGCATCCATAAGTTTTAGTGAAGTAAGCACTCCATCCCCTGTTGTAGCATACTTACTAAAAATTATATGTCCGGACTGCTCTCCACCCAGAGAATAGTCATGAGCAACCATATTTTCACTTACATACTTATCACCTACATCAGTCTTCTCATATCCTATTCCAAGCTCATCAAAGGCTTTGTAAAGCCCTAGATTCGACATCACTGTGGTCACTACCTTATTGCTGTTTAATTCTCCTCTATTCTTAAGATATTTTCCACAGATATAAAGTATTGCATCTCCATCTATCAATCTTCCATTTTCATCTACCGCCAAGCACCTGTCTGCATCACCGTCATAAGCAAAACCTATATCAAGCTTATTTTCCTTTACAAATGACTGGAGTTTTTCTATATGTGTTGAGCCACAATCTGTATTTATATTTACTCCATCAGGCTCAGCATTTATAACATAAGTCTTAGCTCCCAAAGCATTGAATACTGCCGTAGCAATCTGATGTGCAGATCCATTCGCACAGTCAATTCCAACCTTAACATCCTTAAATGACTTTGTAGGAAGGGAAATAAGATAGCCCAAGTACCTGTTTCTACCAAGTACATAGTCCACAGTTCTACCTACATTTTCACCGGTTGCAAGCGGAATATCATCTATTTCTTTATCAATATATTCTTCTATTAAATTTTCAATCTCTGATTCAAGCTTATATCCGTTGCCATTTATAATTTTAATTCCATTATCATAAAAAGGATTGTGACTTGCAGAAATCATAATTCCACAGTCAAACTCTTCTGTTCGTGCCACATAAGACACACTGGGCGTACTTGTTACATGTAAAAGATAGGCGTCAGCTCCACTTGCAGTAAGTCCTGCAGCAAGTGCATACTCAAACATATAGCTGGATCTCCTTGTATCCTTTCCTATGACAATCTTAGCTTTATGTTCTTTTCCATAATAATATCCTAAAAATCTTCCAACCTTGAATGCATGATTTACAGTCAACCCAACATTTGCCTCTCCTCTAAAGCCGTCTGTTCCAAAATATTTTCCCATTAATTCTCTCCTTTATGCCCTCATAAATCCTTTACCTACAATCTCACTTGTACTTGTAATTATAATAAAGGCTGTCGGTTCTGTTTCCCTAAGAAAGTTTCTAAGTAAGATTGCCTGTCTTCTATTAACAACAGTAAGAACCATAAACTTATGCTGTCCTGTATATGCACCCTTTGCATCCACAACCGTTGCAGATCTCTTTAGTTCTTTTCCTATAAACTCTATGATAGGCTCAGCATCATTACAAACGATATTTATATACTTACATAAATTAATATTTTCTATAACATTATCTATAACCAGTGCCTTAACTCCAAGACCCAGCATTGACATAAGACCTGTCTTCACTCCATATATTGGAAATGTAAGTGCTGCCAATATACAGTCAGCCGACATAAGTGCCGCTCCTATATTCATTGATGTATACTTTTTAAGCAACACTGCAAGTATGTCCGTTCCTCCTGAAGATGCCCCTATATTAAATAATATTGCACTTCCTACTGCAGGTAAAAATATCGCATATACAAGTTCCATAATTGTTTCATTTGTAACCGGACCTTTTAATGGAGTCAGATATTCCAAACCTTGCAGTGAAAAAGACATCAAAAGTGAACAATACACTGTTTTTAGTCCAAACTCTTTGCCTAGAAAAATAAATCCTATTATCAATAGCAGAATATTAAATATAACAACAATATTCCCCTTAGTGAGCCATCCAACAGTATACTTAGATAAAATAACAGCTATACCCGTAGCTCCGCCAAATGAAAAATTATTAGTAAATTTGAAATAATATATTCCAATCACCATAATTTCAATACCTATTGTCATCCAAAAAAATTCTTTCAAGCTAAACTTTTTCATCCACTCTTTCATCGCCGTTCTCCTATTAGCAATAGAATTTCCAAAGCATAATTATTT
>NZ_JBQNBU010000097.1:0-7338 GCF_052169795.1 Catonella sp.
TTGACTACTAATGACTACTACATTTTGCTACGATTTGCCTTATATAGTGGAAATCGGTATCTAATATGTAGACCAAGGTTTGAAGAGTATTTATTGAAACTGATGGGAAATCCTAGTGAGGCAGCTGAGAGATTGGAGGGGGATGATTGAGTGGGGTTTATTTACTAACATAATATAATGCCCATTTATTTTTTAGGGTAATTATTGCTGTTTATTAATCCAAAATTTTTACATGAATGCAAAATTGACGTTGACGTGATTGACGTTGACGTAGTATAATTAACACATCTTGTATAAGGAGGGCAAACTAATGGATTATGTTGTTTTTAAGCAGTGGTTACGGGATGAAAAAAATATGTCTATTCGTTCTGCTACAGATGTTGTTTCTAGGTGTAAAAGAATTAATAGAATGACATATACAGATAGAATAGATGATAAAACAGTGGAGATATTAATAGAAACGGATACATATGCAGATATGTCATCATTTATTAAATCACAATTGAAAAGAGCTGCGACTCTTTATATGGAATTTGCCAAGAAGGAGATGAAGTAATTATAGAAAATAAAATTAAAGTTGGAAGTATGTTTGCTGGAATTGGTGGCATAGATTTAGGATTTGAACAAGCAGGTTGTGAGATTGTTTGGGCAAATGAAATAGATGAATATGCTTGTAAAACATATAGATTAAATTTTGGAGATAGTTTTTTGGTTGAGGATGATATCAAAAATATTTCAACAAAGGATATTCCCCAATTTGACATTTTAACAGCAGGATTTCCTTGTCAAGCTTTTTCATCTGTTGGATTATTACAGGGGTTTGATGATCCTCGAGGAAACTTGTTTTTTGAAGTTATAAGGGTTGTAAAAGATATAAAGCCTAGAGTTGTTTTTTTGGAGAATGTTGCGAATTTACTTAAGCATGATGACGGAAACACTTTTAAGGTTATTAAAGGATTACTTGAAGAATTAGGTTATACTGTTTTATTCCAGATAATGAATGCAAAAGAATATGGCAACCTTCCTCAACAGAGAAACAGAATTTATATTGTCGCTTTCAAATTTAAGAAGAATTTATCGAAGTTTAAATATCCAGATATGGTACCATTAACTAGAACTGCTTTTGATTTATATGATAAAGAAAAGCAGGAAGATAAATACTACATGAATAGGCATCGTATGTGGGATAGAATGATGGAATATATGACAGAACGAAATCGGGTGTATAGATTTACAGATTGGGGCCTGTCAAGAAGCAGAGAAGGGATTTGTCCTACATTATTAGCTGCGATGGGAAGTCGTTTTGAGAGAATTCCATTTTTTTATGATGACTACTCTGTAAGACTTATGACACCAAGAGAGTGTGCAAGAATGCAGGGATTCCCGGAGGAGTTTGTTTTGCCTGAAACAAATGAAAAGCAAGTATATAAACAGATTGGAAACTCGGTGAGCGTTCCTGTTGTATATAGAATTGCACAGAATATAGTGGAGGCTTTGAGTTAATATGAAAGAGCTTAAGAAACGAAGTAATGGCCTGCCGAGATATCATTTGGAGATATTGTATCTTTTGGAAACGGCAGGTGGAATGTTAGAAAGAAGATCCTTAAGAGAACAACTTATTCATATTGGATATGGGAATTATTGCACATATGAAGCATTAAGCCGATTAGAATGGAAAGGATAGATTGGCTTTGATGGAAGTTGAATTTCCAAAGTCAGAAAGTATATATTATAAAGAATAGTGAGTCAGAAAAATGAGCAAATACAAAATAGTTGACCTTTTTGCCGGGGTCGGGGGACTTAGTTATGGTTTTTCAAAATTAGATGGGTTTGAAATAATCTTGGCAAATGAAATTGAGCCAGATATTTCTAAGGCATACTCATTGAATCATCCAGGTGTGAATATGATTAACTGTGATATTAATGATTTGACAGAGGATGTAATAAGGGAAGCCATTGGTGATAATGTTATCGATGTGGTGGTTGGTGGTCCGCCATGTCAGTCTTATTCAACCTTGGGAAAGAGACAGATGGATGATAGAGCGAATCTGTTCATGCAATATAAAAGGGTGTTGAGTATTATTAAACCAAGAGCCTTTGTATTTGAAAATGTTACTGGAATTTTGAGTATGGATAAGGGCAATCTATTTAAGAATATTCAAAGAGAATTTGAAGAATTGGGATACGAACTGAAGCATAAAGTTTTAAATGCTGTAGATTATGGCGTACCACAGCAAAGAGAAAGAGTTATTCTTGTAGGTTTCTTAAATGGTAATAATTATGAATATCCGATGCCAATGCATGGAGACAACTTGATTCCTCATGTCACATTAAAAGACGCAATAGGCGATTTACCAGTAATTGGTAGTGGTCAAACAAAGAATGAATACGCTACGGATGTAAGTAATGCTTTTTTGGAATTTGTGAGAAAAAATGGTACTACAGAGTTAACTGAACATAGTGCACCAAAGAATGGAGAGCATTTAATTAGAATTATGAAAGCATTAAAGGATGGTCAGTCAAAAGATGATTTACCAGAGGAAATAAGACCGAAAAGCGGATACGGAAATACATATGCAAAATTATGGTGGGAGAAACCATCAACTACTATTACAAGAAATTTTGCTTGCCCATCATCCTCTAGGTGTATTCATCCACGAGATTCAAGAGCTATGTCTATCCGAGAAGGAGCGAGACTTCAAAGTTTCCCGGATGATTATCAGTTTTATGGTGCCGATGGAATGAAACGATTAGAAATTGGAAATGCTGTTCCACCTTTGCTTTCGTTGGCTATAGCCAACGAAATGCTCAAAGCAATACAAGAAAAATAAACAATTGCCCTTCACAGTCTCTATTAAATTGTGGAGGGCAATTATTTTTGCAAATTATAAACTGTCTATCAGACTACATACTTTTTCATATGAATGATGGAATTGTAACTGACTTTGATGCCATTGTACGAATCCGAATGGTAACTGAATAGTAGTTCCGCCATTACTATCTCCATAAACTGTTTCTGAACTGGCTACCTTAACAGCAGCTTTACATATATCTAAGATGTAGAATGCTTCATCAACATCATTTTCGCCTAAAAGATTAATATACCATACATAATCAGACCATTCGTCTTCATCTCGTGCGGCTCCCATTGTGAATGAAAGCTTTGTTAACTCATATATATTGTCCTTAAACCATTGAAGAAGAGCATTATATAGTTTGATATCATAAGACTTTAATGTTGTTGCATTTAAGCTTTTGTGACGAACCTGTAAATCGTAGCTTTTAGCTTCGGCTTTATTTCCGTATTTTTCTATTATAGAAAGGGCATCATTTGCGGCGGCCCAGAATAGTTTGATTGCTCTTTGAACATCTGTTGGAATTGATTTGTGAAATTGTTTCTCAAAAACCTCAATGAATAGCTCGGCTCTTACAAAATATACCTGTCCACCAAGGCTTTTCTTAATGGAAATATTAATGTCTTTACCGCTTTCACATTTTATTTTCAAATCAGTTTTTGATTTTGTTTTTTTACCTAAGACTCCTGGTACATTTGTTTCGTGTAAACCACCAATCGATGTGGATTGAATAATTTCATGAGCCATACCTAGTCTAGTCATAAATTCTTTGCCGTACTCAATATTGCTATCTAGCAGCTCTTTCACTCGAGCTTCGTTAGTGTGACCTGATAATTTTGCGTGTTGCCATCCGGTGGCTCTGTTTCTCTGTGCCATAATTAAAATCCTCCTAGCGTATTTAAAATAGTTTCTCTAACATTTGTGAATGAAAAATTGTATAAGGAATTAGCCTCAACAGATAGTTCATAAGCTGGTTTTCCACCATAAGGGCGGTGTGAAGGGATCATTATTGCGGGAATATCTTGTCTAAAATCAAAAATAGTGAATTTCTGACAATTGGGTGATAAAGCAATGGCAAGTAGTAAACTATGATTTCTTTGGAGCTGCAGGTATTTGTTGTCTCTCAAATGTAGTTTATGAGTCCGATACCAAAATCCAGTATAATCATTTACTAGTTCCATTGTTATTTCATAGCCAGTATTTGTACGGACAATATAATCGCTGATAGTTGAGGTTCTTTGATTTGGTAGAATCAATCTTGTTCGGTCGGCACCTGAAAGTTGTATATCAAATCCTGCATTTTGCATTTCATTGATAAAGAAGTCTTCAAAAACCCACGAAGCCACAAGGTCTTGACCATACTCTAATGGAGTTCTTCGGTCGGAGTGATGCTGACAGGATAAGAGATTTTGATATATGTTTAAGTGGTTACTTCTTAGGTTATTAACATCACCTTCAAGAATCAAAATATTTGATTCATCGTATCCTAAAGAAATAGCATAATCACATAACGGTCTTTCAAGATAATTGCTTAATCCTTCGTATGCACCCATGATTTATGTTTCCTCCTCAGTATTCTCAATAAAAAGCTTATATGTATCTATCCCTATTGCATCTGCAATTTTTTGGATGTTATCCAGAGATATACTGCGATTGAAACGCTCAATATCACTAATGTATGTCCTGTGCAGACCACACATTTCAGCAAACTTTTCTTGGGAAACGCCCATTTTTGTTCTATAATATCTAACATTGCTTCCAAAAACTTTTATAATTTCCATGATGACTACCTCCATACTATATGATATTCGCCTTCATACAATTAGTCTACATACAATAAGTATCAAAACAAAAAAGGAATTGATGTAATTATTGGAATTTGGTATATTAATTTTTTTGAAAGGATGATAGTGTATGGATAGGAAAACAGAAATTGAATTAACAAATATGTGTCTTATATATAATGACGATGCGGTTTTGGTTCAGGAAAAGGTAGGTATAAAATATAAGGGGGGATTGGTATTTCCGGGCGGTCATGTTGAAGAAGGAGAATCTTTGAGGGATTCGATGATAAGGGAAATTAAGGAAGAGACAGGTCTCACAATTTCAGACTTGCAACCATGTGGTTTTAAGGATTGGATCCAGGAAGATGGAACAAGATATATTGTATTACTGTATAAAACCAATAAGTATGAAGGAAAAATAAAGTCTTCAGAAGAAGGAAAAGTGTTCTGGCTTGATAGGAAGGACATACCTACGGCAAACTTGATATGGAATATGAGAGAGTTGTTGGAGATATTTGAAACAGATGAGTTTAGTGAGTTTTTCTTTCGGGCTGGAGTGGACTCAAAGCCGGATAGAAATAATTTGATTTAAAAAGAAACTGATAAACAGACAAATGCTCCGTAATAATGTGGATTAAAAACTGTACAAAAAATATCAGTTTTGCTAACTGGAGGGACAGAGACCCTAAACTTCTGCTTCCATATATGGAGGTAGGATCAGGACCGCTTTGGAAAGCGGAAGATATTGCAGCTTATATGAATGGTAAGAATAAAGATTCAAAGTACGATATGATTGCAATTAACAATTTATCATCAAAGAAAATTGCACTTATAGGAAGAGCACGAGTTGGAAAATCTTTCATAATTTAAATAGAAAGAATTATGTGCAATTATTCTGTGGAAATAGCAAAGATAAGACTGCCTGCCCGATAAATGTGAGAATTTCAGAGCAAGTGGCAGAGGAGAGTTATGTTTTTCACTCCAACTTTAATAGCTTATATGTAGGAGAAAAAAAAGAAGACGAAGAACTTAGTAATTTCAACGCCAAATTAGGTAAACTACTGAATCGTATGTATTCAATGACTGATTTAGATGAGATGAAAGAAATTGAGAGTGCTATTAAAGAAATTAGAGATTTTGAGAAGAAGTATGATGCAATTCAGTCATCTGATTCTTATATTGATGTGTATCAAAAACCAAGTGATTATGCAAAAAAATTATTACGTGAGTGTAAGCTTGGTTCAATTGAATTTACTGATACTCCAGGAGTTTCAGGAAAGGTAGCGGCAACGAAAATTGCCAAATCTGATATTTATATGTTTGTATTAAGACCAGATAATGGGGATGAAGCTGATACTTTATTGAAAGTAGTTGATGTTATTAAGGCAGATGTTGCAACGAGCAAGGTTTTATATGTTTACAAAATAGAAGGTATTTATTCTTCAAAAGAGGAATATAACGAAGCCAGAGAAGAGGTCAAGAGTGATATTAGTGCTTTCACATCATTGTTTGAAGATTTGCGCGGTTCAATTATTTCTACTGATTTAGCGCTATTAAATCCAGAAGAGCACTGCATTGCATTTCCTTCAATGAATAAAGAAAAATCAAGCTTTCAAGAAGATGAATTCATGTGTGATTTTTTGGGAGCTATAATTGAGGCATTTAAGGAAAATGATACAACAGAACAAGATAAAAAGTTTGTTGAAATTGTTAATTCTCAAGGTGGAGAGGCGAAAAAATTAATAAACCAAATTATCGATGAGATACCTGCTCACAGCGTAGAGAAAACTAAGGAGTATCCACCTGAAAACATAATTGAAGAGAAACATGACCGTGTGAAAACTAAAGATAATTATCGTATAGATGGTGATTTGTCATACGCATATAGAAGGGAAAGTGAGTTGTTACATGCATACTTTTCATCATTTAAGGTAGAGAATTATTCATTTGAGTGGCAACAATATATAATAAAATATATTTATAACAAGCTTACATATAGTACGAGAACTGATAGAGGGCTTGGCAAGGGTGGCCATCCATTTGAAGAAAGACCAGCAAAAACTATGTTGGTTGAGGAATCATTACTTGCCGATAAGATTCTAGATAGCATTGCTAATACCGAGCCTTATTGCAGAAATGTTCCATATAGAAAAGTATTTATTGATAATAATATTTCGAGTTCATCTTGGAATTATGTGGGATGTACTAATGATGAAGAGGCGGAGTTAAAACTACGCCTAATAAAAGAGTGCTTAATAAATAAGAAGGTTTATTCCAGAGCAGAGCTCGTTTTGTGCAGATACATTGGTGGACTTCGATTGGTGGCAGAATATAAGATTTTAGAGCTGTTAGGAGAGAAAGAAACACAGATTATTGCAGAATTAAAGGAATTGAAGTTTTGATTAAAGGTATGTAGACTTGATAGTTTTGCGAGAAGGATTGGATGAAGAAAAAGCAAGAAGGCATATATACTACGCATGGTAAAGAAGAAAAGCTAATAGCAACAAAGGCCAGAGTTGATGGAGTTCAACGATGTAAAAGCAATGTAACTTGATTTGCCTAGATGGTGCAAATCAGTTTTGTATATTTCATAACGATACCTGAATGTGCCGTTCATTATGTAACAAAACCGAGGTAGATTTTAGAGAAACCATAATAGGTTTATAAAAATCTTCCCCGGATATTTTTGTCTTTTTAAG
>NZ_JBQNBU010000098.1:0-7214 GCF_052169795.1 Catonella sp.
TGTGGTTTACTGTATTCCACCTTTCCTCCTACTTATCTAAAAGGGGCTATCCAAAGATAACCCCTTTTTTGTAAAATCTCCCATTACAAGTAAATTTATCTGTATAGCTTTAGCCTTCTACTGCCTTACTAAGCTTTTCTATACCTATTCTTACTCTTCTTAAGCTTTCTTCCTTGCCAAGAATTTCCATTATCTCATAAGCTCCGCCCGGTGTCATCTGCTTGCCGGAAACAGCGGTTCTTATAGGCCAAAGTCCCTGTCCGTTCTTTATACCCTTGTCCTGAATATATCCCATAAGTACAGCTTCAACACCTGTTCTGGAATAATCATCACTTGCTTCAAGTAACGGAAGCAGGTCACGAAGTACCTGTAAGGAGCTTTCACTATTAGTTTTCATCTTCTTATGTGTATACATAGCTATATCATAATCAGGCAATTCCTCAAAGAAATCTATATGCTCTTTAAGATCAGGTAAAACTTCTATTCTGGTCTTTACAAGCTCTGCTATCTTCTTAAGATCAAGGTCTTTTGTTATAACCTCTTTAAGATATGGAAGTGCCATCTCAAAGAATCTGTCAAAGTCCATAGCCTTAAGATATTCACCGTTCATCCAACGCAGCTTAACCATGTCAAATACAGCCGGTGATTTATTTATTCTGGTGTAATCAAACTCTCTTATAAGTCCTTCAAGGTCAAAAATCTCAGTTCCGCTTTCTGCACTCCAGCCTAAAAGGGCTATGAAGTTCACTACTGCCTCAGGTACAAATCCCTGCTCAATCAAATCTTCGTATGAACTATGCCCACTGCGTTTTGAGAGCTTCTGATGTTCTTCATTTGTAATAAGCGGGCAGTGAATATAGGTAGGTATCTCCCAGCCAAATGCCTCATAAAGCCTGTTGTATTTAGGTGTAGAGGAAAGATACTCATTTCCACGTACTACATGTGTAATGCCCATAAGGTGGTCATCTACTACATTTGCAAAGTTATAGGTTGGGTAGCCATCTGATTTAATAAGCACCTGATCATCAAGCTCAGAGTTTGGTGCGGTTATCTCTCCGTAAACCTCATCCTTAAAAGTAGTAGTACCCTCTCTTGGAATATTCTGGCGTATAACATAAGGCCTGCCCTCTGAAAGATTTTTCTCTATCTCTTCTTTTGGAAGGTGAAGACAATGCTTGTCATAAACCATTACCTCCTTGCCTTCTATGGTCTGCTTTAGGCTTTCAAGTCTTTCTTTATCACAGAAGCAATAATATGCCTCTCCCTTTTCTACAAGTTCTTTTGCATATTTAAGATAAATGCCTGAAGCCTGTCTTTCACTCTGCACATAAGGACCGTAGTCTCCGCCTATGTCCGGACCTTCATCATGTTTAAGTCCTGTAGCCTTCATTGTATTGTAAATGATGTCAAGAGCTTCCGGTACAAATCTTTCTCTGTCCGTATCTTCTATTCTAAGCAGGAATGAACCTCCTTCATGCTTAGCTATAAGAAACTCATAAAGAGCTGTTCTTAAATTTCCTACATGCATTCTTCCTGTTGGACTTGGTGCGTATCTTGTTCTTACCTGTTTCATTTTCTTATCTCCTGTGTATTAATCTTTCTATTTTTCATCAATGATTGTATCTATTTCAGCTGATTCGACCATCTGATTAAAATAATCTTCTACCTTTTCAAATTCCTGATCACTTTCAATATCCTCTATGTTGAAGTCTTCCGCTCCAACAGGAACAAATCTATATAGCCAAATTTCACTGTCTTCTTTATCTTTATCTATAAGTGCAATGTATTGCTTCCCATTCACCGGAAAGATAGAAAGCACTTCACAGTGAACAACCTTACCATTTTCCAGTTCAATCGGAATAACCATATAAGGCAGGTTTTTAAACTCTTCCGCCGTCATAACTACCTCCATTAATTTTTATACCATAATTTGTCATTAAGTGTTCACATTATACCACAAATTATCTGATTGGAAAATAAAAATTTCAAAGTGTTTTTATAGTCTTCTTATAATGCCTCTATCTGCTCTTTAGTAAGTCCTGTTGCCTTTACTATAATTTCTACATCGACCTTGCTATCCTTAAAATTCTTAGCTATACGCAAGGTTGCAAGTTCTTCTCCCTCGTTTCTGCCTTCAAGTTTTCCTTCAAGTTTTCCTTCAAGTTTTCCTTCAAGTTTTCCTTCAATCTTACCTTCCAGCCTTCCTTTTTCAACTCCACGATTTTCAATTTTATCTAAAAACTCACACATATCCACCTTTCTCCCTTCTTTTTTGATATTTACAATCTCATCCTTTATTTCTCCAAATCTTTTATCTCCTATCACTGCATCTAATAAATCTAAAACTACTTCTGGATGCTTAATTTCTCTGTTCTCAGGTTCATAACTGTCAGGATTTCCTATAATTCCTGCAATCAAATTAAAGTCACCTTTGTATTTTTCTATATCTTCATCTGACAGTCTTACCATATCAATAAGTTTAAATTTATGGTCAGAAACTATATCTAAAAGTTCATCAGGACAATCAAGCCTGTCTTTAAGTGTTGTAGGAACCTTCCATTCACTTTTCCCCCAGTAAATTACTATCGTAAATACAGGATAAATATGCTCATTTCCTATCTGGCTTTTATAAGTTGCTCCATCATAAGAAATCACTCTTAATATCATATCTTTATCCGGATTTGTCTGGTTTTCAATGCCAATGAAAGAAAATATCACTCCCTTTTTCTCCCATAATTTGGCAACATCCCTGATTTGCTCACGGTGATTGCTTTTATCATCTTTAAACTGTGTAACAGGGCTTACATCTGACAATTCCTCACTTTTTACAACTTCTTTTCCATCAAATACAGCTCCATTTACAACATCTGCAAATACATCATTAAAACCCAATAAAATTTTCTCAATTATATCTTTATTCTTCATTTTACCCCTTTTCTTAACAATACACAACAAGTTCTCCCAAATTTGCATTGGTTTTAGTGTCTAAATCTAACCTGTTTAGACATACAAAATAAGCCACAGCATATCCCTGACCTTCATTTTTTACTGGAATTTGATTTCGAAAATGAAATCTAAGAATTAGTCAATTAAAAATAAAATCAAATAACAAGATGATAATAACATGAATTTTCAAAATTTTCAACGAAATCTGTACTGCGAACTAAAAATTATTATATTTTTAAAGGAGAAGGGATACCCTTCTCCTCATGTGAAAATAAATATTTTTCTACTTGCTTTTAGTCTTTCTTACCTCATCAAACATATCAATGTCTTCTTTGGTAACTTTAATATTCGAAGTCTTTGTCTCCTCACCCGGTTTGGTTATGGAAACTTCAACTACAGTGCCCTCAGGAAGTCCGGGCATTATTACTCTTTTTACAAATTCTGCTGCTTTTGGATGATTCTTTTCAAGCTGTGCTTTGTATTTTAACAAGGTAAATGGATTCATTCCTCCTCCTTATCGTCACCCCTGACTGCTACCCTGCCATAAGTCTCTGCAAGATTCTTCATCTTTTTAGCAAGCTTTGTTGTAAAATCCTTCTTGCTCATTCTCCACTCCCAGTTACCACCAAGAGTTGATGGAATATTTATTCTTGCTTCACTTCCAAGGCACAAGAAATCCTGCATAGGAATAATAGTAAGATTGCCTACACTCATATAAGCATTTCTAAGCAATTCCCAAACAATCTCCTTCTCATCCTCAGTTTGAATATTTAAATATTCCCTCGCAAACTTCTTTACTTTCTTATCTAAAGAACGATACCATCCAAGGGTAGTATCATTGTCATGTGTACCTGTATAGACAACAGAATTAGCCACATGGTTATGTGGAAGATAGGTAGTTTCAGCTCCACCGTAGAAAGCAAAATGAATAACCTTCATACCCGGATAACCGGTACGCTTAACAAGCTTTATCACAGAAGGTGTAAGGTAGCCAAGATCCTCAGCTATCACATCCACCTCTCCAAGCACTTCCTTCATCCTTGCAAAGAGAGCATAGCCTGCACCCTTCTTCCATTTACCTACAACAGCATCCTTTCTACCATAAGGAATGGAATAATAGGTGTCAAAGCCCCTGAAATGATCTATTCTTACAGTGTCATAAAGCTCAAAGGCCCTTGCAAGGCGCTTCATCCACCACTCGTACTTAGTTTCCTTGTGATAATCCCAATCATAAAGCGGATTACCCCAGAGCTGACCTGTAGATGAAAATGCATCTGGCGGGCAGCCCGCTACTGCAATAGGAGTGAAATTCTCATCAAACTGGAAAAGTTCAGGGTTTGCCCAGGCATCTGCTGAGTCAAAGGCTACATAAATAGGCACATCACCAATTATCTTTATTCCTTTTTCATTAGCATATTTTTTAAGCTTCTTCCACTGTATATCAAACATCCACTGAATGAATGCATAGAACTCAACTTCATCAGCAAGTTTTTCTCTGTACTGTTTAAGTATTTCAGGCTTTCTAAGCCTAAGACCATCTTCCCACTCACTCCATGCCACTCCCTTTAAGGAATCTTTAATAGCCATAAAAAGTGAATAGTTCTCTAACCAAAGACTGTTCGCCTTTTTAAACTCATCCAAAGTTCCGGCATTTTCAATATTAAACCTGCCTGCTTCAATAAGTTTTTTAGCATTGTCAAAAGCTATCTTAAGTGCCTTAAATCTTGAATTGTATATTTTTTCGTAATCAACCTTTTTAGAATTCTTGCCAAAATTGAACTTTTTTAGTTCTGCCTCCGATATTAAACCAAGTTTGATAAGTTCTTCAAGGTCTACAAAATACGGATTACCCGCATAAGTAGAAAATGACTGATACGGACTGTCTCCATAACTGGTTGGACCTAATGGGAGTATCTGCCAATATCCCTGTCCTGCCTCTGCAAGCTTATCCACAAACTCATATGCCTCTTTGGAAAAGCATCCTATTCCGTATTCTGATGGCAATGAACTGACTGGTAAAAGTACGCCGCAATTCCTCATAAATTGTCCTTTCTCCGATATATCATGCAATTTATATAACAAGTGTCAAAAATGAACCTCTTTTTACAGGCAGTCCTATAAAAGATAATCCAAATTTGACACCTGTGTAATACCACTTATCGGATACTATCTAAGTTTCCAAATATCTTTGTTATACTCTTCTATTGTTCTGTCAGATGAGAAGAAACCTGCGTTAGCCATATTTACTGCTACCATTCTCTTCCATTTTTCTCTATCTGCATAGTCTTTAAGAATTTCATCCTTCTTGGCAATATAGTCTTCAAGATCAAGAAGTGCCATAAACCAATCCTTGTTTACAATATCATTGTAAAGTCTTTCGAGATTTTCTCTATTGCCAACCTGCATAGCCTTATCACTTACAATAAAATCTACTGCAGCTTTAACTACCTGTGACTTGTTGTAAATGTCACGAGATACATAATCAGCCTTTTTGTAGTGCTCAATTACCTCGTCAGACTTTGCACCAAAGATATAGATGTTCTCATCACCTACAAAGTCATGGATTTCCACATTGGCACCGTCATCAGTTCCGAGTGTAATTGCACCGTTTAACATAAACTTCATGTTTGAAGTACCGCTCGCCTCTTTAGAAGCAAGAGAAATCTGCTCTGAGATGTCGCAGGCAGGAATTATCTTCTCTGCATAACTTACATTGTAGTTTGTAACCATAAGCACTTTAAGGTATGGGCTTACCTCAGGATCTTTGTTTATTATTTCCTGAAGTACAAGTATAAGGTGGATAATATCTTTAGCTATTACATACGCCGGAGCTGCCTTTGCACCAAAAATACAGGTAACAGGAGTCTCAGGCTTTTTACCCGCCTTAATCTCAAGATACTTATGAATGATATAAAGTGCATTCATCTGCTGACGCTTGTATTCATGGAGACGCTTAACCTGTACATCAAATACAGAGTTAGGATCAAGCTCTACACCTTCCATTTTTTTCACATAATCTACAAGAGCCTGCTTATTAGCCCTCTTTACTTCATCTAACTTGTCAAGGAAAGCTTGGTCGTCTTTATGCTCTAAGATTTTTTTAAGCTCTGTGGCATCTTTTCTATAACCTGTACCAATAGTTTCATCAAAAAGCTTTGCAAGTCCATGGTTGCAAGAAAGCAACCACCTTCTAAAAGTGATACCGTTAGTCTTATTATTAAAGCGTTCAGGATAAAGCTTATAGAAATGATTAAGCTCTGAATCTTTAAGAATATCTGTATGTATAGCTGCAACACCATTGGTTGAGAAACCGTAATGGATGTCGATATGTGCCATATGTACTCTTCCGGCATCATCTATAATCTGTATCTTAGGATCTGCATTGTTCTTTCTTATTCTGTTGTTAAGCTCCTTGATAATAGGCACAAGCATAGGAACTACCTTTTCAAGATAGCTAAGCGGCCATTTTTCAAGAGCTTCAGCAAGGATAGTATGGTTGGTATAAGCACAGGTTTTGCTTACTACTTCTATTGCATCATCCATAGTAAAGAACTCTTCCTGAGTAAGAATTCTTATAAGTTCAGGAATAACCATAGTAGGATGGGTATCATTAATCTGAACTACTGCATATTTATGAAGCTCATGTAAATCATGACCTGCATCCTTCATATCCTTAATTATAAGTCTTGCTGCATTACTTACCATAAAGTACTGCTGATAGATACGAAGAAGATGTCCTGCCTCATCCGAATCATCAGGATAAAGGAAAAGTGTTAAATTTTTCTCAATATTATTCTTGTCAAAATCAATTCCATTTCCTACAAGGCTCTCATCCACAGAATCCACATCAAAAAGATGAAGCTTACCTATTCCATTATCATAACCGACTACATCTATATCATACATAGTTGACCTTACAGTTCTGTCTCCGAATTTAACATCGAAGCTTAAATCAGTCTTTGTAATCCATGACTTATCTGTAATCCATTCATTCTTGTTAGCACTTTGGAGATAGTTATTAAAGGTCTGTTTAAATAATCCAAAATGATATAAAAGACCAACACCACATCCATTAAGTCCAAGACTTGCTATAGAATCAAGGAAGCAGGCAGCAAGTCTTCCAAGTCCACCGTTTCCAAGTGATGGCTCAGGCTCTAAGCCCTCTAGCATTGCTATATTTTTTCCTGACTCATTTAATACCTTTTCTATTTCATCATATACACCAAGATTTATAAGATTGTTGCTAAGCAGTTTACCAATAAGAAATT